>QIKV01000021.1 GCA_003233115.1 Oceanospirillales bacterium
TGCGTATCAATCTCGCTTGTGGTATTGAAAGCTCGGTTAAAGTCTGTTTCGGCGACCGATGTATCGCTGGTACCAAAATCCCGGTTCGCCCCGCCGGTCAGGGTCGGCAGCAGATTTGCCCAGGCCTGGCGTTTGTTTTCACCGGTGGCTTCCATGCGATTTTCTGCCGCCTTCAATTGCGGATCGTTTTTGACCGCCAGATCATGTACGCCGACCAGGTCAATGGCCAGTGCTGATGCGGACATAAATGGTGCAATAAATAATGCAGCAGCCATCAACAGCCTGTGATTTTTAGCATTGAACTGCATAACCAACTCCTGGATTCTGTTAAAATTCGAAATGCGGCGTTTTTCCGGCATTGATCAACCTTGCCAGGTCCGTTTCAAACAAACTTTCTTCGCGCCATTCTGTTGCATTTAACCGGGTTAGCAGTTTTGCCTCCATCGCGGGTGACTCACCACAAATAACAAACAAGCGGCCACGGGGGTTGACCCAACCGGGGAAGTGCTCCGGCACACTCAGCACAGAACCGGTTACGACCACCACATCATGGGCCTGCTCAGGCTGCCACCCGGTCATGACATCACCGGTCTCAAATTCAACATTGTGGATGTCTTTTTCTTTTAACTTTCCCGCTGCTTCACTGGAAAATTGTTCATAAATATCAACACTGACAACCCGCTCCGCCATCTGTGCCAGGCAAGCGGTAACAAACCCGCTACCCGTACCTATCTCCAGCACCGTCTCATCCGCTTGCAAGCCCAGGGCCTGCAACAGGCGGCCCTCGACTACCGGTTTCATCATGTTCTGACCATGGTCCAGCGGAATTGCAAGGTCTGCAAAGGCCATTTTCCTGTACCGGACAGGTACAAAATCCTCCCGCTGGCTGCTTTCCAACAGCCCCAGGACACGCCCGTCCAGTACGTCCCAGGGCCTTATCTGCTGTTCGACCATGTTAAATCTGGCCTGATCAAAATTCATTTTCATCGGTTCTCACTCCCACCGGTCTGCATTTTCTGTGCGCCTGTAAATCCATCAAACAAGATTAACGCCTGCCCCCGGCGAGGCAATGCACAGACTGCCGCTTTTAGGGCCGGGGCTTTAAGTGCCATAAGTCACAAGCCGGAATAATCACAGTTCGATTCAAAAAAACTGACTTCAACACCGGCTTGCGGTTTCTCCATTTTACAGCACCCTGAATAATATTGACGCTCAACATGAAATTTGGGTTACCTTGTAATTTGGCGGTATTATCCCAAGTTGGGGCAGAGTCTGCTCGAATAAAGGCCAATAAAAATTGCTTTTACGCGAAATAGAATACAAAGGAATCCGGTCATGACAAATGATACGGATAGAACAAGGCGCTTCAACGAGCTTGCCGAAGCCTATTCGACTGACTTGTACCGCTACGCCATGTGGATTTGTGGAAATGATGCACTGGCCAAAGACCTGGTTCAGGAAACGTTTCTGAGAGCATGGCGGGCACTGGACAGCCTGAAAGATATTGGGGCCGCGAAAAGCTGGTTGATTACGATATTACGGCGGGAATATGCCCGTACCTTCGAACGCAAGGTACCCAAGTTCACCGACGTGGAAAAAGTCGTTGTTGCGGATGATAGCGAGCTTGAGCCTGACGAGCAGGCAGAACGTGACTTGTTACGCAAGGGCATTTTGAAACTGGATCCGAAATACCGGGATCCATTGTTGTTACAGGTGGTGTTCGGACATAGCTGCGCGGAAATTTCCGAGCAATTGGGAACCAGTAAAAGCGCGGTAATGACACAGTTGTTCCGGGCGCGGGAAAAATTGAAAGCACAGATGCAAAAAGATGGAGTAACGGGCAATGTCCATGAACTTATTTGAGTTCAAAAGATTGATTGGCGCGGATCCCTGGAACCGGGATCCCAAGACTTTGCGTGCCCGCAATTCTGCACCGGAATTTGAGCGGGCCGCAAGCGATGTTGAAGCGTTTGAGCATAAACTGCAATCCGCATTACATGTGCAGCCTCCTGCCGATCTACTCGCTGACATTAAAAACATCAGCCACCAGCCAGTTCAGCGGCGCAACTGGATGCCACTGGCGCTGGCCGCCAGCCTGGTGATTGCATTCGGTGCGGTAGGCATAGCCTGGAAACAGTCGCACAGGTGGAACAGCGTTGAAGCCTATATTACCGATCACTACGCACAGGATGGCGCTATTTTACTCGGACGGGCTTCAGAACCAGTGCCGGCACAGGATGTCAACAGAATCATGGCCCGCCTGAATGCATCCATCGGGCAACAACTTGCCGGCCGGGTCAAGTTTATTAAATTCTGCCCGACCCCCAGGGGCCGTGGCGCCCACATGATAATCAGCACGGACCAGGGGCCCATCACCGTTGTCTTCATGCCTGAAACACGGGTGACCGATGGTGAAATGGTTAAATTTGACCAGATGCATGCGTATTTGATAAACCTCAAGCACGGCTCGGCTGCGATCATTGGCCTGTCTTCACAACCTGTTAAAAGCCTTGAGACCATGGTCAGGAATTCCCTTAAAACCGGTATGATCGGTGCCTGAACCCGGCAACCTTAGCCGCGCTGCCCGATAGCTTTTCCGACCCCGTGTCCGGTTCGGGGTGTAAATTGTACTTTTTACACTTCCGGCACATGTATTTGACCTGAAATCTGTTATCTTTTACCGCATGAAACGTAAACTATGGATAGCGGTTCCTGCCGTGCTTGTTGTAATTATTGGCGGCATGATGTTCTGGTATAACCACGAACCGGATCTGTTCGACCCGGTGGCGCGGACCCGCCTGCATATGCAGGCCCACAATCACACCATTGTGACCGGCACAATCACCACTTCCGCCCTGCTTGAAGTGGTCGATGGATTACAGAACAAACGTGGCGGTTATCTTTCCAATGACATCATGCCACCGTGGGTTTTTCTCGATAACGTCCCCAACTGGGAGTTCGGTGTGCTCACCCAGGTGCGTGACCTGGCACGGACCATGCGTAACGACTTCAGCCGCTCACAAACTCAGTCAGCCGAAGACCCGGACCTGTCACAGGCGGATCCACTATTCAACTACGCCAATGACCGCTGGTTAATACCTTCCACCGAGGGCAAATATCGCGAGGGCATGAAATTCCTGGAGTCCTACCTGACCCGGCTATCAGACCCGAACCAGCCTGACGCCCAGTTTTATGCCCGCGCGGACAACCTCCGTAGCTGGTTGGGGCTGGTGGAAAAGCGTCTGGGCTCATTGTCACAACGGTTGTCGGCCAGTGTCGGCCAGCGCCGTTTGAACACGGATTTGGCCGGTGATACCGCCGCCAGGCAATCCACTGCTGCCGAAGGCGATATAGAAGTGAAAACACCCTGGCTGAAGATTGACGACGTCTTCTACGAAGCCCGTGGCAGCACCTGGGCGCTGATCCATTTCCTCAAAGCAATGGAAGTGGATTTTAATGATGTTCTGCGCAAGAAAAATGCGCTGGTCAGCTTTCGCCAGATTATTCGTGAGTTGGAATCCACCCAGGAACCGCTGCGCTCGCCGATGGTCCTGAACGGCAGCAAGTACGGTATTTTTGCGAACCACTCGCTGGTCATGGCCAATTACATTTCGCGAGCCAATGCCGCCATCATTGACCTGCGCTTCCTGTTGCAGCAGGGCTGAGCATACCAGCCTCTGCTGGCGGCAGTTGTCAAACGGGCTCTGTAAATCTGTATGACACTGGAAATACGACTGCGGCCACTGTCTTATGTTGAGCGGCTGGAAAGCCGCACAACCGACACCATTGAACTGGTGGTTATCCATTGCACCGAACTTCCTGACCTGGACACCGCCAGAAGCTGGGGTGAAAAAGAAATTCACCCGGACAGCCGCACCGGTAACAGCGGGCACTTCTATGTCGATCGCGATGGCAGTGTTGAGGAATGGGTTCCAGCCAGCCGCGTTGCTCATCACAGCAGGGGTTACAATGCAAAAAGTGTTGGCATTGAGCTGGTTAACCGTGGCCGCTATCCGGACTGGTTCCACTCTGCAAAGCAGCAAATGACAGAGCCCTATTCACCCCTGCAGATTCAGGCCCTGGTGGTGCTGTTGAACGAACTTACCTTAAACCTGCCCGGGCTGAAGCAGGTCGCCGGGCATGAAGACCTGGATACAACTTTGATAGCGGCCGATAATAGTCCGAACATCATGATCAGGCGCAAAACTGACCCGGGGCCCCGTTTCCCCTGGCATGACGTGCTTGGTGGGATACCACTTAAACGCTGGATTGGCCCGAAAATTTGAAAATCAAAAGAAAAATTAAAAGAATATGTGTGTACTGCGGTTCCAGCCCTGGAAAAAACCCGGCCTTCACACAGGCTGCGGCCAGTCTTGCGCGGGAAATGTGCAGCCGTGACATCGGGCTGGTTTATGGCGGGGCGGCGGTGGGCGTCATGGGGGCGGTGGCGGATGCGGTACTCGAAGCCGGCGGGGAAGCGATCGGCGTTATACCTAAGAGCCTGGCAGTGAAAGAAGTTGCCCACGATAACCTTGCAGAACTGCACGTGGTGGCCTCCATGCATGAGCGAAAAGCGATGATGGCAGAATTAGCCGATGGTTTTATTGCGCTACCGGGGGGCTGGGGCACGCTGGAGGAAATTTTTGAGATGCTGACCTGGGCGCAACTTGGCTTTCATGACAAGCCCTGCGGCCTGTTCAACGCGGAAGGTTATTTTGACCACCTGCTCGAGTTTCTTGAAAATGCTTTCGCACAGCAATTTGTCAACGAGCTTTACCGTCCCTTATTAATAACCGCTGCTGAATCCACGTCATTACTGGACCGGTTCGCTGTTTACCAGGCACCCAACGTGCGCAAGTGGATGGGTGAAGACGAGTTATAAGTTTTACCGCCTGGCGCGCGTCATGGTTACCGGCCTTGATGTATCATGGGGTAAAGTTGATGAGGTGTTTACCATGAAATTCATTTATTTTCTGTTGGGCGTTGTGCTGATGCTGCTGGTATTCAATCCCGCCATGGCAAAACAATCCCGTGAAGAAATTCAGGCAAAACTGGATGGCACCTGCGAAGCTGCGCGGCAGCAGAAGCTGACGCCGATGAGGAGACAGCTTGTAGAAGCGTGCGTGGCTAAAAAGGAATTCCCCAGCCGGAAAGAATGTGCAGCATTCTATGCAGATTACGGTGAACGCATGGGTCGGCGGGCACCCTTGTTTTATGACCTGCCCGAATGCGTTACCGCATTTGAGTACAACCAGTCATCCAGAAGCCGGAATTAACCCGAATATCTGAAATAAATGCCAACCCCGGTTTTACTCAGCTATGCGTTCCGGCCCTTCTTTCTACTGAACGGAATCTTCGCAACCCTGATCATTTTGGTGTGGGTAATGACCCTGCATGGATCAGGTCTGAGCGGAGTTACCCCGTTGTGGCACAGCCATGAAATGCTGGTCGGGTTTGCCATGGCAGCGGTGGCTGGCTTTAGCCTGACGGCAGTAGCCAACTGGACCGGCAGGCCAGCCATTCGCGGTGCACCACTGGCCTGGTTGGTATTTTTCTGGCTGGCAGGGCGCCTGGCCATGCTGCTTACCGGCTGGCTCCCGGTCAGCCTGGTGGCCCTGCTGGACATGCTGTTCCCGTTGTTTCTTAGCGCCCTGCTCGGGCGCGAAATCTTTGGCGGTAAAAGTAAACGGAACTATAGCCTTGTCGCCATTGCAGTTTTTCTGGCCTTGCTCAATGGCATTTATCATCTCGGCGCTCACCAGGTATTGATGGGTGGTGACAGAATTGCCATTTATCTTTTGATCCACACCATATTGCTGCTGGTGACCATCATCGCCGGCCGAATCATACCTGCCTTTACAGCTAACTGGCTGCGCACGCAGGGCCAGAACCGGCTACCGGTTATCAGCGCTGGCGTGGACCGCACAGCGCTGGCGTTGACCCTGCTGGTGGGCCTGTCTGCAAGCTTTGCGCCACAGCATCCGGCCACCGGTATTTTGGCATTCGCTGCTGCCGCGGTGCATGGTTTCAGGCTCAGTCGCTGGCGGGGTTTTGCAACGACTTCCAACCCGCTGTTGTTTGTACTGCACGTTGCCTATGCCTGGTTCCCGATCGGCTATACCCTGCTGGGTTTCGCCGTTTTCGGTTGGTTGTTTACGCCAACCTCTGCGCTGCACGCCTTAACCATGGGCGCCATTGGCAACATGGTGCTCGCTGTCATGACCCGGGTTTCACTGGGTCACAGCGGCCGGCCATTGCAAGCCGCCAGGGCAACGGTACTGGCTTACTGGCTGTTAATGATCGCCGTGTTAATCCGGATACTGGGGCCGCTGACAGGAGAAAGCTACCTGCTGATGATCGACCTGTCGGCCACCGGCTGGATGCTGGCCTTTGCGATTTTTGTGTGGGTTTACTGGCCGATACTGACGGGTTCGAAGGTGCCTTGACAGTCCCTGCTATTCCGCGTGCAATGCGCGAATGGGGTCCAGTGCTGCCGCCTGACGGGCCGGATACCAGCCAAAAACAACGCCTGTAAGCAGGCAGATACTCACTGACAACAAGATGGCTGCCAGTGACCAGCCAACCGGCCAGCCGGCAAATAGCTGGATGACAAACGCCAGCGCCAGGCCAAAGAAAATCCCAATTAAAGCACCCAGCGAAGCCACTGTCGCGGATTCCACCAGGAACTGTAACTGAATATCCCGTTTGCGAGCACCCAGCGCACGCAACAAGCCAATTTCCCGGGTGCGTTCAAGCACCGTTGCCAGCATGATATTCATAATTCCAATACCCCCCACCAACAGCGAAATGCCGGCAATGGCAGACATGACAATGGTAAAAATCTGCTGGGTTTTCTGCTGTTGCTTGAGCAGGGCAGCCGGGATAATGATGGCATAGTCTTTTTCCCCGCCATGGCGGCGAGACAGCAGGTGGTTGACGGTCAGCGCCGCTAGCTGGGGATCTGCTTTTTTGTCCAGCTTGAGCCTGACAGCATCCAACTCGCTCTCAAGTGGCTCAAATTTAAGCCGCTTTAGCGCGGTTGCAAGCGGTATGAACACCCGGTTGCGATCGCCACCCAGGCTAATGCCCTGAAACTCATCTTTGCTCAGGTCGCGGTCCTGCAACACACCGATGACCGTAACCCAAAGATAGTTGATTTTTACCGGTTGGCCCACCGGGTTACCCTCCGGAAACAGGCTCCTGGCTGCCTGAGCACCGAGCACGGCCACCTGTGCGTAATATTTATTGTCTTCAGCATTGATTTTTCGGCCTTTTGCAACCTTCAGACTGGCCAGTGCAAAATACTCAGGAGATACGGCCAGCACTTGTGCGTCAGATGATGCCTGACTGGAAAACAGGCTCCAGGCCTTGATCTTTTTCTCTGAGCTGACACCCTCAACGTCCGGCAGTGTCTGCACCATGGCCCGCACATCACTTTGCGACAGACCCACACTATGTTCGCGAATTTGCGTCAGCGTAGCGGCATCAAAATCACGTGACTCAATCAGTATATTGCGCAAACCCATGGATTCGATCAGACGCAGCGCTTCCTGTTTGGCCCCTTCTCCAATACTTAGCATGGCGATAACAGCCCCCACACCGAACACCATGCCCAGCAAGGTTAAGGCAGTACGCAATTTATGTTGCCGCAATTGCTCAACCGCGTGCCACAGGTCTTGCGTTCCCAGGCCTTTTACCAGCATCATTTCAACATCACCCCGAGGGCACGCTGTCGGCGGGGGGGGAAAGTGCGATTTCTGCGTCCCGTGCGAGGCCGCTGACCACCTGCGAGCGATTGGCCCCGCGCAAGCCAAGCGTTATTTCCTTTTTTACAAGACTTCTGCCTTTTCGCATCAGCACCCAGTCGCCGCTGCCATCTGAAAATATCGCCTGGTTGGGCACGAATATGGTGTCTTCTACCCGGTTAATGGCAATCGTTGCTGAAACCTGGCTTTCAGGCGTAATCCAGTCCGGGTCCGCTTTGTCGAGGGCTACTGTAACGGTAAAATACTTGACCGGGCTGTTGCGCTCAATGGGTGACGCCGTAGCACTTATTTTGGTAATGGTCCCATGCAACGGGCGGTCGGGAAAAGCGTCTATGACAACCACGGCAGACTGATTTTCGACGATACCAACTGCCTCGGTTTCCAGCACACGTAAAACAGCCTCCATTTTATCCAGGTTGGGTATGCTGGCAATCCGGTTACCCGGAAACACCGTGCTGCCAACACCTATCTTCTGACCAAACCAGGTTTTTTCATAGACAAAAAAACCATCGTGCGGTGCCCGGATCTCTGCATTGTCCAACTGCGATTTGTGTTCCCGCAATTTGGACTCCTGGGTTTCTCGTGCAGCACTGAGAACCGCTTCTTCTGCGCCTTCACGGGCCCGGTAACTGCCTTTCTTGCCTTCCAGGTGGCCGGCACGATAATCCAGTAATTCTTTATCACGCATGGCATCAATGATTTCAAACCGTGAATAAGCCAACTCGTTGTCCACGGAAAATTTTTGCGCCATTATTTTTTCAATATCTACCAGTTCCAGTTCATTGCCAAGCTCACCCAACTGGCGCTCAAGTTCACGTTGTTTGGACAGCACCTGGATATCCACCTTGCTGAGTTCAATGCCAACATCCCGGGCACCACGCGCGGCAGATGATGCATCGAACCTGGCAACCAGTTGACCCTTGCTTACCCAACTGTTGTCCGGCACCATCCACTCAATCGTGCGGGGCTGGCTACTACCCGGGGGTGGCTTGACCGGGGTGGATTGAGCCGCACGCAATTCACCTTGTGCCTGCAGGGTGATCGCAAATAAACCACTGCCCACAGTGACCGTTTCAACCTGATCCACGCCAGCTTGCCCGCAGGCAGAAAGCACCATCGCCATGGCTAACACCCGTAAGGTTTTCATGGGTCCCTGGTCGCCCCCTGTTGCAGGTAAATCTCGGCTGACACACTCATCCCGGGGCGCATAAAGGATAAATCCGGGTTTTTCATACTGACAGTGGCATCAAATATACGCGCCGGTTGACTGCGCGACTTAGTGCGAATAACCGACGCCAGCTCAACGATTTCACCGTAAAATTGTGCTTCAGGTGCTGCATCAATCACGAACTTTACTGCCTGGCCGACGGCAATCCGCGCAGACTCGCGCTCCGGCACTTCAAGGTGTACCTGGAGTCTTGACAGGTCCGGCAACTCCATCACCCTGCGGCCCATCCAGACGTTGTCACCCACCTCGAGCTTGTTGTTCCTGCGATCCACCGTATAGATGACCACGCCTTCGTCAGCGGCCTTGATGGTCATAGAGTCGATCGACCCCTGGAATTGCGCCACTTCACTTTCCAAAACAGCAATTTCGCGTTTGAAAATATTGATTTCAGTATCCTGGACACGCTGTTCTTTTTGCACTTCCTCCTGTCTTAACTCAAGTGTCAGTTCCGCCAGTTTCAATTTCAGTTTGTTCTCCCTGTAATCACGGCTGGCGAGCAACTGCACCGGTATGTCGGCTTTGAGCCGGGCTTTATCAAGGTCAGCCCTCGCTTCCTGCTGCTTCAGTTTGAGTTCCGCAACCACTTCAAGAGCGACGATTTTTTGCTTTTCCAGTTGTTTTTGTTTTTCGTTCAGCGCATTGCGCTTGTCTCTTAGCTGGGTCATTAATTCCTGTGGATCAAATTTCAGTATCGGTGTGCCGGTTTTTACTTTGCGGCCTTCGGGGGCCATAAAAGCAATCGTGTACTGCCAGATATTGGGTACCGCCGGCGGACCAAAAAAGGCTGAACTGGCCGACTCTATATCCCCGGTGACACGCAGCACTTCACTGGTTTGGGCCCGGGCCGGGGTGGCTTCATTTTTGTCTGCTGAACAACCACCCAGTAATACTACGGCAACCAGGGCCAGCAAGCCGGTAAAGCCGCCCACAGATGAGGGTGGGGAAAATGCTTTCACAGGTCTGGCTCCACCAGTGCACTCATACCTGGAAGCAACTGCGGTAGCCCGGCAGATTCAAACAGTACGACACCTTCATAGTACAAGCCCTTGCCCCACTCCGGACGCTTGGAACCGCTGTCGGATATGGACTCCAGCCGTCCCTTGAGTTCCAGCGCAGGCAGGGCATCAAGCATGATGTTAACCGCTGTGCCGGATTGGATTCGCGGGCGGTCAATACTGTTAATCCAGACACGAATGGCCAGTTCGGATGTATCTGCTATCTGTGCAACCCGGAAACTGGTCTGAACCGTGTCGCCCTCCTGGAATTTCGTCCGGTTCCACGGGTGCTTACCGTAAATAATAAAGCCCGGTTGGGTGGCGTGTATTACGAAAGATTCCAGCATCTGGTCCCAAAACTCGTATTGGTTCCTGCCTTTTTGCTTATCCAGTTCGGCTTGCCGAACCCTTTCGCGAGCGCTCTGCTGCTTGTCTTTGAGCTGTTCCTGCGCATCCTCAACTGCTTTACCGGCCTTCTCCTTGGCGAGCGTGTTTTCAGATTGCTCCAACGCCCCTATCAGCCCTTCCGGCACATCTGCCTTCAAGGCTGCCAACTCGAGGCTGACTTTTGCCAGCCTGAGTCGAAAATCTGCTTCCACCAGTTCTTTTTCGATCTTTGCTATGTCACGTTCGGTTTTGGCCTGCTCGGTACGCTGGGTCTGTAGTTGCTGCTCCAGTTGCCGGGCAACCTCCGAGCCGTCAAACTCCACCACCACATCACCACGCTGAACACGGGTTCCTTCCGGTAGCATCATACTGATGCGCGCTTGCCAGTTATTGGTCAGGGGCACGAATATTTCCTGTGCCTGCAACGAGAACACTTCACCGGTAAACAGCGTGTCATTATTCTGGGCCAACGCCTGTAGCGGCCATACAGCCAGCATCACCAGTAGCGTGTTAAGCCGCATAATCCTGCAGTATTTTCCCATCCCGCATGAAGATCTGGCGTTGCGCATGCGCCGCAATCTCAGGCTCATGGGTGACCAGGACGATCGTCTGTCCGTCTTCGTTCAGTTCTTTCAATAGCATCATAATGGCATCAGACGTACGGCTGTCCAGGTTGCCGGTCGGTTCATCGGCCAGCAGTACTTTCGGCTCGTTGATCAGGGCGCGTGCTATCGCCACACGTTGCCGCTGCCCTCCCGATAGTTCATTTGGCTTGTGCTCCATGCGGTCTTCGAGGTCGACCCGCCGCAACAATTCCACTGCCTTGCTACGATCGATTTCGCGCATGCCATGCGTGTGATAACGGCGTGGCAGAAGTACATTTTCAATGGTGGTCAGACGCGGCAGCAGATGAAAGCTCTGGAACACAAAACCCATGTAACGGTTGCGTACTGCAGACAACGCATCATCATCCATGGCACTGATCCTGTTTTCATCCAGCAGGTACTCGCCTTCATCGGGGCGATCCATACACCCCAGCATATTCAACAACGTTGATTTGCCGGAGCCGGAACGCCCCATGACGGCAACAAACTCTCCCGCGCTGATATCCAGGTTAACTGCGTCCAGCGCATGAATAGATTGGTTGCCGATCTGGTAGATCCGGCTGATGTTTTCAAGGTGAATCATGCGCTTGGTTTTTGTTATCTGTAACCTCGTGTGACCAGCAAGGCGGCCCGCACCGGCGCGGGGTAGCCTTCAACGGTTAATGACGGATCGTGCCGATCCAGGCTTTCCTGCAACGATTCGAAGGTCATCCAGGCGGTACTTCGTTGTTCGTCCGGGGTGGTTTTGCTGACGTCCATTACCTGTACGTCGACCAGGCCAGCTCGCTTCAACCACGTCAGCAAAACGCTTAGCGTCGGTACAACATGGACGTTGCGCATACGTGCATAGCGACCCTTCGGCTGCAGTATTTCCTCAGCCCCACCCGCCAGCACCAGTGTCTCCAGAATAACCTGGCCGCCAGGCCGGACGAGCTTCTTCAACCGTTGCAGATGTTCCAGTGGATCGCGCCGGTGATACAGGACGCCCATAGAGAACACGCTGTCGAAATTGCCTGTGCCTGCCCGTAAATGCTCTATTCCCAGCGGCAGTACAAAATTATTCAGTGTGGGTTCAATTTTTTGCATGGCGAGCCATTGCATGACAAATACCATGGTCGGATCAATGCCGACCACCAGTTTCGCACCGACACCCAGCATGCGCAGACCAAAATAGCCGTTGCCACAGCCTATGTCCAGAACCTGCTGACCTTCGAGTTCAAGGTATGGAGCGATACGCTTCCACTTCCAGTCAGAACGCCATTCAGTATCGATTCTTACCCCACCCAACAGCAGCGGCCCTTTGCGCCAGGGGTGCAAACCCAACAGCGCTTTACGCAACGTCTCCGGATCATCAACTATCCGTCCCAGCACCGGTGCGGCACAATCTGTTTTTGCACCGGGGTCAACCTCAGGCATGGCTTTTATGCACGCCAGCCAGTGCTGCAAATCACCATGCGAGCTGTTTTTAAGTCTTTGCCACCCCAGTGCTGCCAGCACCGGCCAGCCAGCGTCCCCGAGTGCCTGGTAGGGATTCATCTGAAGGCTATATAACTGGCAAAACTGAAACACTGAAACCAGCGGCGTGGATTGCTCAGCCCGGCCTGCTTCATCCTTTCGATATGCCCGGCTTCCGTATCGGGTTGCAAAACTTCTTCCAGGGCATTTCTTTTTTGTGCAATTTCCAACGCTGAATACCCTTGTGTTCGTTTGAAATCATGGTGCCAGGCTGTCTGGTCTTTTTGCTCCTGGTCATCTGCAAAACAGATTTTTTCCGAGATGATCAATGCACCCCCAGTGCGCATACCCGTGGCAATCCGGTTAACCAGGCCCTGCCGCTGGCCGCGATCAAGAAACTGCAGGGTGAAATTGAGTACCACCACCGAGGCATTTTCGATGCGTGTGTCCAGCATGTTCTCCAGCCTCACCTCGACCGGGACGGCCACGTCACTTTCGGCCACGTGTTGCCGGCACCGTGCAACCATGGCTGCAGAGTTATCCACAGCGATGATACCAGTACCCTCAGCATTGACTGCAACCGCCATCGCCAGGCTTGCTGCCCCGAGTGAGCAGCCCAAATCATACAGCTTCGATTCTGGCTGGGCGAAGCGTCGTGCCAGCATGCCAATCATCGGAACGACCAGTTCATAACCGGGTACGGAGCGGCTGATCATGTCAGGAAACACCCGTACAACTTTTTCATCGAACCGAAAACCACTGGTGACCGCACGGCTGGTGGCGAACAACCTGTCCTGTTGGTCGGTCATTGCCTTGCAACCACTGCCAATGACTTCTGGCGCATCCGCTTTGACATGGACTCTGCTATCCTCTCAGGTGGATAAAAAGATTGAAGTAAACATGCCCCGTATCGTACACAATCAATCACCGCAATATTAACAAAGAGGGTTCGAAATGTTGGACAGTACACTGATCTCGGCGGTTATCGTAGTCATTCTTGCCATTGTAATAGTTCGCAAATCTGTCATTATCGTCAAGCAGGGATTTGAATATACCGTTGAACGGTTTGGCCGCTACAGCACCACCTTCAGCCCCGGCTTTCATATCATGATCCCGTTCATAAACCGGATCGGGCAGCGCGTCAACATGATGGAACAGGTACTTGATGTGCCGTCACAGGACGTGATATCCAAGGATAATGCCGTCCTGCAAGTCGACGGAGTCGTGTTTTACCAGGTATTGGATGCTGCCAAAGCCGCTTACGAGGTTTACCGGCTGGAGTATGCCATTCTGAACCTGACCATGACAAATATCCGTACTGTTTTGGGCTCCATGGACCTGGATGACGCCTTGTCCAAACGCGACACCATCAATGCCCAGTTGCTTTCTGTTGTTGACGGAGCGACCACACCCTGGGGGCTGAAAGTAACACGCATTGAAATCAAGGACATCTCACCGCCAATGGATCTCGTCAATGCCATGGCGCGGCAGATGAAAGCCGAAAGGGAAAAGCGTGCCAATATTCTCGAGGCCGAAGGCTTCCGGCAAGCGGCGATACTGCGGGCCGAAGGTGAAAAACAAGCCATCGTTCTGGATGCCGAAGGCCGCAGAGAAGCGGCTTTCAGAGATGCTGAAGCACGCGAGCGGTCAGCAGAAGCGGAAGCCAAGGCCACAACGATGGTTTCTGAAGCAATCGCCGCAGGCAATTTACAGGCAATCAACTATTTTATTGCACAGAAATATGTCGAAGCCCTGAAAGAGTTTGCGACCAGCCCCAACCAAAAGACACTGCTTTTGCCGATGGAAACGACTGGTATCCTGGGCAGCCTGGCGGGTATAACTGAAATCTTCAAGGACTCACTTGCTGACAAGCCTGCCGGGGATTCCTGAATATGGTGGCATGGCTTGGTCATATTGTTTTCTGGCATTGGTGGATTCTTGCCGGTATCCTGCTGATTCTTGAATTGACTGCCCCGGCATTTTTCTTCCTGTGGCTGGGAATTGCTGCTGCTGCAGTCGGTATGATCCTGCTTGTTTTCCCTGCCATTTCGCTGCAATCCCAATTGGTGCTTTTCAGTATTGCATCCGTGGTTGCCATTATTGCCTGGCGAAAATTCAGGGATTCCCGTCCGATAACAACAGATCAACCCAACCTCAACCGGCGTGGTCACCAATACATCGGGCGTGAATTTACGCTGATTGATCCTATTGTCAACGGTGTTGGCAAGGTCACAGTGGATGATTCAACCTGGCGGGTCAAAGGACCGGATCTGGATGCCGGCACAACCATTAGGGTGACTGATATAGATGGTGTGGTATTCATAATTAAGGCCGCTGACCAGTAAGTCAGGATGTCACTGCCAGTCTGACAAGCGTCGTAAATTTCTCCAATACAGTCCGGGCCTGGTCGGTCTCCGTGATTTTGCTGAGAAAATGATCAGGGTCCAGACCTTCCGCACGTATGGCTTGCGCACGATGGCGTATATATTCCGACATTACCGGGATTGAAAATTCCGGATGAAACTGGACACCCCAGGCGTTTTCAGAAAAACGTATGGCAAAATTTTCATCCAGCGGGGTGGTCGCCAATCGCTCGGCTGCTGCTGGTAGCTTCAGCACAGATTCAGAGTGTGATGTCTGCACCAAAAATTGCGGTGGCAAATGCCCCAGCAACGGATCATGCCCGGCTGCGTCAAGTAAACTGGCTGTAACCGTGCCTATCTGGCGCCCATTCGGGTTGGGTCCTACCCTGCCCCCCAGGGCGTGGGCCAACAATTGGTGACCATAGCAAACCCCCAGCACCGGCAATCCTGCCTGTACGGCCCGCTTTAACCAGTCTGCCGTTTTCTCGCTCCAGTCCTGCCGGTGGGAGACCATGGCCGCAGAACCTGTGACCACAACAGCAGCGGTTTTTGCCAGCGCCGGCAGCGGCTTATTTCTGAAGACTTCTACCAACTGCACGCCCGCTACGCCCATAGCTGCGATAAACCAGTCTTCAAAGTCCCCGTAATGCTGCCTGATCCCGGGAATCGTGCTGCCTGTCTTAATCAAAGTGATCTGTTTCAATGCTTTTTGTCTGTTCATCTTCTGTCTTTGCCCGCCCTTGGCTATACTACGCGATATAAGAATTCAGGATTTTCATGACTTTTCAGGATTTTATCAACTGCCTGCAGTCCTATTGGGCGGAGCAGGGTTGCGTACTGGTTCAGCCGCTTGATCTCGAGGTGGGTGCGGGTACTTTTCACCCGGCAACGTTCCTGCGCTCTATCGGCCCGGAGCCCTGGAACGCTGCCTACGTACAACCCTGCCGGCGCCCCACCGATGGCCGTTATGGTGAAAACCCCAACCGGCTACAGCACTACTACCAGTACCAGGTCGTCATGAAACCTTCACCGGAGGATATCCAGGAACGTTACCTGGGGTCGCTCAGGGCCATTGGGATCGATCCCGCCGTTCACGATATACGTTTTGTAGAAGACAACTGGGAATCTCCGACACTGGGGGCCTGGGGCCTGGGCTGGGAAGTCTGGCTCAACGGCATGGAGGTGACCCAGTTCACCTATTTCCAGCAGGCCGGTGGACTGGAATGCCGCCCGGTCTTAGGTGAGATCACCTATGGCCTCGAGCGCCTGGCCATGTACCTGCAGGACGTAGACAGCATATTTGATCTGGTCTGGACCGATGTCGGCGGCATCAAAATAACTTATGGTGAAGTCTTCCATCAAAATGAAGTTGAGCAATCCACGTATAATTTCGAGCACGCCGATATCGAGTCCCTGTTCGCCTGGTTCGACACCTGTGAGAAAGAAGCCGGCAAGTTGGTGGCGCTTGATTTACCGTTACCTGCTTATGAACAGGTGCTCAAGGCTTCCCATACGTTCAACCTGCTTGATGCGCGCCGTGCAATTTCAGTGACCGAGCGACAGCGCTATATTTTACGGGTCAGGAATTTGTCCCGGCAGGTGGCTGAAGCCTACTACGCTGGCAGACAGAAACTGGGGTTTCCGGGATTGAAGGAGGGTGATGGTGAATAATCCGGTAGTGACCACGACGGCTGGTGCAGACCTGCTGTTCGAGTTGGGCTGCGAAGAACTTCCACCCAAATCTTTGCCGGTGCTGGCTAAAACACTGTTTTCCGGGTTCTGTACACAACTTGACAAAGCCGGCTTGACGTTTGCTACTTCAACCAGCCGTTTTTTCTATACGCCCCGGCGCCTCGCCTTTTTGGTGTCAGACGTTGCCGCCAGCCAGCCCGATCAAATTCTGGAGCGCAAGGGCCCGGCCATCTCAGCAGCTTTTGATGCAGATAAACTACCGACACCCGCGGCCCTGGGTTTTGCACGTAGCGTTGGCAAACCCGTCGACGAACTGGAAACCCTCAAGACCGACAAAGGCGAGTGGTTGTATTGTCGTGTGGAAAGACCGGGAGAACGGCTTGAAGACCTGTTCTTCCCGATGCTGGAAAAAGCGCTTGCCGCATTGCCAGTGGTCAAGCCGATGCGCTGGGGCTCAAATGATTTTAGTTTTATCCGGCCGGTTCACTGGCTGCTTGCCATGTATGGCTCAGGCATCATCGACGGTGGCCTGTTTGGATTGCAGGCAGGTGACACAACCCGGGGACACCGAATACATAGCCCCGGCCCGCATAAAATCAATTCAGCAGGCGACTACGTACGAGTACTTGAAGCTGCGCACATTTTGGTTGATCAGGATAAGCGCAGGGAAATGATCGAACAGCAGGCTGTTGAACTGGGTAAAGCTGCCGGCGGCGAGGCGCTGATAGATGCGGGCCTGCTCGCGGAAGTCACCAACCTGGTTGAGTGGCCGCGCGCGATATTGGGTAGCTTTGATAGCGAATTTCTGGAGGTTCCCGCCGAAGCGCTGATCGCGAGCATGCAACACCACCAAAAGTTTTTTCCTGTCATTCATGCTGATACGGGCCGTCTGATGGCGCGCTTCATCGCCATTGCCAACCTCGACAGTACGGATTTTGATGCTGTTCGGAAAGGTTTTGAGCGCGTTATCCGGCCCCGGCTTGCCGATGCACGTTTTTTCTGGGATCAGGATAATAAATCCCCGTTGGAAGACTGGTTACCGCTGCTTGATCATATTGTTTTTCAAAACAAGTTAGGTTCTATTGGTGACAAATCAAGGCGTATCGTATTAATATCGCAGAAATTAGCCGAAGAAACCGGTATTGACCAGGAGGCTTCACGGCGTGCAGCACAGTTGTGCAAGTGCGATCTTGTTAGTCAGATGGTGGGCGAATTCCCAGCGCTTCAGGGTATCATGGGGCGTTATTATGCCGAGCACAGCGGTGAGGATGGTCAGGTAGCCCGGGCCATAGGGGATCACTACCTGCCGGCGTTTTCCGGCGACCGTTTACCCGGCAACGTGGTTGGAAAAGTGGTCGCACTGGCAGACCGTCTGGATACCCTCAGCGGAATTTTTGCTAGCGGACTCAAACCCTCCGGTAATAGGGATCCATTCGCGCTACGTCGTGCGGCGCTTGGCCTGACGCGTATTTTGCTGGACGGAGAAGTGCAAATCGAACTGGATAAAGTGCTGGCTATCTCCGCGCAGGTTATGCAGCAACAACTCCCGCTTTCCGCCACGGTCCTGCCTGAACTGCGCCACTTTATTCTGGAGCGCCTGAAGCACTACCTGCGTGAGCAGGGATACGCTACCAAACTGGTCAATGCCGTCCTGGATGCACCCATCAGCACCTTGCCGGACCTGGCGTCGCGGCTCGCCGCCCTGCAGGCTTTCATGGCACTGGATGTTTCCACCAGCCTGGCTGCCTCTAACAAGAGAATCGGTAATATTCTACGCAAATCTGGCGAAGCCTTAAATGGTATTATAGAAGAAGATAAGCTAATTATCGAAGAAGAAAGGCTGCTTTTTGTAGAAATTAGTAATATTTCAGAAAAACTTGGCCAACTTTACAGGCAGGCAAACTACACTGCAGCCCTGAACCTGTTAGCCGGACTTTCCACCAGTATCGATGCCTTTTTTGAACAGGTAATGGTGATGGATGAAGACACTGAAATTCGACTCAATCGCCTGAACCTGCTGTTGCGGCTCAAAGCCATGTTCGACCGCGTCGCCAACCTGGCATTAATCGGCTGAGCATCTACCTGTGTGTTGCACCGCGATATGGGTGCTTTTAGATATCCAGATTGGTAACGTACAGGGCATTGCGCTCGATAAACTCGCGCCTTGGCTCGACCTCATCCCCCATCAGGGTAGTGAATATCTCATCGGCAGCAACCACGTCTTCAATGGTGACCTTGAGTAAGCGTCGCGTCTCGGGGTTAACCGTCGTATCCCAAAGCTGTTCCGGATTCATTTCGCCCAGGCCTTTGAACCGCTGGAATGTCCGCCCCTTGCGACTTTCACTGATTAACCAATCATGCGCCTCGGCAAAACTTGCAATGGATTGCTCCCCTTTACCACGATAAACCCTGGCACCATCCTGGATCATGCCATAGAGCGTATTCGCCAATTTGCAGGTGATTCGATATTCCGGTGAACGAAAAAATTCCCCACGTAAGCGGGTTTCTTCCACAACACCATAGGTGGTTTTTCTGAGGATCAGGTCAAGACCATCATCCCCGTCCTGCACGTCAAATTCATAGCTGACGCTCGGCGGTGAATTGTGGTTCATTTTATCCTCTACCGTGGTGCACCATTGCTCGGCTTCTTCTTTGCTCCACTGATTTGAAAATCCTTTAACATCAATAAGTTGATCTAAAAACAATGGATCGTAGCGGAGTGCCAGACGACTGTTTGCCGCCCGGACCGCCATATAGTCGCGCATCAGAGTCTCGAGCGCCTCTCCCGTCAACGGCGGGGCATCCGGGTCGTATACAAGCGACGCATTATCCATGGCCCGTGCCAGCATGTATTCGTTCATTTCGGCATCATCTTTAAGATAATGCTCCTGTTTTCCCTGTTTGATTTTATAAAGTGGCGGTTGACCGATATAAATATGGCCACGCTCGATCAATTCTGGCATTTGACGATAAAAAAACGTCAACAGAAGTGTACGAATGTGAGAACCATCTACATCGGCATCGGTCATGATGATGATGGTGTGGTATCTTAGCTTTTCGACATCGAACTCGTCTCTGCCAATACCACAACCGAGCGCAGTGATCAGTGCACCAACCTCGGCTGAGGACAGCATTTTATCAAAACGGGCCTTTTCTACATTAAGAATTTTTCCCTTAAGTGGCAGAATTGCCTGCGTTTTTCTGTTTCTACCTTGCTTGGCAGAACCTCCGGCTGAATCGCCCTCTACCAGGAATAACTCTGATAGCGCCGGATCTTTTTCCTGACAGTCGGCCAGTTTGCCCGGCAGGCCAGCGATATCCAGGACACCTTTTCTACGGGTCATATCGCGTGCTTTACGGGCGGCTTCACGTGCACGGGCGGCATCTACCGCCTTCATGGTAATGGTTTTGGCCTCAGCCGGGTTTTCCAGTAAAAAATCCCGCAAGTGCGATGCCACCAATGATTCAACCACTGGTTTGATTTCTGAAGATACCAATTTATCCTTGGTTTGGGAAGAAAACTTCGGGTCAGGCGCCTTGACGGACAATACGGCAACAAGGCCTTCACGAGCATCATCGCCGGTCATTGAAACCTTGTTCTTCTTGGCTACACCCGACGCTTCAATATAGCCGTTCATGGTCCGCGTCAGCGCAGCCCTGAAACCAGCCAGATGCGATCCGCCATCACGTTGAGGAATATTGTTTGTAAAGCAGAAAACACTTTCCTGGTAGGCATCGGACCACTGCATAGCCACCTCTACCTCAATGTCGTTGACAGTACTCCGAAAATATACAACTGTAGGATGTAATTGGGTTTTTTTACGGCCAAGGTGTTCTACGAAAGACTTTATGCCACCTTCGTACTCAAAAATATCCTGCTTCTTGCTGATCTCATCATACAACTCAATGCGGACACCGGAGTTCAGAAAACTCAGTTCACGCAAACGTTTAGCAAGTATGTCGTAATGAAATATCGTATCTGAAAAAATTTCAGAGCTGGGCAAAAAACGTAACTCTGTACCTGTTTTACTGGTTTCTCCAAGTTTCTTCAACGGCTCAACCGGTTCACCCAGTTGGTAGGTTTGTTCCCAGGCATAACCATCCCGGTAAACCGTTAGTTCCAGTCTTTCGGACAGTGCGTTTACCACCGAAACACCCACGCCGTGCAAACCACCGGAAACCTTATATGAATTGTCATCAAATTTTCCACCAGCATGCAACACCGTCATGATGACCTCAGCCGCAGAACGTCCCTCTTCTTCGTGTATATCAACCGGAATACCGCGGCCATTGTCGGATACACAAACCGTACCACCCGCCTCGATGACCACCTTAATAGAGTCGCAATAACCTGCCAGGGCCTCATCCACGGAATTATCCACGACCTCAAAAACCATGTGGTGCAACCCGGTACCATCATCCGTATCGCCGATATACATACCCGGCCGTTTGCGAACCGCATCAAGGCCTTTCAGAACCTTGATGTTAGTAGAGTCATATTCCTGTTTGCTCATACCGCCTCTGAATCCCAGCTTATACCGGCCTTTTACCACCACGGAAGGTGGTGATTGCCTGTGTCGGTTTGCGGGTGAAAATTAACCTGAAATCGTTGTGCATTATAGCATTTTTAACCAATAAATACCTGTTTTAGCGGCCTATAGCCTGTTTTAGCCAGGTATCAATTCTGCCTGGGAAACCACGCCGTGTTCCACGTGGAACATGGCGAACTCAACTCCGCAAGCCTTGATGGCGGGAGGTATCCCGGTACCGGTCAGCCAGGTTTGCACACCCAGTCGCAAACCTGCCTGGAGAACCTTGACCAGATGTTCCTCATCCAACTCTGAAGACAGGTCATCCAATAACAAAACAGGCCGGTCACCCGACGCGCATATCATCTGAGCCTGGGCCATAATCATCGCAGCTGTCAGGGCTTTTTGTTCACCCCTGGACAGGCGCTCTCTGGCCGGGGCACCATCGAGCGTCAGAACCAAGTCTGCCTTGTGCGGCCCCGGCCCCGTTGCTCCGCGCTCCATATCTTTTTGAAAGGATTGGTTCAAAACGTGCTCCAGGCTCTCACCCGGCCAGCCTTTTCGATAACTGAGACCAATGCCGTCAAGTGTTTGATTAAACCGTGGCAGGTTTTCTTGCAACACTGCAGCTAACTTGCTGCTGTGCTGTTCGCGGGCCTGGTGCAGTTTTTCACCCAAGGCAATTAATTGGGGGTTCAGGCTCTCTACTACCGTCTTGTCTGATCGTCGCAGTGCGGCGTTGCGCTGCTTCAGTGTACGGTTATAGCGTCGCCACAGTGTTAAAAAACTATGTTTCACGTGAAACACGCCCCAGTCCAGGTATTTCCTGCGCCCGTCGGGTGGCCCGCTAACGAGTATATGACTACCTGGCTCTAACAGCACGTATGGCAACAACTCGGTCAGTTCGCTTAGTTGCGAAACATTATTACCATTGTGACGTGCCGACCACCGGTCTTTGCTGCGTTCCATGCCAAGGTGATGTTGTATGCCGGTCTGACTCTTGATTTTGCTCACGACCTGAAAGCTCGGTTGCTGCGGCCCGATTAATGAAGCGATCTGCCCGCTTCTGAATGATCGTCCCTTGGACAAGACAGTAAGTGCTTCCAGGATACTGGTCTTGCCCGCACCGTTGTCGCCGGTAAAACAATTCAGGTGTGGTTCCGGTTCGATCCGTGTTGCTGCAAGGTTTCTTAAGTTCCTGATATCTAAGGAATCAACCTGCATACTGTTGCCTGACTTACAATTTTAATGGCATTACCACGTGCCGGTTTATATCAGAATCGGGTGCGGATACCAGGCAGCTACTGTTGGCATCAATTAACTCCAGAGATACCTGCTCTGTTTCAATCGCCGTCAGAGCATCCAGTAAATAGGTAACATTAAACCCGACAGCCAGATGATCAAAGCTAAGCTCTGCTTCGATTTCTTCTACCGCTTCCTCGTGTTGTGGGTTGTGCGCAATGATCTTGATGGTGGAACCGGAAGCTTCCAGCCTCACGCCTCTGTACTTTTCATTGGATAATATGGAAGCGCGTTGCAGAGCCCGGGTGAAAGTAGCCCTGTCAACAAGCATCTGTTTGTCAGCACCTGCGGGAATCACGGCCTTATAGTCAGGAAAACGGCCATCAATCAATTTTGAAGTAAAAATTGTGTCGCCCTTGACCAGTCGTATGTGGTTCCGGCCGATGGCCAGGGTAACCTCATCACCGTCAGCAGATAACATGCGCACCAACTCCATCACGCCTTTACGCGGCACAATCAATTGCCGGTCGCCAGCAAAATTAATTGTGCCTTCCAAATCACAAACCGCCAACCGGTGACCATCTGTCGCGACCGCCCTTAACTGCTGATCGCTAAAATCAAACAACAAGCCATTTAAATAATAACGAACATCCTGGTTCGCCATCGCAAACGATGTTTTATCCATCATATTCTTCAGTGAGGTCTCACTGACTACCACGTCTTCAAGGCTTTCAACCTGGTCAGTGGCCGGGAACTCGGTGGCCGGCAAAGTCGATAGTGTGAAACGACTGCGACCGGCAGTTAAAGTGACCTTTTCATCACTTACGCTGAAAGTAATATTCGCACCATCCGGCAAGGCTTTAATGATATCTACAAGCTTGCGCGCCGGTACGGTGATTTCCCCATCCAGGGAAACATCTGCTGAAACTGCTGAAACCAATTCAACTTCCATGTCGGTACCCGTGATGGTCAATCGACCATCACGGGCGACCAGTAAAAAGTTTGCCAATACAGGCAGTGTCTGGCGACGCTCAACAACACCAATAACCTGGCTGAGTGGTTGAAGAAAAGCCTCTCTGGATATACTGAATTTCATGACCTGTTCCTTTAATTACTGCTCTTAAAAATATAATGCTTATATAAGCAGTAGTAGTTGTAAGCCCTGTTAGTAAGTTAATAATCTAAAATAATACAATTAAATCAAATACATATAATTAAAAACCACTGTGTAAACATTAGGCCTGAAACTGTGTACAACCTGTGGAAGAAAAGAGCACCTTAAGTAAAAAAGACTTTATCCACAATTTATTCAAACCTTACCCACCTATTGTTCCACACATATCAGGTGGTCAACAAACGCAGCAATTTAACCTTGTCCTCGCGCAAACGGCCGTCCGTTTCACACAACTCTTTAATTCTGCGGCAGGCATGTAATACCGTTGTATGGTCACGGCCGCCAAAAGCATCACCAATTTCAGGCAGGCTGTGCTGGGTCAGTTCTTTAGCCAGGGCCATGGCCATTTGCCTGGGACGGGCGATACTGCGTGGCCTGCGCTTTGACAGAAGCTCTGATACCCGGAGCTTGTAATAATCACACACGGTTTTTTGAATGTTCTCAATCGTTATCAAGCGATCATGCACAGTCAATAAATCACGCAACACCTCGCGGGTAAAATTCTCGGTGATCTTTCGGCCGGTAAACCTGGCGTTTGCAATCAACTGGTTTAATGCCCCCTCGAGATCCCGCACGTGCGACTGCAGCCGCTTGGCAATCAGAAATGCTACAGATTCGTCCAACTGAATGCCACGTTCCTGGGCCTTGTTCTGTAAAATCGCGACCCGGGTTTCGAAATCAGGCGGTTCGATAGCAACGGTCAAACCCCAGCCGAAACGGGACCGCAGGCGGGCTTCCAGTCCCTCAACTTCCTTGGGGTAACGGTCGCATGTCAAAACAATTTGCTGTTTACTATCCAGCAATGTATTGAAGGTATGGAAAAATTCTTCCTGGGAACTTTTCTTGCCTGCAAAAAACTGGATGTCATCAATCAACAGTGCGCCCGCGGAGCGGTAGTGCTTTTTAAAGTCATCGATCGCACCATGACGCAGGGCCTGAATCATACCGCTGACAAAGCGCTCTGAATCCAGGTACAGGACTTTTGTTGACGGATTCTGCTTATGGATGGTGTTGCCAATGGCATGTAACAGATGAGTTTTACCCAGCCCGGTGCTGCCATATAACAGTAATGGGTTATAAGCATCGCCAGGTTTTTGTGCAATTTGTGATGCAGCGGCAAAACCCAGTTCATTGGATTTCCCCAGCACAAAATTATCAAAACGGTAACGGTTGTCCAGGCCGGTCCTGGATCGGCCCTTACCCTTTGTGCGTGAATCACTGTCTGCAGCAGTTATAATCGAGGGCAGGCCCTCTTCGATACTTACCGAATCCCTGGCCGCACCCAGGTGCTCAAAAATATCTCTGATTCGCTCCAGGTAATTGGTTGCAATGTGATCACTGACATAAGAGTTTGGCGCAACCAGGCGGACGCGGCTTTTGTTACTGACGACCTCAAGCGGACGTATGAAGGTATTCATATCTTCAGAGGGCAGTTCCCGTTCAAGATGCTGAAGACAAAGATGCCAGTTATTTTGCGCCATGCCGCGTTCAAGCCAATAGGGTTTTATGTTATCCAGCACCACGTTTTTTTAGCCATTTCGCGCTGGTTTTATTATATTTTTCAGTAAGATACAAATGATCGTACAGTTCACTACCGGGCGGTTGCAGATTATTGTCAACACCCTGCCCGGTTAGGGGCTAGTCTAACGCGCTGTGGATAACTTCGCTACTGTTGAAACAGGACTGCAGCAGGCGGAAATATTGTTTGGCTAATTGCTTGAATGAAAAGCCTATACGGGATACCATTCGCCGCTTGTGTCGGCTGCCTGTAGCGATAGAAAAACCAGCCAGCTATAATAGTATTCGTAGAGGTTTAAAAATGAAACGTACTTTTCAACCAAGCCGTCTAAAACGTGCCCGTCGACACGGGTTCCGTGCCCGCATGGCAACCCGTGGCGGCCGTGCGGTTATTAATGCCCGGCGGGCCAAGGGCCGTAAGCGCTTAACTGCCTGAGCAGTTTAACTATAACCATTTGTTAAAACAGAAATTTACCAGACAAACCAGGTTGCTTCGACCCGTCGAATTCAAACGGGTTTTCCAGCAGCCCATTCGATCCGGCGATTACTGCTTCCGCATACTGGCACGGCCCAATAGAATTTCGCACCATCGCCTTGGCATGGCGGTATCAAAAAAAGCCTGTCCAAAAGCTGTAGGCCGCAACCGGATCAGGCGATTGATACGTGAAAGTTTCCGTACACAGGTGGCTGGACAGGCAACGGCTGGAAAGTTGCAGGGCGAAGCACTGGATTTCGTCGTCCTGCCAACGCCGCTCGCTGCAAGCCAAAGCAATGGCGTACTGACTGAATCGCTCAGTGCACACTGGCTAAAATTGACCACCAAGGCTACAGGCCGGAAAGCCGGCCACTAAGGACCCGAGATAATGGCAAATCTTCGCCCGATGCTGCTCATAGGATTGATTGTTCTCTCCTACATGATTTGGATTGAATGGCAAAAAGACTATGGCCCACAGCCAACGCCCGCAACGACCAGCACAAACCCGGTGCCCGATACCCTGGCTGTACCAGGCTCAGTGGACAACAGCGCGCCTGCGAATGGTGATCTGCCGGCGCTGGACGCGGGATCTGCCACTGTAAAACAAGCTGATACACAGCAACAGGCAAGCGCTCACGACACGCAACCCCAGGCCGCGCTGAGCAGCGATGGCGAACTGCTGATTGTTACAACCGATGTGCTGAAAGTGGGTATCGATTTAACCGGCGGCACCGTGGTGAGTGCGAAGCTGCTGAACTATCCGGTGGATTTAAAAGTACCGGAAATTAAAGTTGATCTGTTTAGCCGGAGCGGACCGGATATGTTTATTGCCCAATCCGGCCTGTTGAGCCGCGCAGCGGCACCCAATCATACCAGCACGTACCGGTCCAGCAGCATGCGCTATACGCTGAATCAAAACATGGACGAGCTTCGCGTGCCCCTGACCTGGGATGATGGCAGCGGTATTCTTGTCACCAAGACGTTTATTTTCAAGCGCGGCCACTATGATATTAGTGTGCGCCATACCTTGACCAATGACAGTAATGAGACCTGGTCGGGTAGTCGATACGACCAGTTGCAGCGCTCAATTCCACCGAACCAGGATGATGGCGGGTACACCAACCCGGGCCGTTACAGTTTTGTTGGCATCGGCTTTTACAGTCCGGATGAAAAATTGGAGAAAATCAAATTTGATAAAGTTGCCAGCACGCCATATCAACGTAGTTTCAGTGGTGGCTGGCTGGCCATGGTGCAACATTATTTCTTTGCTGCATGGATTCCACCCGCAGAGCAGACCGACAGCTATTCCACCCAGGTATATTCACCCACCGGCTTTCCCCGCTACATCGCCCGCGCGGTGTCGCCGCCGGTCGATGTCAGTGTTGGCAGCAGCCATGAATTTGAAAGCCGTCTGTACGTTGGGCCGAAACTGCAGGATAAGCTTGAAGATGTTGCACCAGGACTTGGCTACACTGTAACTTACGGTATTTTCACTATATTTTCAAAACCGATTTATTGGTTACTGTCAAAGATTCATGCGGTAGTCAACAACTGGGGTTGGGCGATCCTGTTGTTAACGGTGTTTATCAAGCTGGCATTTTTCAAACTGACCGAAGCGCAATACCGTTCGATGGCAAGGATGCGCAAGTTGCAACCGCGGATCGAACAGCTCAAAGAGCGCTATGGGGGTGACCGCCAGCGCATGAGTCAGGCCATGATGGAGTTGTACAAGACCGAAAAGGTTAATCCCCTGGGGGGTTGCTTGCCCATCCTTGTGCAAATCCCCATTTTTATTGCACTTTATTGGGTATTGATTGAATCGGTTGAATTGCGTCAGGCACCGTTTATCCTGTGGATTCATAACCTGACGGCACGTGACCCATATTTTATTCTGCCAGTGCTCAACGCCAGCTTCATGATGATGACCCAGCGATTGACGCCGACAGCCGGTATGGATCCGATGCAACGCAAAATCATGCAATTTATGCCCATTGGTTTCTCGTTCCTGTTCGCATTCTTCCCGGCTGGCCTGGTGCTGTACTGGGCGACCAATGCCGGGCTGTCGCTGGCGCAACAGTGGTACATCACGCGAAAAATTGAAGCGGACGGTAAATAGACCACAGTAAATAGACCAGGGAAGCGCTGATCCATTAAGCTGTGGGCATGGAAGACCCTGACCCACATATACATAAAACGGACACTATTTGCGCGATCGCTACACCACCGGGGGTAGGTGGGATCGGCGTCATTCGGGTTTCCGGTCCGCTATGTAACGCCATTGCCAGGCAGGTGACGGGGGGTTCGCTGCAGCCCCGCCGGGCGCATTTTGCACAGTTTCTGGATGATCAGGGTGACACACTGGATACCGGCATCGCTATCCGGTTTATTGCGCCTGCTTCTTTCACCGGTGAAGATGTGCTTGAACTACAGGGCCATGGAGGCCCGCAAATTCTGCAAATGCTGATGGCCAGGGTATTGGCCCTCGGCGCACGCCCGGCCCGGCCCGGCGAGTTCTCTGAACGGGCATTTCTGAACAACAAAATGGATCTGGTCCAGGCTGAAGCCATCGCCGATTTGATTGAATCCGGCACCGAGGCATCCGCACGCGCAGCCCGGCGGTCGATGGAAGGGGTATTTTCAGACCAGGTCAACAAGCTGCAGCAGGAATTGATCAATCTGCGCGTGTTTGTAGAGGCAGCAATGGATTTCCCCGACGAAGAAATCGACTTCCTGGCTGACAGCGATGTACTGGAACGGCTGGACGGTGCAAGCAAGCAATTGCAAACACTGCTGAGCCAGGCCCACCATGGCCAGTTGTTGCGTGACGGTATCAATATAACCATTACCGGGCTGCCCAATGCCGGTAAATCGAGTTTACTGAACGCGCTGGCGGGTCGGGATTCGGCCATTGTTACCGAAATTCCAGGTACAACCCGTGATGTGTTGCGTGAACATATATCATTGGATGGCCTGCCGGCACACATAGCTGATACCGCCGGTATTCGAGAGTCTGCAGACCAACTGGAAGCCGAGGGCGTTCGCAGGGCGCGGGCGGCTCTGGGCTCAGCGGATCTGGCGTTACTCGTGATTGACTCGGAAAAAGCGTTGGGACCGCAGTTGGCGTTGAGATCAGAGGTGCCGCAGGGCACGCCCTGTATCGAAGTTCACAATAAGGTTGACCTGACGACGGGCACAGCCCGCGTGGATGAGGCACATCTGAGGGTCTGGGTATCTGCAAAAACCGGGCAGGGTCTGGGGCGATTGACCCGCTTGATAAACAACACCGTGGGGGCGTCCGATGGCCATGAGGGCAATTTCTCGGCACGTACGCGTCACCTCGACGCGTTGCAACGCACAGCGGATCATATCGCTGCAGGGCACCAGCAACTCGAGCAATACAATGCACCAGAAACGCTGGCCGAAGAACTGCGGTTGGCGCAAAAGACCCTCGGTGAAATAACCGGAGAGTATTTACCCGATGACCTGCTGGGGGCCATCTTCTCCAGTTTCTGTATCGGAAAATAAATAAAAGATCAATTCCAGCACGATGGGAATAAAGCATGCCGGTGAACCGCCTTTTGTAGGGTGGACATTCATGTCCACCGGGCCATTGATTAATTCCACGTGATGGGAATAAAGCATGCCGGTGAACCGCCTTTTGTAGGGTGGACATTCATGTCCACCGGGCCATTGGTTAATTCCACGTGATGGGAATAAAGCATGCCGGTGATTCGTCTTTTTAGTCTGATGGTTAGAAAGGGTAATAAACTTCGTGTACCTGACAGGGCAGGCAGATCCCAATCCAGGTTGTTTTTGTCGGCGTTACTGGTCTTGATGGCCAGCATGTCCGGGGCAGCAACAGCTACGCAGCCAGCGGACGGAAAAGCGCTTGTTATGGAAAGATCCAAGGGCAACTGCCTGGCTTGCCATGTGATTGCAGACGGCGAACTGCCCGGTAATATCGGACCACCGCTGGTGGGCATGAAAGCACGCTTTCCCGATGCTGAAATACTGCGTGAGCAGATTTGGGATGCATCGAAACGCAACCCCGACAGCAGGATGCCACCTTTTGGCCGGCATCGCATACTGAGCCATGAAGAGATAGATTTAATCGTTAAATACTTGTACACGCTGTAGATCCAGTGCAGATTTTTCGGAGAAAAATGAATGCAATATACAAAAAGAGCCCTGTTGAAAGGGTGCTTTACACTTCTGGCATTGGCAGCTCTGCCGCGCGTGCTATTGGCAGCAGCGTGGCCTGAGAAAGCCTTTCATCAGAAGACGGCGAGTGCGGCACTGAAAGCGTTGTTGGGAACGGATGCCAGCACCGACAGCGACCAGATATCGCTGAAAGTTCCTGAAATTGCAGAAAACGGTGCCGTGGTGCCGGTAACCATCAAGACGACCCTGGAAAATGTTGAATCCATCAGCATTGTGGTGAAAGACAATCCCATGCCGTTGGTGGCAAATTTTGAAATCCTTCCGGGCACACTGACGGATATATCATGCCGGATAAAAATGGCTAAAACATCAAGCGTTAAAGCAGTTGTCAAAACCAGCAACGGCATTTACAGCACCGCCAAGCAGGTTAAAGTAACCATCGGCGGGTGCGGTGGTTGACAGGCTTACAATTTCAGGAGTTGGACGATGGCAAGCACGATAAAAGTAAAGACAAAATTGAAGGGTGATGTGGCGCAGATTAAAAGCCTGATGTTGCACCCGATGGAAACCGGTTCCCGCAAGGACCCGGATAGTGGAGAGATTATCCCCAGACATCACATCACCCAGCTTATTTTTACCAACAATGGCAAACAGGTTATGGTTGCTAATTTCAGTACAGCAATATCCAAAAACCCCTATTTCAGTTTCAGTTTCAAGGGCGCAAAAGCCGGTGACATATTGAATATAAGCTGGGTTGACAATATGGGTGAAAAAGATCAATTGGATACACAGCTGAAGTAGATTTTACGCTGCTGTAAAACATCACACATGATCAAGGCAAGCACCGCTGGTTTTATTTTCCTTATCACCCTGGCGGTGCCTCAGGCCACGTTTGCCGGGCCGGAAGAAGACAGGCGGGCATTTGTAGCATATTTTGAGACGCGTTTTCCTGACGTTCCCTTCGCCGAATTTGCCAATGGTATTTACGCAATAGACCAGAATGCCAGGGACCAGTGGCTGGATATCGAGGAGTTTCCGCCTTACGAATTTGCCGTAGAGCAGGGGGCATCACTGTGGCAGGAAAAATTCCCCGATGGCAAGGGTTACACCGATTGCTTCAAGCACAGTGAAAACGGCATCCGCCAAAGGTATCCACAATTTGATGACCAGGCCGGTGAGGTCATTACACTCGAACTGGCGATCAATCGCTGTCGCGAAAAGCATGGACAGGAAAGGCTTGAGTATGGCGGTGAGAATATGCTGGCACTCACAGCGTTCATTGCGTTTGAGTCAAGAGGCAATCCGTTCAACATCAAGGTTCCTGCCGATGAACCGCGCGCCCTGGCGGCCTATGACGCAGGCAAGCAATTTTACTATTCAAAACGTGGTCAATTGAATTTTTCCTGTGCCGACTGCCATGTTGTTTCCGCCGGACAGTATGTACGTGCCGACCGGTTAAGTGCCGGACTTGGCCATCCCACGCATTTTCCGGTTTACCGCTCCAAGCTGGGCGCCCTGGTTTCCCTGCACCAGCGTTTTGCCGGCTGTATCCGCGATGTCCGGGCCAAACCTTTCGAACTACAAAGTACGGAATACAGAAATCTTGAGTACTTCCTTACCTACATGAGTAACGGGCTGGAGGTCAATGGCCCCGGTGCCCGTAAGTAAGCATGGCAGCATGCTCAAAAAAAATCATCGTGGTGAAATTTATTTTCAGTGTCTTACTGGTAGTTCAGTCTGCCCTGGCCGTGGCTGCAGCAGAGTCCCAATGCAGTTCATCCCGGGCGCGCACCGGAGGGAAGGTCTCCGACAGTGGCCCGGCTGCAAGCAAAGCGTATTTTGAGCAACTGGTCACCACCGCTGAGCGACTCCGGCGCTCGGCTGCCGCAGCAGATGCTGAATGGCTGAAAACAGAGGGATTGATACGCCGCTCGCGGGAAGAAGCCGCCGGGGGTAATTGGAGCACGGCTATTGGGTTGGCACAAAAAGCGTGTTTTCAGGCCAGTTTAGCGTTGCAACAGGCAGCCCGTGAATCAGCAGCGTGGCAAAGCCGTGTTGTTCATTGAATGATCAATCTGCAGATTTACGGAGTTCAAAAAAATGGATAGACGAGAGTTTATGCAAGTATTGGCAGCGGCCAGTGCGGCACTGGGTGTCAACGGTTGTGCGCAGGGCCGCTATCCCGGCAGGCAGGACATTTACCGTGCAGAGCCCTTCGGCCAGGTGCGCTTACTGCATTTTACCGACTGCCATGCCCAGTTACTGCCGATCTATTTTCGCGAGCCCAACGTCAACCTGGGGTTTGGCACCGCATTCGCGAAGCCGCCGCACCTTGTGGGGGAGGCATTGCTGCAATACGCCGGCATCGCCAGAGGCACCCGGTTAGCGCACGCGTTCAGCTACCTCGACTTCAACGAAAGTGCCCGGCGCTATGGCAAAGTCGGTGGTTTTGCCTGTCTGCGTACGCTGATTAACCAGTTTCGCTCGGAGGCAGGCCCAGGAAACTCATTGTTGCTCGACGGTGGCGACACGTGGCAGGGTTCCGGTACAGCCTTCTGGACACGTGGCAGGGACATGGTCGGGGCCAGTAACCTGCTGGGGGTTGATGCGATGACCGGACACTGGGAATTCACTTACCAGGATACTGAGGTGGTCGCCAACATTGCCGCCTCGGAAAGTGATTTCATTGCGCAAAATATCCTCCTGACAGAAGACGCACAGTTTGAAGATGCGCCAGCGTTTGACCGCGATAGTGGCCATGTTTTCCAACCCTATGTGTTGCGCGAGGTGGGGGGCAAGGCCATCGCAATCATCGGCCAGGCGTTTCCCTACACGCCGATTGCAAATCCTTCCCGGTTTATGCCCGACTGGACTTTCGGCATCCGTGCCGACGAACTGCAGGAACTGATTCAGGAGATCAGAAGCAGGCACGCAGTCAATGCCGTTGTATTGTTGTCGCACAACGGTATGGACGTAGATCTGAAGCTCGCCAAAGTTGTATCCGGCCTGGATGCAATCCTTGGCGGACACACCCATGACGGCATGCCCAGAGCAGTGGTGGTGGAAAACTCCGGCGGCAAAACCATCGTGACCAATGCCGGATCCAACGGGAAATTTCTCGCTGTCCTGGACCTTGATTTTGGCAGCAGCGGCATCAGGGACTTTCGCTATCGGCTACTGCCGGTATTTTCTAATTTACTGGAAGCGGATGCGGAGATGGAAGAATACATTAACAAGGTACGCCAACCGTGGCAGGAAAAGCTAACGGAACCGCTAGCCACCGCAGAAGACCTGCTATATCGCCGGGGGAATTTCAATGGAACATTTGATCAGATCATTTGTGATGCCCAGCGGGCAGTGGGAGATGCACAAATTGCTTTTTCACCAGGCTTTCGCTGGGGCACAACGGTGCTTCCGGGGGACACTGTCACCATGGAGCGGGTGCTTGACCAGACCTGCATTACCTACCCGGAAACGTATGTGCGGGAAATGACCGGTGCGCGGATCAAGCTGATTCTGGAGGATGTCGCCGATAATCTGTTTAACCCGGATCCTTTTTACCAGCAGGGTGGCGACATGGTACGTGTCGGTGGCATGGACTACGTGTGCGAACCACTGGCCCAGGTCGGCCAGCGGATTTCGGAGATGACGCTGGATGACGGAACCCGTGTGGATGCGGGCAAGACTTACAAGGTTGCCGGCTGGGCCACGGTCGGCAGCAAGGCGCCCGGCCCGCCCATTTGGGACGTTGTGGCTGAATACCTGAAGGACCGGAAGACGGCCGGCATCACCCGCCTCAACACACCGGCGCTGAAAGGGGTTGGAGAAAACCCCGGACTGGCTGACTATGCAGGCTAAACGAGAGGAGACAGGACCATGAAGTACTGGAAGCAAACCATATTCTTTTCGGCTATTTTATTTGCCGCCAGCCCGGTGTTTGCCAATGAAGCGGCGGAGGTTGACGGCAAACCGTTTGCTCAGGTACACGTGGTACTACAGTTGGGTGACGGTGATGCCAAGACGCAGGCGCGGGTCATCAATGTTGCCAATAATCTCATTAAACACTACGGTGGCCCGGATTTTATTGATTTGGAGATTGTTGCCTACGGTCCCGGATTGTCGCTCCTGTATCCCGACAACCCAAACGCCGACCGTATCTCCAGCCTGCTGGTCAGTGATGTTAAATTTATTGGCTGCATGAACACCGTGGAGACAATTACCAGGAAAACCGGTAAAAAACCAATCCTTATACCGGCGACCATACCGGTACAGACCGGTGTGGCACACCTGGTGGACAGGGCGGGACAGGGTTGGGTGGTAATCCGGCCATAGAAAACCCCGGGAGAAAACCCCGGGTTTCCAAACAGCCAGGTTTCTAAAACGCCCTGGGGGTTAACTCTTCTTCTGTGGCCCGGATGAAGCCGTATTTTGCATAAATTGACTGCGCATCGTTGGTACCGAGGTAAGCAAGGTAACGGGCTGCATTTTCCGCATTGCGTCCATTGGTCATGATGCCGATGGCGTAGTTGACCTTATCCCGTTTATTCAACGGCGCCGGTATGACAACACCGTCGATTGGGCGGTTTTCGGCCCTGGCATTGACCACTTCCGTCGCCCAGACAATACCGACATCGGCCTCACCTTTCTCAATCCTGTCCGGCGTTTCACGGTGGTGGCGTGAAGTAAACCAGGTCTTGCCATCGACCGCCCAGCAACTTTTACATTCTGCATTGCCGGTCACCTTGTCATACAGACCAAGGTCTTTCAGCATTTCACTGCCATAGAACTTGAAAATGCCCTCAGTCAGAGGATTCGGGTGGGACTGGACCAGGTCATCCCTGGCCAGATCCTGCGGCCCCCTGATCTTTTTTGGGTTTCCGGCAGCCACCATCAATTCCAGTTTATTGTGGGTGTAGATGATATGCTGATTCAACAGGCCCTTGCCGTGCAGTTTCTTGAGATGGCCAATATTGACGCTGGCAAAAATATCCGGGTTCATGGCGGTGGGCTGCCCTTCAATTTCACCCTGCTTAAGTAACTGGCCCTTCAGAATCTGCCCGGGCGGGATGGTTTCTACGTAAACGGTTTCGATGTCCGGGTTTTTGGACTGGAAATCCTGAATGAGCTCCTGCATGACCATGAACTGATTGCCGGCAAGGTACATGACCAGGCTGGCGGAATAGGAATTCTCAATTAAACCGTATTCAATTTTGCCGCCTGTATGAAACGTTCGGTAATCTTTCCCGTGCCCCGCATCAGCGGGACTGGCAGTCGCCTGGCTGACCATCCCGACAAGCAACATTATACAAAGTGGTTTACCAAAGTTTTTCATTAGGGACTCCCTGTTATTGTGGCACGGCGGTGAGTAAAAATTCGGCAGCCCGCATACTGCAACCGGTGGACTATAGGGCTATATCTTGATGTATTGCCAACCTTCCTGCATACGCCCAACCACCCGGTCGAGCGCGGTATAGTCCGTATTGGCTTCGGGTACCAGGCGCACTTCAACACCCTTCTCCTCAAGGCGCTCGATCGCCCTGGAGCACGCGTAAAACACAACGTTTTCAAGAGATAGTGCGCTGATTTCATGGCTGAAGCGGGTCACGTCGCTACGCAGCAGATCCAGGCCCCGTTCATTCGCTACAACCTCAACTCTCCGCGGTCTGCCGGGCTCGGCTGTGGCAAGCAATTCCCGCGCCTTTTGCAAGGCAAGCTCCATTTTCTCAGGGTCACCGCTGGTGACATGCAGAATATAGTTGTCTGCCTGGACGGCGGGCCGGGCACCGGCATCAGCGGCAAGCGCACTTGCCCCGCCGTTTTGGCCAAGATAATTGTGGGCTATCAGGCCGGTAGTAAAGCCAAAAATCAGCAGCACAGAAGCCACCAGCGCCATCCCGAACATGCCTCTCGGGGTAGCCCGCCCGGCCATCAGCCGTTTGGGTTCGGGAATGTCCCGGTAAGCCAGTTTTACCAACTCTTTTAACTTGCGTTGCTGGCACAGCCGCTGGTCGAGTTCAGCAGACTGCTCTGCCTCGTCAAACAGGCAACTTAATTCTTCGGAGTCCAGCTCACCATCGACAAAAGCGTTGAGCTGTTCTTCGGAAATGTGGGTATCCTTTTTCATTTCACTCTCTTGATATTTACTGCTGGTCTGAGCATCTGGGGAGGTTTGATGTCAATCAGGTGATCGCGCAGGCTGCGGCGACCGCGGCACAGGCGACTCATGACCGTTCCGACCGGAATGTCCAGAATTTGGGCCACGCTCGCATATGAAAAGCCTTCAAGATCAACCAGGGTAATAACCTGGCAATGATTTATCGGTAGCTTCTGTACTGCTTCGCGCACCTTTTGTACCAGTTGCTGTTCACCGGCCCGGTGTTCAGGGGTTACTTTGTCAATAATTTCCAGGCTGTCGCCAGACAGGAACTCTCTCTTGGCACGGCGGTAATCCGTCAGGCAGTTGGCCAGGATGCGGAACAACCAGCCTTCGGCTGCGGCAAAGTCCCGCAACTGTTTCTGGTTACTCAGCGCCTTTAACAAAGTCTGCTGCACCAGGTCGTCTGCCAGGTGGGGGTCGCTGGTCCAGGCATAAGCCATGCGGTACAAGCGCTTCCTGTTATTTACCACCAGTCGTTTAAACGCCTTGCGCTGACTGAAACCAAAAATATTTTTATATGCCATTCAATACAGCCGTGTGTATGTGTTTGCTACGAGAATAAGACGCAAGAGGGCTATGGTTTATTCCACGTTTTAGGGCAGAAACTGAAATATAAGGGATTATTTTACAGAGTTCCAACGTCATTACCTCTTGAAACCGCGATTAAATCCTGAATTGCGGGTCATTGAACCAGCCGTGAAGGGCTGGTTATGAACCAGGAGATCTTCATGAATATTCGTAAATTTGCCGGCTTGGCCAGCAGTCTTGTATTGCTATACACGCTTCTTGTCGCAGGTACAGCTATTGCCGCTCAGGAAGAAAAACCCTTCGCAGAGCAGAAGTTTGTCCTGCAGATCAGTGATATGGATCCAGCCAAGCAGACACTCGTCCTGAATGTGGCAAAAAACCTCATAAAATACTATGGACAGGACCAGGTGGATGTCGAAATTGTCGCGTTTGGTCCCGGCCTGCGCCTGCTTTTTAAAGACAACGCCAATAGCGCCAGAATTACCGGCCTGACAAGTACCGGTGTGCGTTTCGCAGCCTGCCAGAACACGATTAACAACATGAGTGCCAAACTGGGGCATGCGGTTGCGCTTAATGAAAATGCCACGCCGGTTGTGGGCGGCGTAGTGCGTATCAAGGAGCTGACTGATCAGGGCTACCTGTTGGTCAAGCCGTAACCAGTGCATAGAAAACACATGCAGAAGCAGAAATAGTTGTAGGGAGAGACTGATGAAAACTCAACGATTAAGAAAAAGTGTGGTGGCGGGTGCGGCGTGCCTGGGAATAATCCTGGGCGCGACCAACGCGTTTGGTTCGAACTGGCTTACATTGCAGGGTACCGAACCGGCGGGTGCGGAGCGGTTGGCCAAGGTCTGGGGGTTTGTCCAGGTGCAATACCAGGATGACCAGAGCGATCCGAACCCTGCCGGTGGCTATATTCCACCTAAACTGATCCAGCCGGACTGGGAGTCGCAATCCGCATTCAATGTCAACCGCGCGAGGATCGGCGTGCGGGGTGTGGCCATGCCGCTGGACCAGAAAATCAATTACTTTTTACTGGTGGAACTGGGTAACAATGGCATCACCGAGCCGGGCAACTCCTTCGCCAAAGCGACGGATGCGAGCGTTACGTTTAATCATATCAAGGGTGCCCGTGTACGCGCCGGTCTGTTTAAATATCCGGGCTCAGAAGAAGGACTCCAGGCCATCCATGTATTTGATTACATCAATTTTACCTGGGTGACAGCACAAATGTTGCTGGAGCGCTTTCCCAACAGAAACTACACACCCAATATTCCCCCGCAGACGCTACCCCCAGAAACGGCCTTCAACGGATTTCAAAATGGGGTCGGGGCTTTTCGCGATGTGGGTGTGCAGGTTTTTGACTGGTTCAAGGTCGGCAAAGACTGGGAGCTTTCCTATGCTGCAATGATCGGCAACGGCAATGGCCTCAATTTTTCAGACAATGACAACAACAAGGATCTCTACTTTTATGCAGCAGCAGAGAAGGTCTTTGGCGGCAAGGGCCCGCGTCGCCAGGGCCTCAAGTTCTTTGCCTGGTCACAAACCGGTAAAAGGACTGCAGACCTGAGCAATGACGGCCTGTTCAACCCGGCGGAATATGACCGTGACCGCTATGGCGCTGGTATCAAGTACCTGCGCAAGGGTCTGCGCTTCACGGCAGAATACATGAAGGGTGAAGGCATGATATGGCAGGCGCCACACAACCCAAGTTTCGGGATCGGCCCCGGTCAGGGCAAGCCCGGTGCACCCGGCAACGGTGCTTTGGCCGAAGGCAAGGGTTTTTATGTGGAGGGCGGTTATCGATTTAAAGGCACGCCGTGGGAACTTGACCTGCGCTATGACGAATATAATCGCCTGGATGGCGACCGTTTTCAGATTGACTTTGACCGCACCACGTTTGGTGTGCAGTACTTTTTCAATCCACGGGTACGGGCGGCATTCAACTATGAAATACGCAATGCGAATGCGCCAAACTTCCCGGGCGGGAAGGGGCCGAACGCCAATCTGGACGGCATTGACAACCGCATTGCGATTCAGATTACAGCCATCTGGTCACAGTAGGTTCCTGATGGTGTAGTGCTGCACAGCTTCCGGCCAACCCCGGCCGGGAGCTGATTTCTTCCCTGTTGGTACTTGCAAAAGGTCCTCAAATGAACAAAGTGGCTACCATTGTCGTAATGAAATACCGGCCCCGGTGGTGTGGGTTTCTTGCCTTCCTGCTGCTGTTGGTAACACTCAACATAGCGGCAGCGCAAGACACTGTACGCGACCCGCGGGAGTTTTTTTTCACCCAGTCCTTTGGCGACCTGCCGGAAGAACTGGCGACGGCACGGCAACAGGGGAAACAGGGAATGCTGCTGTTTTTCGAAGCGGAAGATTGTCGCTACTGTATCGCCATGCTCAGGCACGTATTCAACCAAAAGCGGGTACAGGACTGGTATCAGAAACATTTTTTAAGCCTTGCCATAGACATTCACGGCGATGTGGAGATCAAGGATTTCGATGGCATCACCTTGCCTGCGAAGGTATTTTCCGAGCAACGCAGGGTGTTTATTACACCGGTTCTGTCCTTTATTGATCTTGACGGAAATGAAATCTATCGCCACCTGGGTATGGTTAAGACCCCGGAGGAGTTTCTTATCATGGGCGAGTATATTGTCGGCAGGCACTATCTCGATACAGAGTACCGGGTATTCGCCAAAAAACAGGGGCTACAGCAGGCCGGGCAGCCAAACCATACCAGCGCCGGAGCAGAAAAATGATGGAGTGGGAGCCGGTTTACAAGGTCGCCATGCTGAGCTTCCTTTTGGGAATCGTATTTGGGGCAGTGGTCAATAAAACAAACTTCTGCACCATGGGTGCCATCAGTGACTGGGTAAATATGGGCAACAAGGATCGCTTGCGCGCCTGGTTGCTGGCTATTGGTATCGCGATTCTGTTGACTCAGGCCATGCATTACAAAGGCATCATCGACATCGGCGAGGCCATGTACCTGACCCCTAATTTCGGCTGGCTGGGTTACCTGTTCGGTGGGTTCCTGTTCGGGGTCGGCATGACCCTTGCTTCCGGTTGTGGGCAGCGCACCCTGGTCAGGGTCGGTGGCGGCAATCTGAAGTCCCTGGTGGTCATCATTCTGCTCGGCCTGACGGCTTACATGACCATGCGTGGTTTACTTGCATTGGTCCGGGTGAATGTAATCGAGGTGACGAATATCAACCTGGCCGCAAAAGACATCCCCGACCAGGGTATCGGAACCCTTCTCAGCACGGCCATGGGCGTTGAGAACCGTGTACTGATCAGCCGGATTGTCGCGCTGCTGCTCGGTGGCGGACTGGTCATTTATGCGTTCCTAGGAAAAGGCTTCAGGCGCAGCTTTGACAACATCCTGGCAGGTGTAGTGATAGGCCTGATTGTTGCCGCCGGTTGGTATGTTACCGGGGTGATCGGCTTCGATGATTTTGAACCGGTACGCCTTGAATCGTACACATTTATCGCGCCAACTGCGCAGACACTGATGTATCTGCAGACATTTACCGGAGCGACCATTAATTTCGGCATTGCAGCAGTTTCCGGGGTCATTCTGGGCTCATTTCTATACGTGATTTTCACCGGCAAGTTCCGGTTGGAGACCTTCAGCGACCGGGGCGATATGATCCGCCACATGCTGGGCGGGGCGTTGATGGGGTTTGGGGGGGTGTTGGCCCTGGGGTGTACCGTTGGCCAGGGGATAACCGGAATGTCCACGTTGGCGCTGGGGTCTTTGCTGGCACTGCTCAGCATCGTCTTCGGCAGCGCCCTGACCATGAAGATCCAGTACTACAGCCTGGATGATGGAGGTTTTTTCAGCGCGTTGCGGCAGTCACTGGCTGATATGAAACTACTTCCCGCCGTGCAACGGGAAGGCTGAAATCAGGAAGTTTTGCGTATAAGAAAGGTGTAAACGCCACCCTCTTGAGCCTGCTCGACCAGTTCGTTGCCGGTGGTGCGACAAAAAGCGGCAAAGTCGGCCACGGAACCCGCGTCTGTCGACAGGATTTCCAGTGTGCCTCCGTCCGGTACGGACTTCAGTGCCTTTTTTGCCTTCAGTATAGGCAAAGGGCAATTGAGGCCTTTTGCATCGAGTACTTGGTCAGCCATAATACTATTTCCTTTCAAACGTCTGATTAAATAAACAGGTTGATATGGCTTTGAGTCGCCACTTCAATATAGGTTGCAGCACCGGCGAAATCCAAACCTTCAATCATGTCTTCGCGTGTGTATTCGAACATGTCCATGGTCATCTCACAGGCGATCAGACGTACATCAGCCTCAATGGCGAGTTCGCGAAGCTCGTGGATCGGTGCAATACCTTTCTTTTTCATCAGCCTTTTCATCATGCTGGAAGCAGCGGCATCAACACCCGGGATCGCCGATACGATATTCGGCATACCCATGTGCATACCCATCATGGGCATCTTCATGGCGGGGTTACCCAGCGAACTGACCTGCAGATTCAAATCTTTCATTAAAAGGTTCAGGCCGTAAAAGGTAAAGAACATCGTGACTTCGTGCCCCATTGCGGCCGCCGTGGTACCGAGTATGAAGGGTGGATAGGCCCAGTCAAGGCTACCCTTGGTGACAATAATCGACATGGTGTTCGGGTTAATGCCTGGGTTTACTTGTGGACTGCTCATTTCTGCTACGTTGCTCATGATAAAAAACCTTCTCTTGTTAGGAGCTTAAGACCCCTGAGTATATATAAATTTTGTTTATTAAGGAAATCGAATGTTCAAGGATAGAAGAAAGGCAATGGGGCTGGAATCTTTCAGATGCCCTTGGCAGGCTGAACTGCCGGGTGCAGATTCCCCTGTGTCAACTTGAGTTTTTCTGCCCTGATCACTGAGCGGGGTTGACCCTGATGCAGATGCAGGATTAACAATGTTTAATGTTTTAACCGTCGTCACTGCAGCGGCAAACGGGTATGCTTGCAACCGCCTGTCGACACTTCCGGTAGAAGAAAACAGGCTGTTATGACCCTCTGGAACCCACACCATGCGCACCCTTGTCATTGAAGATGATATAGAAACAGCAAACTACATTGCCAAGGGCCTGAAAGAACACGGCCACGCGGTTGATCAGGCTATCGATGGCAAAGATGGCCTGTTTATGGCGCTGGAAAACGACTACGACACCATCATCCTGGACCGCATGCTGCCTGCACTCGATGGTCTGTCGGTCCTTGCTGCCCTGCGCAGTTCGGACCGGCAGACACCGGTGATCATTCTCAGTGCAATGGGTGAGGTGGACGACCGCGTACAGGGCCTGAAGGCGGGTGGTGACGACTACCTGGTCAAGCCTTTTGCGTTTTCTGAACTACTCGCACGCATCGAAGCACTGCTGCGGCGTGGCGAAATGAAACCCGATACCACCCTGTTAACGGTCGCCGACCTGGAGTTGGATCGTCTGACCCACCGGGTCAAACGGGCGGGTAAAACCATTGACCTGCAACCGCGCGAATATCTGATCCTCGAATACCTTATGCAACACGCCGGCCAGATCGTCACCCGCACCATGTTGCTGGAAAATATCTGGGATTATCACTTCGACCCGCAGACCAACATCATCGATGTGCACGTCAGCCGGCTGCGTAACAAGATTGACAGGGACTTCGACCCGGCACTGCTACAAACTGTGCGCGGCGCGGGTTATCGCCTGTTCGAACCGCTGTTGGATTCGGGCTAGACCATGCAACACCGCCTGCTGCACAGTTTCAGTTTCCGCCTCGCTTTTACCTATATGACACTGTTCGGTGCTTCGGTGTTGATACTGCTGGGGTTTATTTACTGGTCCACGGCAGCCTACATGTCGCGCCAGGCGGATGCCACCATCGCTGCCGAGATCACCGGCCTGGCAGAGCGATATGACCTGGACGGCCTCGCCGGTCTTATTGAGGTCATTAACGAACGTCTGTCGCGCAAACCCACCGGCTCATCCATCTATCTGCTCACCACGACAATCAAGACACCCATCGCCGGCAACCTCAATCGCTGGCCGGTCGTGCCGGCCGATAAGGGTGGCTGGTTGAACTTCCGGCTTGAAAACGCCGGTCGCAGCAAAAACGAAATCCACCTGGCCCGGGCGCGCAGCTTTTTCCTGTCCGGTGGCTTTCACCTGTTGGTGGGCCGCGACATTTATGCGCTGGAAGAAACTCAAAAACGCATCATCCAAACCCTGATCCTCGGCTTTGTCATCACTTTGCTATTGGGTGGTGCCGGTGGCGTAGTACTCAGCCGCCGGGTTATGCGACGCCTTGAGTCCATCAACACCACCAGCCGCGAGATCATCAATGGCGACCTGTCACGCCGTATCCCCCTGCAACACAGTGGCGACGAGTTTGATTCACTGGCCACCAATCTCAACGCCATGCTCGACCGGATTGAGGACCTGATGGAAGGCGTGCGGCGCGTTTCCGACAGCATCGCCCATGATCTGCGTACCCCGCTGGCGCGGTTGTGCAACCGGCTTGAACTGCTGCGTAGCGAAGCAGAAAAAAGTGGCTGCAATCCAGATCTGGCCGAACAGGCCATGAGTGACGCCGACGGCCTGTTGAAGACTTTCAATGCCTTGTTGCGCATCGCGCGTATCGAAACCCGGCAGCACAGCGAGACGTTCAGCGCGACAAACATGGACACCCTGTTGCACGACGTGGTTGAACTTTACGAACCGCTGGCTGAAGAAAAAGGGCAGTCTCTGAGCCTGCAGGCACAAGCCGGTGTGTTCATGCAGGGTGACCGCGACCTGCTGTTTCAGGCCATGGCCAACCTGCTGGACAACGCCATCAAGTACACCCCGTCGCAGGGGCAGATTGAGATCACCCTCGGCGAGCAGGCCGGGCACGGCCGGATCACTATTGCCGATAGTGGAATCGGTATCCCCGAGGCTGAACGGCAGCAGGTATTCCAGCGCTTTTACCGCCTGGAGAAAAGTCGCACCAGCCCCGGCAGTGGGCTGGGCCTCAGCCTGGTGGAGGCCGTGGCGAGAATCCACGGCATGACGCTGTGGCTGGAAGATAACCAACCAGGCCTGCGGGTCTGTTGCGAGTTTCCAGCAACCCGCACTACCAACATTAACGAATCTTAATTCCCCCTCCACCTCCAGTTAAACCCGCCTGACGTACTGTTGCATCCAGGGCCAGCATTGAAAAGTGGTCTGTCGAGAAAATCCAACGGGGGTTTTCAAGTAAAACGAGGATAGCCACATGCGCACTACCATCAAGAATTTAACCACCTCATTACTGCTGCTCGCAACCTCAGCGCTCGGCGCCACGGTCGTCATGGCCGCTACGCCAGCGCCTGTATCGGCCGTGCCGGCCACCACCAGCGAAGCGGCGGAGCCGAGTCCCCAGCAGGCGCAAATCCAGCAGGCTGACAGTCTGGCGCAAAACGGTCGCGAGGCCATGTCATACATCGTTGCGGCGCATCAATTGCTTTCTGAGCAGCACGGTGAAGAAGCCCAAAAGTATCTTGAACAGGCCGCAAACCTGCTGACAAAACTGCAAGCACAAGTGACCGCCGGCAACAAAAATGTCACCGACCCGCTACCCATCTATTCACAAGTAGGCGTCAGAGAGGGCGTGGAAATTACCGACGAACTCAAACAGCAGTTGGGAAAAGCGCATCTGAGCGCCGCCCGTGGGAAACATAAGGAAGTCGTCGAAACGCTCAAGGCGGTGGATACCGAGATACAGTACCGGTTTGTCGATCTGCCCGTTACGGCAACGCTTAAGAAAGTCGAATCTGCACTCCAATCACTTTCCAATAAGGATACCGAGCAGGCCAGCCAGGCACTGGCCGATGCCCAGCAAGGCTTGATCCACGACAGCATTGTTATCAATGCCATGGGCGATGACAACGATAACGCCATGCACGATGACAATGACGCGGACGACAACGATAACGATAACCTGGCCGGCTAAATTTACCGTCAATACATCAATATCCTGAAAACAGTCAAGGAGTCATGCAAATATGAACGCTAACATCGCACCGGCAGAGTTGAACACTGCCAGCAGCACCAATTACCAGGCCTTTCATCAGATCCGGCAGCACCTGCAGCAGCGCATTATCGGCCAGCAGGTACTCATCGACCGACTGCTCATCGCGCTGCTGGCTGATGGCCATCTGCTGGTAGAAGGTGCACCGGGGTTGGCCAAGACCACCGCCATCAAGGAGTTGGCGGCAGTGCTGGAAGGTGATTTTCACCGGCTGCAGTTCACGCCGGACCTGTTGCCCAGTGACCTGACCGGCACCGACATCTACCGCCCGGAAACCGGTGAGTTTCACTTCCAGCCGGGGCCGTTGTTTCACAACCTGATCCTGGCTGACGAAATTAACCGCGCGCCGGCCAAGGTGCAGTCGGCGCTGCTCGAAGCCATGGGCGAAAAACAGATTACAGTCGGGCGTACCACCTATCACCTGCCGCGTCCATTTCTGGTCATGGCCACCCAGAACCCCATCGAACATGAAGGTACCTATGCCCTGCCCGAGGCCCAGTTGGATCGTTTTCTCATGCACATTCGCATCGATTACCCCGACACGCAGTCCGAACATGCCATTCTGAAACTGGTCCGCGAGCAGGCCGAGCGCGAAGACACCAGCCCGGCAGCCAGCGAACTGGAACTCAGTAATGCACAGATTTTTGCTGCACGCCACGAAGTGCTGGGTATCCACATGGCTGACCCGGTGGAGCAATACCTGGTACAACTGGTGTTGGCCAGCCGTGCGCCCGAACCGTATAGCAAGGAATTGGCCCGCTGGATAAACTACGGTGCGAGCCCGCGCGCCACCATTGCCCTC
>QIKV01000166.1 GCA_003233115.1 Oceanospirillales bacterium
CGCGACAGCTATGAAGCCGAAGGGCACCCCTACCACGCCACCGCGCGCTTATGGGATGATGGTGTTATTGACCCGATTGATACACGCCATGTGCTGGGTCTGGCACTGTCAGCGGCCATGAATGCGCCCATCAAAGAAGGCAGGCATGGCATTTTCAGGATGTAACCACAGTAATCGACCCGGCCCAATATCCATCATCTGAACCTGCAGGATCAAAACTGATGCAAACCATACAGAGCACGATAAGCGAGCATGGGGTCCTGACCCTGCGCATGAACCGTCCACAAGTGCACAACGCCTTTGATTCAGCAATGATTCTGGAGCTGACAAAAGCACTGCAATTGGCCGATAAAGAAAGCAATATCCGCATGCTGGTGATCACCGGGGCAGGTTCCTGCTTTTCAGCCGGTGCGGATATACACTGGATGCGCAGCCAGGTCGACGCCAGCCAGCAAGATAATGAGCGTGATGCGCTGCAGCTCGCCGGCCTGATGCGCACCCTGAATTACCTGACCAAACCGACCATCGCCCGCATTAACGGCGCGGCCTTCGGCGGGGGACTGGGCCTGCTCGCAGCCTGTGATATCACCATTGCAGTCGAAAACGCACAATTCGGCCTGACCGAAGCACGCCTTGGACTTGCACCCGCAGTCATATCACCTTATGTGATGCGCTGCATCGGCGAGCGCAACGCACGGCGCTATTTTCTAACCGGTGAGCGCTTTGACAGCCGGCAGGCACAGGCCCTCGGGCTGATCCAGCAATGGGTCCCGGCGGAGCAACTGGATGCGGCCGTAGCAACTGTCATCAAGCATATACTCAAGGGCGGGCCGCTGGCCGTTGCCACCTGCAAACAACTCATTTACGCCGTTGCCGGACACGACGAGGAAACGCAGCAATCAATGGATGAGTACACCGCCAGCGTCATCGCCGGGATGCGCATCATGGATGAAGGCCAGGAAGGGCTGGCGGCGTTCCTGGAAAAGCGCAAACCCGGCTGGCTGGCAGACCGGCACCCGACTTCCAAATGAGCGACTTCGTTACCGTCGTTGAAGTCGGCCCGCGTGACGGCCTGCAGAATGAACCGCAGACCCTGTCGACAACCTTACGGGTCGAGTTGATCGACCGGTTGGCACTATGCGGCCTGCCTGTCATTGAGGCCGGCAGTTTTGTCAGCCCGCAATGGGTTCCGCAAATGGCCGGCACGGATAAAGTCCTGGCCGCTATCGCTGCGCGACCCGGCACACGCTACCCGGTGCTGGTGCCTAACCTGCAGGGCTTCGAACTGGCGCTCGCGGCAGGTGCAAATGAAATCGCCCTGTTCGCCGCCGCCTCAGAGCGCTTCAGCCAGCAAAATACAAATTGCAGCATCGCCGAATCAATCAGCCGGCTTGTACCGGTCGCCGAGCGGGCGAAGGCAGCGGGCCTGCGGGTGCGCGCTTATATTTCCTGCGTGCTTGGCTGTCCGTATGAGGGAAATATTGGGGCAGGCGCAGTGACTGCGGTCTGCGAGCAGTTGCTGCAGATGGGTTGCGATGAAATTTCATTGGGCGACACCATCGGTACCGGCACCCCTGCTGACGCGAGCACCCTGGTCAGGGCAGTTGCGACCATTGTACCGATCACGCAATTGGCGGTGCATTTTCACGATACCTATGGACAGGCGCTGGCCAATATCCTTGCCTGCCTGGATGCGGGCATTCGTACGGTGGATGCATCGGTAGCCGGACTCGGTGGCTGCCCCTATGCCAAAGGCGCCAGTGGTAATGTCGCCACGGAAGACGTGGCCTACATGCTTGACGGCCTTGGACTCGATACCGGCATTGACCTGCAGGCGCTGGCCCGTACCGGCGACTGGATTTCAAAGCAGTTGCAACGCCCCAATAACAGCAAGACCGGCGTCGCGTTGTGTCACATTAACGATTAATTTCAGTTCCCAACAAGGAGTTATCAACATGCAATTAAATGAAGTCAAGGCCCTTGTCACCGGCGGGGTTTCCGGTCTCGGCCTGGCAGTCGCCAGAAAAATAGTCGCGGCCGGCGGACAGGCCGCATTACTCGACATTAACGATGCCGGCGGGGCTGCTGCAGAAGCAGAGCTGGGCGCAGCCGTCAGCTATATCCGCACGGATGTCAGCAACGAGCAGGCGGTGCTCGATGCCGTCAGTGCAGCCGTCGCCAACATGGGCTTGATCAATGTCGCAATGAATTGTGCCGGTATCATCGGTGCCGGACGCGTGCTGGGACGCGAAGCACCGATGGCGCTGGATTACTTTGCAAAAGTTATCCAGGTCAACCTGATCGGCAGCTTTAATATCTGCAAGGCCGCTGGTGCTGCAATGGAATCCAACCCGGCGGGCACGGATGGCGAACGCGGCGTGATTATCAGCACCGCGTCGGTCGCAGCCTTTGACGGCCAGATCGGCCAGGCAGCCTATACTGCTTCCAAGGCCGGTATTGCCGGCATGACGCTACCGATCGCGCGGGAATTTGCCCGTATCGGAGTACGGGTCAACACCATTGCGCCTGGAATATTCCTGACACCCATGGCTAACGGCATGCCGCAGCAGGTGCAGGAATCACTGGCTGCATCGGTCCCTTTTCCGGCCCGGCTGGGCAAACCTGAAGAATTTGCTGATTTAGCAGCCCATATCATGGAAAATAGCTATATTAACGGTGAAACCATTCGTCTGGATGGTGCCGTCAGGTTGGCACCTAAATAAAGGAGGGGCCGATGGAAACCTTTGCCGAAGTAAGACAGCACATTCTGGATAACCATATGCTGTTTATTGACGAGCCCTTTCAACTGGCTTTTGATTGCCCGATGGACGATGGCAGCAGAAAACAGGCCATCTTTATCGCAGAGCTGAAAACTTCCGACAATCGCCGCTACCTGCGGGTGGAAACTCTTATCTGCCCGCTGGCGGATTTTGACGCCGAGAAAGCCCTGCGGATCAACCTGATCCTGCGGGTTGGCTACCTCGCGGTTGGCGACCTGGACGGCACGGCTTACGTTAAAATGTGTGAGAACCTGCCTTACAGTTCCCTGGACGGTAAGGAACTGGAATACGTCATCAGCCACGTGGCCCCCATGGCAGACCGCATGGAACAGGCACTGGAACCCGGCCATGACATCAACTGACAGGTTCTGAATATCTTGCAAACCGGAGGGAAAGCTAGTGGATATTATTAAAAACTACATTACAGACAACAACATAGTTGATTTACTGATTAGTGGTGCGATCAACGTGCTAATCGCACTGGCCATCTTTGTGATTGGTAAATGGGTTGCAAAAGTGTCCCAAAACACCCTTGAGAATATCCTCAGGAAACGGCACGTGGACGACGTACTGGTAGATTTCCTGGGCACCATCACGGCCGCCCTGGTCATCGTTGTTGTGGTGGTCGCTGCATTCGACCAACTCGGTATCCCGGCCACCTCCTTTATGGCCATCATCGGTGCGGCCGGTCTGGCCATTGGCCTGGCTCTGAAAGATTCCCTGTCCAACTTTGCATCAGGCGTGATGCTGGTGCTGTTCCGGCCATTCACCAAGGGCGATTTCATTGATGCCGGTGGTGTCACGGGTACCGTTGATGAAATTCGACTTGTCAGCACGACCCTGGTCACGGGTGACAATAAGTTGGTCACCGTACCCAACTCACTGATGTATAACAGCACGATCACCAATTTCTCCGCCAGGGAAACGCGCCGCCTCGACGTGGTGATTGGCGTAGGTTATGACGATGACCTCAAATTGACCGCCAGCGTGCTGGAAAAAATATGCCGCGAGCACCCAAAAATACTGGCTGAACCTGCCACCAATATCTTTATCACCAACCTCGGTGACAGCAGTGTGGATTTTGCTATCCGGCCGTGGGTGAAAAGCGGAGACTACTGGGGCGTACGCGCAGATTTCCTGGAAACCGCCAAGCTTGAACTTGAAGCAGCGGGCTGCAACTTTCCTTACCCGCAAACCGATGTACACCTGCACCAGGTTTCCGAGGCCTGAGCGCCCGGACAACTCGATTGGAGAAGCAATATGGCTAATGAAGGTTATCACGAACCCTTAACGGAACTAAGTGATGCAACGCGCGACATGCATCGTGCCATCACCTCGTTGATGGAAGAACTTGAGGCAGTGGACTGGTATAACCAGCGCGTCGATGCCTGCAAAGACGACGAGCTGCGTGCTATCCTGGCACACAACCGGGATGAGGAAAAAGAGCACGCGGCGATGGTGCTGGAATGGATTCGCCGACGTGATCCGGCCATGGACCACGAACTCGGGGACTACCTGTTCACAGACAAACCGATTGCCCACGGTTAAGTATCTGACACCGCTGTGGCCATCTGTGTTGCTGTTACTGGCAACAGCAACACAGGCTGCAACGCTGGTAGCCTTTGCTGAGCTACCCGCTGATACATTCAGGCCTGGCCCCACCTCCGGGCAGTTTATCAAACCGGTCAACGGGCGCGAACCGCCATTCCGGCAACGACAGCCTGTACAGGGCTTCTCCGCCCTGCTCAAGGCTGAAAATGGCACTTATTTCGTTCTCAGCGATAACGGCTTTGGCGAGCGCAGCAATTCATCTGACTACATTCTGAGCATCTATCTCATTCGGCCAAAATTTCGAACTGCCAGAGGCGGAAGCGGTGTCATCCAGATCAACCAGGTCATTCAACTTCGCGACCCTGCGCGACTTATGCCCTACACGATCGTACGCCAGACAGACCGCCTGCTGACGGGTGCCGACCTTGACCCGGAATCCTTCCAGAGGATGCCGGACGGCAGCTTTTGGGTCGGTGAAGAATTCAATCCGGCCCTGCTTCATTTCAGTGCTGACGGTGAACTTCTGGCACCACCTTTCATGCTCGCGGGCCTGGCCAGCATGGCCAACCCATCAGGTAAACCGGCCACCCTGCCCCGCTCGCGTGGATTTGAGGGCATGGCGCTATCCATCGATGGCAAACGGCTCTATCCCATGCTCGAAGGCGCACTGCTGGATCGTGGGCCCGGGCTCAACATCTATACCTTCGATCTCAAAACCCAACAGTTCGTAAACACCGATGCCAACAGTCCGGATTTTCGTTACCGTCTTGATGCCGGCGCATCTGCCATCGGAGATTTCACGCTGTTTTCCGCAAATGCCGGACTGATCATTGAACGGGATTCAAGGCAAGGTCGTGCGGCCATCATCAAGAAAATCTATCGGGTTGATCTTGGCCAGGTGGATGCAAACGGCTTCCTGGTCAAGACCCTGGTTGCTGATCTGTTGGATATCAGGGACCCGCATGACCTGAACCGGGATGGTAAGCGACTATTTACTTTTCCATTCTGGACCATTGAAGGCCTGGTTGTCATTGACAGCACCACGCTGGCGATCGTCAACGACAACAACTACCCCCTTGGACCCGCACGTGAAGCACGCGGTTCAGAACCCGACAACAGCGAATTTATTATGCTTAAAGTTGCACCATTGTGGGAATGAACGGCAAAATTCTGAGGGTATATAATAAAATGGCTAACGAGAAAACGTAAAAAATGAGGGAGTAGCAATGAGTAAGCAATTCATTATATCGGCACTTGTCATGTTTCTCGCGACACTGGTCGTAGGGTTCGTTGTACATGCATCCCTGTTGGGGCCGGATTACGCAGCGCTGCCAAACCTGTACCGCTCAGAAGAAGATTCCGCTAACTATTTTCAATACATGCTGCTGGCCCACGTCTTGATGGGTATAGGCCTGACCTGGGTCTATCGCATGGGCAGGGATGACTCAGCATGGATTGGACAGGGCTTGCGTTTTGGTGCGGCCCTTATCGTGCTGATAACGATTCCGGTCTACATGATTTTTTATGCGGTGCAACCCATGCCCGCAATACTTGCAGTCAAGCAGATTCTGTTTGAAAGCGTTGGTATGTTGCTCATCGGCATGCTGGCGGCATACGTTAATCGCAGTTAATTTCCTGGCACAGGGTGGCTGTTGTCAGTTGCCCGTATACAACATTTAATTGATGGAGAGAAGTTCATGAAGTCGCGCGCTGCGGTTGCCTTCGAAGCTGGTAAACCACTTGAGATCACCGAGGTTGAAGTCCAGGGCCCCGAACCGGGTGAAGTGCTGGTGCACATGGTCGCAACCGGTGTTTGCCATACCGACGCGTTCACGCTCTCGGGCGCCGACCCTGAAGGTATCTTTCCAGCCATACTGGGCCATGAAGGCGGCGGCGTGGTGGAAGAGGTCGGTGCCGGCGTAACCAGCGTCAAACCCGGCGATCACGTTATCCCGCTGTACACGCCGGAATGCGGCGAATGCAGTTTCTGTCGCTCCGGGAAAACCAATCTGTGCCAAAAAATTCGCCTGACACAGGGCCAGGGCCTGATGCCGGACGGCACTTCCCGATTCTCATTAAACAGCACAACCCTGTACCACTACATGGGTACATCAACCTTCTCGGAGTTCAGCGTCATGCCGGAGATTTCCGTGGCCAGGATCAACTCCGCAGCACCACTGGACAAGGTCTGCCTGCTTGGCTGTGGCATCACCACCGGCATCGGTGCCGTACTCAACACCGCCAAAGTTGAAGCCGGGGCGACCGTAGCAGTCTTCGGACTGGGCGGGATCGGTTTGAGCGTGGTCCAGGGAGCTGTCATGGCAGGCGCTGCGCGTATTCTTGCAGTTGATCTGAATGACGACAAGTTTGCCATGGCCCGTATGCTGGGCGCGACCGACTTTATCAACCCCTCTGCATACGACCTGCCGATCCAGGATGTCATCGTGGAACTGACCGATGGCGGGGTCGACTATTCCTTCGAATGTATCGGCAACACCAGCGTCATGCGGGCGGCACTGGAGTGCTGCCACAAGGGTTGGGGAGAGTCCGTCATCATCGGTGTGGCCGGGGCTGGTCAGGAAATCTGCACCCGCCCCTTCCAGTTGGTCACCGGCCGCGTGTGGCGCGGCACGGCCTTTGGCGGCGTGCGTGGGCGCAGTGAATTGCCAGGCTACGTCGAGAACTACCTGGCAGGCAAAATCAACATCGATGACATGGTGACCCACACCATGGGGCTTGAGGATATCAACCGGGCGTTTGACCTGATGCACGCCGGCGACAGCATCAGGTCGGTGGTGATCTACTAGTGACCACGACCCGGGAAATTTCCCGCAGCCGTATATTCGGTGGCCAGCAACTTCGCTTTGCACACCGTTCCAGCGTGCTTGATTGTGCCATGACCTTCGGAGTTTACCTGCCGCCCCAGGCAGAATACGAGGCGGTTCCCGCGCTCTACTGGCTTTCCGGGCTGACCTGTACGGATGAAAATTTTGTCGTCAAGGCAGGCGCACAACGCCTGGCGTCTGAACTGGGCCTCGCCATCGTCTGCCCGGATACCAGCCCCAGAGGCACCGACCTGCCGGGCGAGCATGACGACTGGGATTTTGGCTCCGGCGCAGGTTTTTACATTAATGCGACCGAGGCACCCTGGTCTGCGCACTACAACATGTACGACTACGTCACCAGGGAACTGCCTGCGCTGGTCGAGGCCAAGCTGCCGCTTACCGACAAACGCAGCGTCAGCGGGCATTCTATGGGTGGCCACGGGGCCTTGATATGTGCACTGAAAGACCCGCAGCGCTACCTCTCTGCATCAGCATTTGCGCCCATCTGCCACCCATCGGAATCACCCTGGGGCATCAAGGCTTTCAGCCATTATCTCGGCGATGATCGCAACGCCTGGCGGGAATGGGATGCCACCCAATTGGTGTCTTCGGTTGGCACGCAACTTCCTATCCTGATTGACCAGGGAACCGCGGACGAATTCCTCGGTGAAGAACTAAAACCCGGTAACTTCGAGCAGGCCTGTATCGGCACACACCACCCGCTGGAGGTGCGTATGCAGGGAGGTTATGACCACAGTTATTATTTTATAGCCAGTTTCATCGATGACCACCTGCGCTACCACGCCAGGGCATTGGGGCTAGTCGTTGTTCAACCAAACTCTGGCCTGCAGGCCAATACTGGTTGAGTAACCTACTGAACGGCTGACTATTTGTCCGTCACCATCAATAACAAAATAGGTGGGGAAAGCCTGGATTTGCCAATCACGTGCAGTGTCGGGCCCGCCCAGCAGCACCGGTAGCTTTACACCGGTGGTGGCAATGAACGCCCGCACTTCATCCAGGCTGCTGTAATCGAGCGCCACCGCACGGGCCCACGGCAGCTTCCCGTTGGCTACCAGTGCATCGAGATTGCCGATGCTATGACGACAAACCGAACACCACGGGGCGAAAAAATACACCACACCGGTTTTGCCTGCCACCAGGATTGAATCGGCGCGCATATCATCCAGCCAGGCCAACGCCAGCGGAGGTGTGTGTTCATCACCCGGCAGGTTGCGGGTCTGCCACGCATTCACCAGCACGAATACCGCTATGATCAACACCACATCAAATGCCAGCGCACCCCAGTAATTCGCCCGCAGAGCCTTCCAGGCGGCTTTAGCTTTACGCATCATTCACCCCACAGCAGGCGATCGACGGCGCCACGGTAACCGTAGCGTTCCAGGTCGACTTTGCCATTCAGGAATACCAGTCCCTCGACTTCCAGCATATCTTTCTGCCGCTGCCAGCCACTTGAATCCTCGGGGAAAGATATCCTGCCCTGGGCGTTGATGACCCGGTGCCACGGCAGGCCCATGCTGCGTGGTGCCCGCCTGAGCACCTGGCTGACACGTCGTGCAGCACTGGGTATGCCCGCCAGCCTGGCCACCTCGCCATAGGTCAGCACATGCCCGGAAGGAATTTCTGAAACCACTTTCCAGACACTTTGGTGCCAGTTGCCGTCATCTGTTTTGCCAATCTTTTGGTGCAAATTCATACTGTATAGTTAGCCGGTTTTTCCATGGGCAGATTCCCGATTAATAAATAATTTAGCATACCGCACTATTTATAAATCGGGTGTGGCTTGCAGTAGCGCGGTTGCCACCTGCCGGGGTGATTCCAATTGCGGGTAGTGGCCGACATCGTCGAGTGTCAGCAGCGTTGCTGCCGTATTCTGCGCGCAGATCGTTACGGCAATGGCGTGCACGGCTATTGGATCCAGCCGGCCCCAAATCAGTTTCAATGGCATGCTGGCACGGTGCAGCGGTCCCAGCCATTGGTCGCCCATGCGCCGACGTTCTTTCATATAGCGGGCAACCTGTGCCAGTACCCGACGTCCATTGTTGTTTAACATCAGTGACCATTGCTGCTGATAATGCTGTTCGTCAAAATCCTTGGCCCGTGCATAGACCCTGGCGTACTGGTGCCTGAAAATGCGGTAGCTGCTCAGCCGCGCGGTCAGCGCCCCCAGCAACGGTGTACGCAACAGGCGCTGGGTGGGCAGTGGCCGGTGCATATCCATGTAAATACCGGCATTGAGGATGGTCAGGCTGCGCAACTGCAGCGCTGTCTGGGAAGCTTCAAGGCGGCGCAGTAATTCACAGGCAACACTGGCACCCATATCATGGGCCAACAGGTCGAATTCGCTGATGCCGAGCATTTGTAAGAGTGCTTCAGCGGCATCCAACTGTCGCAACAGGAAATAGTCCCGGGCGGGCGATTTCTCGGACAGGCCATAGCCGGGGAAATCGAATACCAGTACCCGGTGGTGTGCTGTCAGCAGCGGCAGCAGGCGATGCCAGTCCCAGCTACTGGTAGGAAAGCCGTGAAAACAGACCAGCCATGGCCCCTGGCCCACCGCCCGGTACCAGACATGGGTGCCATCCACAGCCACGCTTTGGCCCGCAGCCATCCAGGTGAGCAGTTTATCCGGCAATTCACTTATCATGCTTTCCAGCCACCCGTTGCGACGCAGCCAGGATGCCCCGCAGGATATTGATTTCATTCTGGTCCGGCCGGGCACGGTTGAACAGGCGCCTGAGCCGCATCAGCAAACGTTTCGGTTGCTCCGGGTTCAGGAACTCAATATCCAGCAGCGTCTGCTCGAGGTGGGTAAAAAAAAGCTCCATCTGGCCGGCGTCAACGGGCTCCCAGTCAAGCGGTGGAACCGATATGCCGGCTTCACCGAGCGCCGCCATGCGCAATTCGTAGCAAACGACCTGGACCGCCTGGGCAAGATTGAGCGAACCGTAAGCGGGATTGGTATCGATATGTACCAACTGGTGGCAACGTTGTATTTCATCATTGGTCAGGCCGTACCGTTCACGCCCGAACAGTATCGCAATACCCTGATCCTGGTGCTCGGCCAGGGCACTTGCGGCCGCCATGCGCACATCCATTTGTGGCATGGGCAAGCTGCGCAGCCTGGCGCTGGTGCCCAGCACCAGGGAGCAGCCGTCCACAGCAGCCTCAAGTGATTCATGTACCACTGCGTGCTGTAGCAGGTCGTCTGCACCGGAAGCCATCGCTGTAGCTTCGGCATCAGGAAATGTTTTTGGTGTGACCAGGTGCAGTTGCCGCAAACCCATGACTTTCATGGCCCTGGCACTTGCACCAATATTGCCTGGATGGGTGGTATTGATAAGAACCACGCGAATTCCGGACAATCGTACTGCCACCTGCGCTGCGCTTCTGTTATCCTGTGCCGCCTTCGTATTCATAGAGTGAGTGTTCTGTCATCCTTTCGAGGTAATATCGCCATGGCTCATCCAATACTGAACATTGCAATCAACGCGGCGCATATCGCCGGCGACCTGCTGCGTCAGGAGCTGCACAAAGTGGCTTCCATCCCGGTCACCCGTAAGGCCAGGCACGATTATGTCAGTGAAATCGACAAAACCAGCGAAGAGCAGATTGTACGTGAAATCAAGCGCTACTACCCGGAGCATGCAATTCTTGGCGAGGAAGGCGGGGCACAGGGGGACAATGAGTGTGTGTGGATCATTGATCCACTGGATGGCACCAGCAATTACCTGCACGGCATGCCGCACTTTGCCATATCCATTGCGGTGCAAATAAAGGGCCGCCTCGAACATGCCGTCGTCTATGACCCGATGCGGGATGAACTGTTTAGTGCCAGCCGCGGCAGTGGCGCACACCTGAACAACACCCGTATCAGGGTAGTGGCACGTGAAAAACTGGATAACGCCATACTGGCCACCGCATTCCCCTTCCGCCAGCGCGGCATGATGGGGCTGTATACCGGCATGTTCAGCGAGGTATTCAGGAAAGTTGAAGACATCCGCCGTTATGGCGCGGCATCGCTCGACCTCGCCTGGGTTGCTGCCGGGCGCATGGACGGTTACTTCGAGATCGGGCTCAAGCCCTGGGATGTCGCAGCCGGTACCCTGCTGGTGCGCGAAGCCGGTGGCGTGGTGGTTGATTTCGAAGGCAGTGACGCCGTTGAGCATTCACACTCGATCCTCGCCGCGCCGTTCAAGCTGATGACACCGTTGAGACAAATTATTCAGCCGCGCTGGATGAAAGCCAAGCGGTAGTAGCGCGGGCAGCGGGCGCTGCAGCACCCGTCTACATCTCAGGCAACACTCATTTAAGGTCTTGCGTCGAACTTGGCGCCCTCTTTTTCCACTGCCATCAGGTCATATTTGCTTACCCCCAGCATCAACAGAACCTTACTCGCAACATAGATCGACGAATAGGTACCTACGACAATGCCAATGATCAGGGTAAATGCAAAACCGTGAATGATTTCACCACCAAAATAGAACAGTGCGATCAGCACCAGCAAGGTCGTTGAAGATGTCATCAGGGTGCGCGACAGGGTTTCGTTGATAGAGGTATTCACCACTTCGATCGGTTTGCGTTTGCGGTAGCGCGGGAAGTTTTCCCGGATACGGTCAAACAACACAATGGTGTCATTCAGTGAATAACCCACCACTGCCAGTATCGCCGCGACCACCGTCAGATCAAATTCAATTTGCAAGAAAGACAGGATACCCATACTGATAATAACGTCATGCAACAGGGCTGTCACCGCACCCACTGAGAACCGCCATTGAAAACGCAGCATGACATAGAGGAAGACACCTATCATCGCATAGAGAACGGCCAGTATGCCCTGCTCGGCCAGTTCATCACCCACTTGCGGACCAACAAACTCAACCCTGCGCATGTCAATCTTACCTTGCACGCCCTGGCTCAAGGCCGCCAGCACACGGGTCGATAATTCTGCACTGCTCTCAGCAGCATCGGTAGGCGGAATCCGCACAACGATATCAGTGGCGGCACCAAAGGTCTGCACGATTGAATCAAAGCCTGCTGTCTCCAGGTTCTTGCGTACATCGGAAATCTCAGGCGCCGCAGGATAGCTGACTTCGATCAGCGTGCCGCCGGTAAAGTCCAGCCCAAAACTCAATCCTCGCACCGCCAGGGATGTGATTGAAGCAATGATCAGAACAGAGGAGAGAACCAGCGCAATGGTGCTCTGACCCATGAAATTGATAGTGGTCTTGCCGCTTAGAAACTTCATATCAATACCCTAAATTAACAGCTTACGGACACGCTTTTTGCCACCGTAAATCAGGTTTATGACAGCCCGCGTACCCACGATCGCAGTGAACATGGAAGTCAGAATACCCAGGGACAATGTAACCGCAAAGCCCTTGACCGGACCGGTACCGAACAGGAACAGCACGAAGGCTGCAATCAGTGTTGTGATATTGGCATCGGCAATGGTTGAGAAGGCTTTTTCATAACCGGCGCGGATACTGGCCTGTGGTGTATTGCCATTGCGTTGCTCTTCGCGGATTCGTTCAAATATCAATACATTGGCGTCCACCGCCATGCCGATCGTCAGCACGATACCGGCAATGCCCGGCATGGTCAGTGTCGCTCCGAGCATGGACAACAGTGCGATCAGCAACACCAGGTTGGCAAACAGCGCGAGGTCCGCCACCAGGCCGAAGACCTTGTAATAGATCGCCATGAACAGCAGCACCAGGGCAAAACCTATCAGCACTGACTTGAAACCCTTGGCTACATTGTCCGCACCCAGGCTTGGGCCAACAGTACGTTCTTCAACGATCTCCATTGGCGCAGCCAGGGCGCCGGCCCGCAGCAGTAAAGACAGCTGTGATGCTTCATTGATAGAGCTCAGGCCCGTCGTCTGGAAGCGTTTACCAAATGGCTCACGTACCACCGCAACACTGATGACATCTTCAATCTTGCGGCCGCCGGATTTCTGCTCAATGTACACAACAGCCATCCGGTTACCCACGTTGTTACGGGTAAAGTCCAGCATGCGCTTGGAACCGACACCATCGAGCGTCACACTGACGGAGGGCTGGCCGCTTTGCTGGTCGAATGACGCCGATGCGCCAATCAACTGGTCACCGGAAACAATCAGGCGTTTCTTCAGCAGAATCGGGTTGCCGTTGTGGTAATAAAGTCGTGATTCAGGTGGAATCCGGCCCGTTTGTGCTGCAGTAAAGGGATCGTTACTTTCGTCAACAGCCCGGTATTCCAGCGTGGCCGTTGCACCAATGATTTTCTTGGCGGCCACGGTATCCTGTACCCCGGGCAACTCCACAACCACACGGTCCGCGCCCTGCTGCTGGATAACCGGCTCCGCCACGCCGAGCTCATTGACGCGGTTTCGGAGCGTGGTGATGTTTTGCTTCAATGCGGTCTGTTGCAATGCAATTAATTGTTTCTCTTGCACGGTGGCCGAGATGCCAAAGGTGTCTCCCGCCTCCAGTTCTTTGATGTTCAGGCCCTGCAGACTCTGGTCCGTGCGCAGGATATTCAGGGTACGGTCACGATCTTCAGTGGAACGCAACATGATCAGCAGGCCGTTACCTTCACGCCGGACCGAAACGTAGCGGATTCCTTCGGTGCGCAGGGCTGCCCGGATATCATCTACAAAGCGGTCCAGTTGCTGGCCACGGGCCGTATCCATGTCAACCTGCATAAGGAAGTGCACACCACCCTGTAAATCCAGGCCCAGGGTCATGGGCTTACCACCGATGGCACGCAGGCCTTCCGGGGTTGCGGGCGCCAGGTTAAGTGCAATGATGTATTGGTCACCCAGTGCTTTCTCCAGTACGCCGGCGGCCTTTAGCTGGTCTTCAGGGCTGGCAAACCGATACAGCAGGCGGTTGTCCTGCTTTTCTTGGCTGATGTAGCTGATCTTTGCCGCCGCCAGTGCATTATCGATGTTGGTCGGCAGATCAGCAGACAACTCAAAGCCGCGTGATGACGTGATCTGTAAGGCTGGGTCCTTACCATAAAGATTGGGCAATGCGTAAACTATACCCACCACAATGACGAAAAGTATGAGCAGGTAGCGCCAGATGGAATACTGGTTCATGAATCAATCTCGTTTGTAATTGAATGCTGCTGATCAAGCTGACTTGATCGTACCCTTGGGCATCACGTTGGCAACCGCCTGGCGTTGCACCTTGATTTGTATTTTGTCCGCCACTTCAAGCGTTATGAAGGACTCGGATACATCTGAGATGCGGCCCAACAGGCCACCATTGGTCACCACCTCATCGCCTTTGCCCAACTGGGAAACCAGTCGGCGGTGCTCTTTTGAGCGCTTCATCTGAGGCCGAATCAGCATGAAATAAAATATTGCGAAGATGATGATCAGTGGAAGAAAGCTCAGCAGTCCACCTGAGGTGGCACCATCCTGCGCATACGCGTTAGAAATAAAGAAGTCCATAGTTGTCCCTTGGGGTTTTCTAATAGATTTGTTTCGTTATCAGCTAAGTGGGGGTCTTACAGTTGTTTTCAAACAAGCCGCTGCCATTCAGCCGGCAATTATAAGCCAAGCCGCGTCAGAAAACCGCTGCTTTCTGAATCATGCGATACCTTTGCCGTAACTGGCAAGGAACTGCCGGGCATATTCAGGCAGTCGTTTGTTTTCGATTGCATTTCTGAGGCCAGTCATCAACTGCTGGTAGAAGTACAGGTTATGCACCGTGGCGAGGTGCGGGCCGAGCATTTCTTTGCAGCGGTCCAGGTGTTTCAGGTAGGCCCGTGAGTAATTTTGGCAGGTATAGCAACCGCATTGTTCATCGATGGGTAGCGTGTCCATCGTAAAGCGGGCATTGCGGATTTTGAGCACCCCGTGGCGGGTAAAATAATAGCCATTGCGGGCATTGCGGGTGGGCATGACGCAATCAAACATATCCACACCCTGTTGTACAGCCGCAATAATATCCTGCGGGCGCCCTACCCCCATCAGGTAGCGTGGGTTTTCTCGCGGCAGGCAAGGGAGCGTATGGGCCAATACCCTTGCCCGCTCCTGCTCGGGTTCACCGACCGATAAGCCACCGATCGCGTAGCCGTCAAAGCCGATATCCAGCAATGCCTGCACAGATTGCTGACGCAAGGATGCATACATACCCCCCTGGACAATTCCGAACAGGGCAGAGCGGCTATCCCCGTGGGCCTGCCGGCAACGAGCAGCCCAACGCATGGATAACTGCATGGACGCCCGCGCCTTTTCTTCAGTAGCCGGGTAAGGCGTGCACTCGTCAAAACACATGACAATATCAGCGCCGAGGTCGGCCTGCACCGCCATTGACTCTTCCGGGCCGAGGAACACGCGGGCACCGTCCACCGGTGAGGCAAATGTTACACCCTGCTCGGTGATTTTTCGTCGCTCAGCCAGACTCCAGACCTGGAAGCCGCCCGAATCGGTCAGGATGGGCTGCTGCCATTGCATGAACTCATGCAAACCACCGTGGGCCTTTATGACTTCGGTGCCCGGTCGCAGCATCAGGTGAAATGTATTGCCGAGCAGGATTTCAGCACCGGTTTCGCGCACCGCTTGCGGCGTCATGGCCTTGACCGTGCCATAGGTTCCAACCGGCATGAACGCGGGGGTTTCCACCGTACCGCGCGCAAAAGCCAGGCGACCACGGCGGGCGCTATCGTTGGTATTTAACAGTTCAAATTGCATCGCTGCTATTTTAAATCATGTCGTATCCCTGTGCGCTCGTATCGGGGCGTTATTTCATCCCAGCGAAATTGGTGCTTGATTCGGTTTTCGTTCACCTTTATGCTGATATTCGGAGCCAACGTTAGAAGTGATATGAACCATTACACCAACATGTGCAAATGCTGTAACTGTCCGCAAGCTGGAGGGCGCATGGTGTAGTCAGTCGTAGTTACCGTATTTTGATGAAACCAACCGCCTTCCGGCGGTTTTTTTTGGTCTGGACGTTTATGGGCTGGATAAAAGGCCCGGGGAAAAGAGGCAGAGAAAATGAAACTGCAACAATTGCGTTACTTCGTTGCTATTGTGGATAACCACCTCAATATCACGGCCGCATCTCAGGCACTATTCACCTCCCAACCCGGCGTGAGCAAACAGGTGAGGATGCTGGAGGACGAACTATCTCTGCATCTGTTTGTGCGCAAAGGAAAAAGCCTGTCCGGACTGACCGAGGCAGGCAGGGAAGTCATTGCAAGGGTACGCAGGATTCTGACTGAGGTCGATAACATCAAATCCATGTCACGTGAACTCGCCGGGCAGGAACAGGGCGAACTGGTCATTGCAACGACGCATACACAGGCACGCTATGTTCTGCCGGACTTGTTGGCCGGATTTCACCGCGAATTCCCAGGAATCTCGATCAGCCTGCACCAGGGCACATCCGATCGCATCGCCCACCAGGTGCAGGACCGGCAAGCAGATTTTGCAATCGCCTCTGGTCAAAGCGAGTTGTTTGAGGATTTGGTTACTTTTCCCATATATCGCTGGGCAAGAACCATTCTCGTACTACCAGATCATCCCCTGGCCCGGCAAGTGGATGTCGGCCTTAAAGACCTCGCACAGTTTCCAATCATCAGCTATACACACAGTTTTGATGTGGATTCGGACCAGGCGAATGCATTCAGTGATGCCGGTATCAAACCGAATGTGGTGTTCACAGCCGAAGACCCGGACCTGATCAAGATCTGCTTACGCAAGGGAATGGGGATCGGAATCATTGCCAGCGTGGCATACGATCCGCTTCAGGACCCCGGTCTGGTGGCCGTCAACGCGGCCAACCTGTTCCCGGATTGCACCACCTGGATTGGCTTCCACCGCGATCGCTTCCTGAGCAACTATATGTACAGCTTTTTGCAACGGATGGTGCCGGGAATCGACCGCGATCACATCGACCGGGCGATTGCCTCTGCCGGGGGCGCGGCTGGCATTACTGCCCACAACCGACCCCCGCAGCTGCAGGCAACGACAACCTGGCCCCAGACTCATAACGCAGGGTCCTGAAAGTTTTCCGCTTCATGCAGGCCACATTCCCTCATCAGGCCAAAGAAACGGGTGTCCTGTTCATCCATTTCTCCATTCAACGGCTGACTGGTGTGGGTGTCACCTATGGAAACATAGCCCTTGTCCCACAGGGGGTGATACGGCAGCTTGTGTTCCTGGAGGTAACGATGCACGTCGCGGGCGCTCCAATCAGCGATGGGGTGGACTTTCACGGTGCGGCCATGGTGTTGCACGACAGTGATCCGGTCGCGCGTGTCTGACTGGCTGCGCCTCAATCCGCTGAACCAGGTGCCCACTTGGAGTTCCCTCAAGGCTCTGGCCATCGGCTGGACTTTGTTCATCTGGTTGTAACGGCGGATTCCCTCGGCACCCGCTTGCCACAACTTGCCAAAGCGGGCCTCCTGCCAGGCCGGGCTGGTAAGCGGCCGGTATACCTTCAGCTCAAGATCCAGCCTTTCAACCATCTGGTCGATGAAGCGATAGGTCTCCGGAAATAAGTATCCGGTGTCAATCAGTATCACAGGAAGCCTGTGTTCAAAGAGGTTCAGCATATGCAGCATCACCGCTGACTGCACCCCGAAACTCGAAGTGAGCACCTGCCGCTGCGGCAAATAATCAAGCGACCACTGCACGCGCTCCAGTGCACTCATGCGCTCAAGACAGGGATTAACAGCCGCCAACTGGGATGGATTCCACGCTTGCCCAGGCTTTGGAATGCACAGGTTCAGCACAGTTTTTCTCATACCGGATACCTCTGTCTTGAGTTTCACAGAGCATATAAATGCAAGCAGCCAGAGTGAACGAAGTGTTTCCTATGAGGATATAACCGCGAGGAATAACTGCTGTAGTGCTCCCGGGACCTTCTGCCCTGACGCTTATTCCAATGAGTTCTAAAGCCATACAGAAAAAGTGATGTTTCTCGCACAGGCAAGCGGGTAATAATGTACAGGTCACCCAAATGAGCCTGCAATTTACACCCGCCAGGGATGCGAAAAAGAGAATATATCTGTTATGTACATCTACGATGATTATGACCGCAAAATCGTCAATGAGCGTGTCACTCAATTCAGGGATCAAACCCGGCGTTATCTCGCTGGAACCCTGGCCGAAGAAGAATTTCTGCCATTGCGTCTGCAAAACGGCCTTTATGTGCAGCGCCTGGCACCCATGTTGAGAATTGCCGTGCCCTATGGAATGCTCAACAGCACTCAGTTGCGCCGTCTGGCGCGCATTACCCGCGATTATGATAAAGGCTACGCGCACTTTACAACCCGTCAGAATCTACAGCTTAACTGGCCCAGGCTGGAAGAGGTGCCGGATATCCTGGCCGAACTGGCCCAGGTCGACATGCATGCAGTACAAACCAGCGGAAAATGCATTCGCAATATCACTTCAGACCCCTTTGCCGGCGTTGCCAAAGACGAAGTAGCCGACCCCCGTCCCTACTGCGAACTGATCCGCCAGTGGTCGACCCTGCATCCTGAATTCGCCTTCCTGCCGCACAAGTTTAAAGTTGCGGTGAGTGGATCTGAGACCGATCGCGCGGCCATTCAGGTGCACGATATAGGTATTCAGTTGGTTCGCCAAAATAACGCAATCGGCTACCGGATTTATGTCGGTGGCGGCCTCGGTCGTATCCCGGTATTGGGCAGCGTCATGCGTGAGTTCCTGCCCGAACAAGATTTACTTTCTTACCTCGAGGCCATCGTGCGCGTGTATAACCTTCTGGGTCGCCGCGATAACAGGCACAAGGGCCGCATTAAGATTTTAGTGCGCTCTTTGGGCGTTGTGGTTTTTGCGCAGAAGGTTGAGAAAGAGTGGGCGCACACTAAAGACGGTGTGCAGCAACTCACGCCAGCGTCGCTGGACTGGGCCAGGCGTTTCTTTAGCGCACCGGCTTACCAGATCATTGACCACGAAACCGCACAGACCAAAGTTGATCAACACGCAGCACGGGATAAACACTTCAGCCGCTGGGTGGAACACAACACCCACCCGCACCGCGTGCCCGGCTATATTTCGGTGGTGCTATCGACCAAGCCCGTGGGCGTACCGCCGGGTGACGTCACCAACCAGCAGTTGGAAGCAATTGCCGACCTGGCGGACCGATATAGCTTTGGAGAGGCGCGTGCGACCCGCGCGCAAAACGTGGTACTTGCCGACGTTCAACTAGAGCAGTTGCATGAATTATGGCTGGCAGCGAAACAACAGGGTTTCGCCACACCCAATATAGGCACCCTGACCGACATGGTCTGTTGCCCTGGCGGAGACTTCTGTACGCTGGCCAATGCCAAATCCACCCCCATCGCAGCAGCCATTCAGAAAAAATTCGATGATATGGACTACCTCTACGACCTGGGTAACCTGGATTTGAATATCTCCGGCTGCATGAATGCCTGTGGCCACCACCATATAGGCAATATTGGCATTCTCGGTGTCGATAAAAAGGGTGAGGAGTATTACCAGATTCAACTGGGTGGAGATTCCGGTAAAAGCGCCCGCTTCGGCAAGGTGTTGGGCCCCGGTTTTAATCCAAAGGACGTGCCGGAAATAGTCGCCAGGATTTTGAGCGTGTTTGTGGAATACCGCCAAACGGAAGAGCTATTTGTCGACACTTATCATCGCATCGGCCCGGGACCCTTTAAAGAGCGTGTTTATGCCACAAAGTAATGGCCGGAAAAACCTGCTTATTGACGGCCGAATCGCGGTTAACCGATGGCGGCTAATTACTATGGATCAGGCACAGGAATTACTTACCAGGTCGGCAATTCCGCCAGGTAAGGTTATCTTGCCCTGCAACTTGTGGAACAGCCTTCGACAGGAGCTGGTACCACGCCAGGGCGACATTGGTGTTTGGCTGGACAGTGATGAAAGTGCAGAACTAATCGCCGAAAGCGTAACGACTCTGCCTCTGATTGCGATTCACTTCCCGGTATTTGCAGATGGCCGCGGCTTTTCCAATGCGCGCCTGTTGCGTGAGCGCTATGGATTTACCGGTGAGTTGCGAGCAATAGGGTGTTTTATTCGCGATCAGCTTACTTTTTTACGCCGCTGTGGAATCAATGCTTTCGTATTTGAAGGCGAGGAATCACTGGAGGAAATTGGCAACTCATTGAATGACTTCTCTGCAACCTACCAGATCACCACCGATCAGAGTCTTCCAATCTTCAGGCGCAGGGCCTTGTTCTGAATCAGCTTTGCAAAAGTACTTTGCAGGAATGCGGCTTTAACTGGCAACGGGACAGGTACAACTTACCGGCTTATTGCACCAGCATGGCATCACCATAGCTGAAAAACCGATAGCGCTGTGCGACCGCATGTCGATAAGCTGCCAATGTTTGCTGCCGACCGGCGAAGGCACTTAGAAGCATCAACAGGGTGGACTCGGGCAAATGAAAATTGGTGATCATCGCGTCCACTACCCTGAAATCATAGCCCGGATAGATAAATATCCGGCTGTCGCCGGAAAACGGTGCCAGTTGCCCAGTCTGCGCAGCGGTTTCAAGGCTGCGCACCGCAGTCGTGCCCACGGCCACTACGCGTCCTCCACGTGTTCTGGCTGCAGCAACCGCATCACAAGCAGCCTGCGGTACTTCAAGTCTCTCAGCATGCATGGCGTGGTCTTCAATGTTCTCCACCCTCACCGGCTGGAATGTTCCGGCTCCCACATGCAAGGTAACGGTAGTTGATTGGATACCGGCGTCATTAAGCAGATCCAGCAGGGGTTGGTCAAAATGGAGGCCGGCCGTGGGTGCCGCAACGGCACCCGGTGCTTCAGCAAAAATGGTCTGGTAGCGCCGCCGGTCGCGGTTCGTGTCTGCACGCGTGATGTACGGTGGTAGCGGCATGTGGCCGAATCGTTCCAGCCAGTCCATTAAATCTCCGTGGACCGCTCTCAGGTGGTAAAAACCGTCCTCGCGCCCGATCACCTGCAACTCACTGCCATCTTCCAGCACCAGCGTGCCACCAGGTTGTGGGGATTTACTGGCACGCACCTGCGCCAGGCATTCCTGCTGCCCCAATAAGCGCTCCAGCAGGATTTCAACCTGGCCACCCGTGGCTTTATGGCCGAACAACCGGGCAGGAATTACCCGGGTGTTGTTGAAAACAAGCAAATCACCCTGCTTCAGCAAGCCCGGAAGCTGGTTAAATCTCCTGTCAGCCAGGCCGCCTGTCTGCCGGTCGAAGCACAGCAGGCGACTGGCGCTGCGTTCAGCCAGCGGTGCTTGCGCTATCAGTTCAGCCGGCAACTCGTAGTGGAAATCTGTGCGTTTCATTCCTTGCCGGTATTACGGAATCGCCAGCAGCAGAGCCGCATCCTGCTACTGGCAATCGAGGCGATCGGTCAGCTTCTCGGTGGCGTCCGTACGATTAATTGTGCCGCTTAGCGGTGACAGGAATGAATAATCCAGTGTCCAGGTCATATTGTTCTCATCGGCAAAATTCCTGGTGAACTGACCGGCAGTGCCGAATGATACTGGTTTTGCATCACACACAGCACAGTAGCCGCTGAATTGCAGCAACGGCATTTCACTGGCTGTCGGTGACTGGTTGTTGTCACCAGGCGCCGCCAACAACCAGCGTGGATTGCCGTCATCATCATAAAGGAAGTGTATGGATACCTGCGATACGCGATTGACCATGGTGCTGGAGCCACCGACACCGATGGCCGGTCTTGACCACAGACCGGTATAACTGCGCTCGGTGCCACCAATATTCGGGCAGGTCTGTGCTGATAACGGCTTCATTCTTTCACTGCCGTTTTGTCCATACAGCACGAAAGAAAATATACTGTCCTGCGCCGCAAGCGTGGTAACTGACACGCGGCCGATGGGGTTTTCCTGCTGCAACGTCCCATCGTTGGTGAATCGGATCAATTCGGCTGTCCATATATTACCCGTGGGCTCCGGTGCAGAGGCCAGGTACCAGTCCGGCTTGCCGTCCTGATCATAGGTGTACCAGATAAAGGCTCGCCAATCGCCTATCCTGGCATAGTCAAATCCCTGGCTCAGGTCGGGTCGTGACGACGGAACCCACAAACCCTCCGTTAAGGGTATCGGGGTACCGGTAAAGGTAACGTCTGCCTGGATCCTGGCTGCTGTATCGGAACCCCCTTTGTTTTTCAACACCGTGTACCAGCGTCCCGGAGTCAGCATGCTGCCGCTGACCGTTACACTGGGGCCGCTGCCACCACCGCCACTGCCAGTGGCAACAGGAGCACCGCTCATATCAGGTGCTGCAGCAAAAGGAACGTTTGCAAACGCAGCACCAAAGGCCATCCGGTACAGTTCAATGTCCAGATTGTCACTCTGTACACCATCCTCGCCGGAGGCTGTGACGGTCAAAGAGTCTGCGCCGGGGGGCACATCAATATATGCCAGGTTATGCATACCGCCGCCCTTGACAGTCAATCCGCGGCTGATGCCGCTCATCAGTGCCAGCGTGCTGGGTGCTGCAACAGCAGTCTTGGTGAAAGTGACGGGGATAATGCCAATATTGTTCGGGGTTGCCCGCCGGGTGCCAATGCCCACCGCGCCGATCAACTCGGTTCCAGACTTCACACCTACATTATCCCACGACAAACGGATATTCTGACTGGCGCCTGGCGCCACGATGCCATTTCCGCTGGCATACAGGGTTGACAGTGTATTCTTGCCCACAACTGCCGATTTCAGGGTTACTTCGTCGGGGTCGTTGGTAGCCTGCCAATTTTGCACAATCACCCAATAGTTACCGGCAACCGGCGTAAACAAATCACACAATTCTATTTCTGTCGGCGAGGTACTTGCACAAAGCTCTTCACTCTCCTGTGCAACACCATCGTTATTGGCGTCCAGGCCGACAAACAGATCAAGGTCTTTGGCGGTTGAAGCCAGTGTTTCTGTATGCAGCCACAAGCTATCCGGTGGAACATTGATGGACAGGGCCAACAAACCAGCCGAGTTGTCATAGGGGCTGTCCTTGGTGGGGTCCTGTGGTAAATTTGCAACCGTTTCAGTGGGTACTACCAGGCCGCCACTGGTAAATGTCGCATCCGGCATGGCCGCCAGCCCATTGAGGGAAAAGTCCTGCCACCCGGAGATTTCTCCACTACTGATTGTCCACTCGGCCGGCAATTCACCGCCGTCAGCAAAAACAGCTACGGTGAAAACCGCATCCGGAAGGCTGCCGGAACTGAGCCGGATCTCTCCGTACACCCAGGAACCAACTACTTCAGCCTGGGAGAGCTCAATGTTAATGTTGAGCATACGGCTGGCACCACTGGCCAGCGTAAAACTTGCTGGTGAAATATTAACAACGACACCACTGGGGAAGCCAGCCGGTGCAGCACTCCAGCTTGCGCCGCCCACGAGATCCGTAACCGTGCGGCTAAAACTGCAGTTGTTACGGCAAACTGTATCCACCAGGCTCGGCAGGTTCAGAGCCTTCGGGTCGCCGCCCTGGCTGGGATCAGCCGCCAGGAAACCACTCTCGGTTTCGTTGACATAGAGTCCTGCGTTAACCGCCAGGCCAAGCCTGGGCCTGCCTGCACCACGTTTGTGCGGCGTTGCCACTGAGCCATCGAAATCCTTGGCCAGTTCCGGCGTGGCCGTCATCGTAATAGCCGATGCAATCATCGCAGGGGTCCAGTCCGGATGGACCGCTTTGATCAAAGCTGCGCTGCCGGTGACATGCGGTGAGGCCATGGACGTTCCGGATAAAAACGCGTAACTGCTACTGTCAGGCACATAGGCGGCCAGTATGGATACGCCCGGTGCAATGAGATCAGGTTTAAGAATATCTTCAACCGGGGGCAAATTGGGTCCACGGGAAGTGAAGCTGGCGAGCTGATCTGCAACTTCAGGGAGATGCATAACACGTGAACTGCTCATAGCTCCCTGGTGGCCACTACCGCTGGCAAGCCAGTTGCGCAATTCATCGCCCGCCTGGGCACCTAAATGTGATGCTGGCAGACAATGGGCATCAGCTACCACTGACTCGCCTTGTGCGCTGGTGTTGGCAAGAATGTAACCGCCCGCCCCGGCCAGCATAAGGTTCTTGCCTTTTTCTACACGGCCGTACTTACCACGGTCGCATACGACGATTTCACCATTAAAAGTTCCGGGTGCAAAAGGATTGCTGGCACCGGTATTGCCGTCACAGTCCGCTTGCAACTCAGCATCACCCACGCCACACAAAGCATTACCAAAATCCTTAGCATGGACAATATTTCTGACACCAATACCAGTCGTCAGGCTCGCACCCAGCCATTCAGCAGGCGGGGCTGTATCACCGCCACTCAGGTCTCTGACAAGATTTCCGAAGAAACGGTCGTGGGTGGCGGCGCCTACAGCGGTAATCCACGGCGCGTTGGCGGGTGAACCGATTGTGCCGGGGTTGGGCCCTGAATTGCCGGCGGAAGTGGCAACGAAAATTCCGGCTGCTCTGGCATTGAGGTAAGCCTTGGCCGTAGTGCCTGCATGCCACGGGTTCACAGCATCAGAACCAATGGAGTAGTTGATCACATCGACCTGGTCGGTAATGGCCTGATCAATGGCTTTTAAGATGGCAGATGACTGGCAACCATCATCGTCCGGATCATTCGGGTCGCCAAGGTAGCACACGCGGTAGCTGACAATATTCGCATTCGGCGCGACCCCGGCGATGTTCAGGAGTTTGCCGGAGGCGGTCACGGTTCGCGGATCGCCCGCAACGGTTGATGCTACGTGGGTACCATGGCCGGTATTGTCGCGGCCGTTATTGTTTTCTTCAACGACGGTCGTGGCAGGGTCGTCCTTTACAAAGTCATATACCCCGACCAGCTTGTCGTTACACTCTACCGCAGCGTCAGAACACAAGCCGAGTTGTGCCGGGTAGGGGTTGACGTGATCCCAGGCGCCATTGCCAGGCGGTACACCTTCGCCCGGATCTGCAAACGAAGGATGGGCCCAGTTCACACCCGAATCAATGATGCCAACGACAATGCCCTCACCACCAGTCGGCGCAAACCCGCTGTCGCCATTGTGGATTTCATTCGCACCGATCCAGTTCGGCCCTGAGTCCGTATTCAGCTTCTGAATTTCATCAGGTACTACATCGGCTACGTCAGGCATGTTGCGCAAGGCCTCGGCTTCAGCCGCACTGAGCTCTGTCGCAAAACCATTCACGGCATTCCGATAGCGATGTATCGTTGTCAACTGGCGTCCCAGTTCAAGCGTTGCAGCACCGCGCAGATAATTAAACCGTTCATCCAGGAATTGCAAATATTGGCGTGAGCGGGCCGACTTGACATCCAGCTTACCCGCACCCGTGTAAGCGTTGGCGGTCGCGGGCAGGCGGGTGGAGTCAGCATCCCGTTCCGGAGTCATCAGGATTCGGCCGTCATAGGCAGCCAGCGGTGGGTCCTTCAGGACTACAATATAGCGCTGTTTACCTGCCTGACTGGCGGATGTGGGTACATTCGCACTTTTTGCAAACACGGGTGCCGTCGCTGCCAAACCCGCCAACAACATGGCAACCATGGGTCCGGCGATCAATTTCATACGATAGTCCATTAAAATTCCTTCATCCCTGTGTTGGTGTCCTCATGGTCACCAGTTCTTCCGCCGCAGTGGGGTGTATGCCTGTGGTACAGTCAAATTGCTGTTTTGTAAGGCCTGATTTTACCGCAACTGCGAAGCCTTGCACAATTTCGGGTGCATCCAGGCCAACGACATGCAAGCCGACGACTTTATCAGAGGAAGCCTGCACTATCAGTTTCATCATGGTTTTTTCCCTTCTGCCTGACAAAGTGTGCTTCATCGGTGTAAATTCAGATTTATAAATTTCTACTTCGCCATAGTGGGTTGCCGCATCTTTCTCGGTCACCCCAACGGTCGCAACCGGCGGGTGGGAAAATACTGCAGACGGGATAAAATCGTGGTCAGCCGGCCGTGGATTGCCGCCGAACTCACTGTCAGCAAAAGCATGGCCTTCCATCAATGCCACCGGTGTCAGGTTGACGCGGCTGGTCACATCACCCACGGCAAAAACACTCGGCAGGTTGGTGCGGGAGTACTCGTCCACCGGGATCATTCCTCCAGGCATGGCATGTACCCCGGCAGCTCGCAAACCAAGGTTCTGAACATTCGGCACCCGGCCGGTGGCAAACATAACGGTATCTGCCTGCAACTCGCTGCCATCGTCAAGCTTCGCTGTTATCTGACCCCCGGTGGTCCTGATCAGTTCAGTGACGTTGGTGTACAAGCGTATGTCAATTCCCTTTTCTGTCATCTCCCCGGCCAGTGTGTCGCGTACATCATGATCAAAACCGCGCAGAATTTGCTCCCCGCGATAGACCTGCACGACACCAGATCCCAATCCATTGAAAATACCGGCAAACTCACAGGCAATAAACCCGCCACCGACAACGATGACGCGCTCCGGCAGCGTTTTGAGGTAAAACGCCTCATCCGAGGTGATGCCGTGCTCAATACCGGAGATTTCCGGTGTCCACGGCCGTCCTCCGGTTGCAATCAGTATTTTTTCGGCACTAACAATATCCTCACCAAGCTGAACCTGGTGTGAATCCAGCAACTTGCCATGCACCGGATAGAGTTTAACGTCCGCATCGCTCAACAGCGCCAGGTAGACCCGGTTCAGGCGGTCGATTTCGCGGTCCTTGTTTGCAATCAGGCGGGCCCAACTGAAACTTGTCTCGCCAACCTCCCAGCCATAGCCGGCTGCGTCCTCGAATTCTTCCGCAAAATGGGCCGCGTATGAAAACAGTTTCTTGGGTACGCAACCACGTATGACACAGGTGCCGCCGACCCTGCTGGATTCACAGACACCCACGCGGGCACCATAGCCGGCCGCGACCCGCGCAGCGCGCACGCCGCCGGAACCGGCACCGATAACAAACAGGTCGTAATCAAATTTGCGCATGAGTTTCCTTCGAACGGCGACCGCCCTTTTTTGTTGCCTTCAACGGGCATTTTACTGTTTATTGTCTGATAAAGACCATTTACATGACTAAAATCATTCACAGAGCACTATTGCTGGGTCATAATCTCCGCATTGAATTTCCGGCCAGCGAGCCCAACAACTAACCCTGACCCAAATTGCCGGGTGCCAGCACGCCTTCGAGGTGGTAGTAACCATGCTTTCAGTATCAAAACTCAGTTTTGAACGCTATTTTGAGCGGGTCTTCGAGCCGGTCAGCTTCAGGCTGGAGGCCGGCTCCCTATTGCTGGTAACCGGGGTGAACGGCTGCGGCAAAACCACGCTGCTGAGGCTACTGGCAGGTCTGCTTGAACCCAGTGAAGGTGAGCTGACGTGCCACGAACAACCCCTGTATGCCGGCCATACCCCGGCCATCAAGGATGATCTGAGTGTAGAGGAGAACATACGTTTCATGATGCGCTTCATGGGCCAGCGTGATGCAGAAACAGACACAACCAACAGCGGGCTGTGCCAGGCAGTCATTGCCAGGATTGGCCTGGCAGAAGTTGCCCAACAGGAAGGACGTACTTTGTCTGCCGGCCAGCGTAAGCGCTGTTCTTTGTCACGGCTTTTATTCTGCGATGAGGCACTGTGGCTGCTGGACGAACCTTATTCCAACCTCGACCGCGAGGGAATCACCATGCTGGACGGCGTTGTCAGGGAGCACCTGGATGCCGGTGGCAGTTGCGTGATGACCACCCACGGCAGTTTGCGGCCTGAGGGCTTTGAACTGCAGGAATGTTACCTGCAGAGCGGTCGCCACCCATCTGCGTGGCAGGCGGCGTGAGCAGACCTGCACTAACAACTGCCTTTGCGGCACTGTTACGGCGTGATTTTCTGCTGGCATACCGGCGCCGTGCCGAACTGTTACAACCGCTGGTGTTCCTGCTGGTGGTTATCACCCTGTTTCCGCTGGGCGTTGGCCCGTCGCCCCAATTGCTCGCCAGCATCGCGCCGGGGGTCATCTGGATTGCGGCGTTACTGGCGACGGTATTGTCCCTGGACAGCCTGTTTCGCTCTGATTTTGAGGACGGAACGCTCGAACAAATGGTGCTGTCTGGCCAGCCACTCGCCCTGATCGCACTGGCTCGGATTGTGGCACACTGGCTGGTCGCCGGCCTGCCCATCGTTTTGCTGTCCCCGTTGCTGGCGGTGTGGATGAATCTTCCGGATGCCGGCGTGCCGGTTTTGATAAAATCACTGGCCATTGGCACCCCGGTGCTGAGTTTGATCGGTGCCATTGGTGGCGCGCTGACGGTAAGCCTTAAACGAGGAGGCCAGTTGCTGTCTTTGCTGGTGTTTCCCTTATACGTGCCGCTGCTGATCCTCGCCACCAACGCCGTGAGCTCTGCAGTGTCCGGTTTACCTTACAATGGTCAGCTTGGCCTGATACTGGCTGGCATGATTGCGGCGTTGACGCTGGCGCCTTTTGCTACAGCAGCCGCATTAAAGTTGAGTCTGAGTTAAACCGAACACGTCACCAGGGCGAACGATAAAATGACATACTTATTTTTTAATCAGGAATTTATGTGCGTAAGGAGCTTCTGATCTGATCATGAATCGTTTTATTTTGTTTTTTCACAAGACCGGGTCTCCCCCCTGGTTTTACCGCTTTGCCGGCAAGTTGATCCCCTGGCTGTGGGCCGGTTTTGTGCTTTTGGTTGTCGCGGGCCTCTACCTGGGCCTGTTCCGTGCCCCACCGGACTACCAGCAGGGCGAAAGCGTTCGTATCATGTACCTGCATGTACCGGCCGCCTGGATGTCACTGTTGATTTATGCACTGATGGCAGTAATGGGCTTTATCGCACTGGTGTGGCGCATACGGATTATGGAAATCCTTATGATCTCCAGCGCACCGGTCGGCGCGGCATTTACGCTCATCGCCCTGGTGACGGGTTCGCTGTGGGGCCGCCCCGCCTGGGGTACCTACTGGGTATGGGATGCGCGCCTGACCTCCGAACTGGTACTGCTGTTTTTGTATATCGGTGTCATCGCCCTGTTCAACGCCTACGACGAGCCGCGCAAGGCAGCACGGGCAGCCTCGCTGATGGCCATTGTCGGCGCGGTCAACCTGCCGATCATCCATTTCTCGGTGCTGTGGTGGAATACACTACACCAGGGCAGCAGCATCAGCATGTCCGGTAACAGCATTGATGCAAGCATGCTATGGCCCCTGTTGCTTATGGCCGGTGCCTTTAAATTTTTCTACGGTGCCAACTTGCTGGGTCGGGCGAGGCTACGCCTGTTGAAGCAGGACCACCGCAAACACTGGGTAGAGGAGTTGTTTAACTAAATGTCACATACACCATTCATTTTGGCTGCCTACCTGATCACCACGGCAGTTTTGCTGTGGGTTGCCCTCGCACCGGTTGTGAGTAACCGCAACCTGGTTCGGCGATTGAAAATTCGACAATTGCAGCGCAGCCAAAAACAGCGGGAAGAAACACAATGACCCCTACCCGCAAACGCAGGTTGATCGCCGTACTGGTCATCATTGTCGGTGTTGGGCTGGCTGCCACGGTGGCTTTCAATGCACTGCAGGAAAACATGCTGTTTTTCATCAGCCCAAGCGATGTCAAGGAACAGTCATTACCGGCCGGTAAGCGCTTCCGCCTGGGTGGACTGGTGGCGGTCGACAGCGTTAGCCGCGATGATGACAGCCTGACGGTTAAGTTCGTTGTAACCGATGGACTGGCATCCATTGATGTCAGGTTCAAGGGCATACTGCCGGATCTGTTCCGTGAAGGCCAGGGCGTAATCACCATCGGTGAACTATCCCCCGACGGCCACTTTGAGGCATCCGAAGTGCTCGCCAAGCATGACGAGACCTATATGCCTAAGGAAGTCGCCGAAGCCCTTGAGAAAGCCGGCCACGCCGCTTCGAAAGGTAGCCCATGAGCGCTGAGCTCGGTCAGATTGCCCTGCTCTCTGCCTTGTTGACAGCCATTAGCCTCGGTTTCTTTCCGCTGCTCGGGGCACACACCGGCAACCGGCGCCTGATGGCGATCGCTTCCCGTGCCGCCATGCTGCAGGGCCTGTTGGTGATCATTGCCTTCGCCATCCTGACATTCGCTTTTGTCACGCAGGATTTCTCTGTTGAATATGTCGCCCGCAACAGCAATTCACTGCTGCCTATAGGTTACCGGTACTCAGCAGTCTGGAGTGCCCACGAAGGTTCACTGCTGTTTTGGGAGTTGATTCTCGGCCTGTGGATTGTGGCAGTTGCGCTGTTCAGCAAAACACTGCCCACTGTTTTCCGGGCGAGAGTTCTTGCAACGCTGGGCTGGATATCAGCAGGATTCCTGTCGTTTATCCTGTTTACTTCAAATCCGTTTGGGCGCCTGCTACCTGCCGCACTGGAAGGTATGGACCTGAACCCGTTGTTACAGGACCCCGGCCTGATTATTCACCCACCCATGCTGTACATGGGATATGTCGGGTTTTCTGTTCCGTTTGCATTTGCAGTCGCAGCCTTGCTGGGTGGTAAGGTCAATCGTGACTGGGTGCGCTGGTCACGTCCATGGACCCATGTCGCCTGGGCCTTTTTAACGCTCGGTATTGCACTCGGCAGTTGGTGGGCATATTACGAGCTGGGCTGGGGCGGTTGGTGGTTCTGGGACCCGGTAGAAAATGCATCTTTCATGCCCTGGCTGGTCGGTACAGCATTGTTGCACTCACAGGCGGTCACTGAAAAACGCGGTGCCTTCGGCAACTGGACCCTGCTACTGGCCATTTCGGCATTTTCCCTGAGCCTGCTGGGCACCTTCCTGGTGCGTTCCGGTGTGCTGACGTCGGTGCACGCATTCGCTGCCGACCCGACCCGTGGTATTTTTATCCTGGTTTACCTGGCCCTCGTGGTCGGTGGCTCGCTTGCACTTTTTGCACTGCGCGCGCCGAAAATGATCCAGGGTGGCGGCTTCGCAGGTTTCTCACGGGAAACCCTGTTATTGGTCAACAACCTGGTGCTGGCCGTCATGGCAGCCACGGTTCTGACCGGCACGCTGTATCCGCTGTTAATAGACGCACTGGATGCCGGAAAAATATCTGTCGGCGCGCCCTATTTCGGGCTGCTATTCTCAATGCTGCTGGTACCGTTGGTCATCGCATTGCCCATTGGCATATACAGCCGCTGGAAACGCGACAGCGGCCATCGCGTGAGCGGCAAACTACGCTGGCCGTTGCTGGTCGCGATGGGCGCCGGCATCAGCACGTGGTTGCTGGAGCCTGCTGCCGGCCTGCAAACCATTGCCGGTGTCAGCGGCGGTGTCTGGGTTATTTCAGGCAGCCTGTTTTATATTGGAAACCAACTGCGCGGTAAACAGACTTTGCGGCTTTCCACCGGCATAATTGCCATGACACTGGCACATGTGGGGCTGGGTACATTCCTGATTGGCGTGAGCCTGACCAATGCCTTGAGCAGTGAAAGCAACGTGCGCATGGCGGTCGGTGACAGTTTTACAGTGGCCGGATACCAATTTGAGTTCCGTGGCACCCGCATTGTCCAGGGTGCGAATTTCAGCGCCGATGAAGGCGAATTCGTGGTGTCCGAAGATGGTCGGGAAATCACCCGCCTGTACCCGCAAAAACGGCAATATGCGCAAGGCGGACAAACCATGACCGAGGCAGCCATTGACCCCGGCCTGACCCGTGATCTTTATGTGTCTCTCGGCGAACCGCTGGATGATGGCCGGGCCTGGGCGGTACGCATCTACTACAAACCCTTCATCCGCTGGATCTGGATGGGCGCACTGCTGATGTTTGGCGGTGGTTTGATTGCTGCCGGAGACAAGCGCTATCGCCGCAGAAAACCGGACCGTCAGCAGGCACCCAGGAAACCACAGGTTGACGCTGAAACGGTGGCAACATGAATAACCGGGTAGTGCCATTGCTGGTTTTTATCCTGCTGATTGGCTTGTTGCTGGCCGGTTTGAATATTTCCGACCGCAAAACGCTTATCCCTTCTCCACTGATCGGTAAGCAGGTGCCCGCCTTTGATCTGCCGGTACTGGGTATCCCCGGCCAAAGCCTGTCGCGGGAATCTTTCCTCGGCAAACCCTACCTGGTCAATTTCTGGGCCAGTTGGTGCCCCACCTGCCGCGTTGAGCACCCGGTTATCGCCGCACTGGCGAAACGTAATGTCCTGCCTATCGTTGGTTTCAATTTTCGGGATTCACCCGCAGATGCCAGTGCGTGGCTGGCTCGCTATGGCAACCCCTACGATGTCAACCTGGTGGATGCCGACGGTCGGACCAGCATTGATTTTGGTGTGTATGCAGCACCCGAAACGTTCCTGGTAGACCCATCGGGTATTATCGTATTCAAGTATATTGGTGCGCTAACGTCGGCCATCGTCGAAGCTGAAATCCTGCCACGTGTTGTGGCAATGGAGTCCGGCAAGTGAAGCCATTGAGCCGGTTTAAAATACTGATGCTGATTTTTTTTGTGGTGGTTGCCGCAGCAGCGGAAGAACCGCTGGTATTTGAAAACCAGCAACAGCAGGACCGCTTCGACAAACTGACACAGGAACTGCGCTGCCCGGTCTGCCAGAACCAGAATCTGGCTGACTCTGATGCACCACTGGCTCACGAACTGCGCCGCGAAATACGCGAAATGCTGCAAAGTGGGCAAAGTAACGATCAGATCAAACAGTTCCTGGTGGACCGATACGGTGACTTCGTACTTTATCGCCCACCGGTACAAAACAACACGTACCTGCTATGGCTGGCACCGCTGGTACTTCTGCTGAGCGGCGCACTGGTGCTTCTGGTGAGCATCAAAAAGCGCGCCACCTTGCTTGGCGACGATGAGGATACTGATGACCGGCCCACAGACTGACCTGCAAGCGAGCTGAGCAAGCATGAGAACTGACAGATGAGCTTCTGGATCCTGACACTCGCCCTGCTGGCCATACCTGCAGCAATTATGAGTTGGCCATTGTTGGCAGGCTCCGCATGGGAGCGCATAACCGGCGTGCTGCTGTTGTTGTCGATGCCGCTTGCCGGCCTCATGTTGTACCAGCAGATTGGCACCCCCGCGGCCATCAATCCTGCGGCCATCAATTCACCCGGCACTGTTGCACCACAAGCCAGTATGGATGATCTGGTTGCCGGCTTGCAGCAACGCATGACTGAAAACCCGGATGATGCGGAGGGCTGGCTGGTTCTCGGGCGCAGCCTCAAAGCCATGCAACGCTACGCAGAAGCCGAATCCGCGCTGACCCATGCCAACCGCTTACTGGCTGGCAACCCCATGATCATGGTCGAACTCGCCGAGGCCCGCCTGTTTGCTTCCGGCAAACCGACGTTCGGTCCAGACATTCTACAACTGCTGGAAGGCGCCCTGAAAATTGACCCGTCATATCAAAAAGGCTTGTGGCTGCTCGGTATAGCCGCCGCACAGGATGGTGACGATGGGCGGGCTATTTCGCTCTGGCAGAAACTGCTGGGTCAGCTCGATCCGGCCTCCGCTACCGCCCAGGCGGTTGCCGGGCAAATTGAACTGGCCCGGGTGAGGACGGGACAGGCCAAGACAGAACAGGCAGGGACAGAACAGGCAGTCACTGACTTCACCTTACCGGTCAACATTACACTGGCGAACGAACTGGCCGGCACGCTGCCTGAAAGCGCGGTATTATTCGTTTTCATACGCCCGGTCGGCGAAAAAGGCATGCCCCTGGCTGTAAAACGCATTCCGGCCCCCCGCTTTCCGCTCTCGATGACCTTCAGCGATGCGGACTTGCTGCGCCCGGGCAGTGCATTGGAAAACTTCGCTGCACTGGATATCAGCGCACGCATTTCCCTGACCGGGGTCGCCAATATCGCGAGTGGCGACTACCAGGCAGAAACGCTCAGCTTCAACACCCATTCAACGCAGGGAATTGCATTACACATCACTCAGCGTGTACCTTAGCTTTACGCGGGATATGAGGATTGACAGATGAAATCGTTACTATTGCTTATAGTATTGCTGTACACATCAGGAAGTGTGCAAGCCCAGGAGAAAAAGGTTGAATTCAGCACATTCCAACTCTCCGATACGGTCTACATGCTCAAGGGACAGGGTGGCAATGTGGGCATTTCCGCTGGCGAAGACGGCTTGTATATCATCGACGACCAGGTCAGGCCGGTAACCGCCCAGTTATTGCAGGCGCTCCGGAAAATCAGCGACAAACCTATTCGTTTCGTCATTAATACGCACTATCACGCCGACCACACCGGTGGCAACGAAACCATCGGCAAGGCCGGTGCAGTGATCATTGCACACGACAATAACCGCAAAAGGATGAGTACTGAGCAGGTCAGTAATTTTACCAAACAGACCACGCCGCCTTATGCAAAGGCTGCACTTCCGGTGGTGACCTTCAATGACCAGTTATCATTGCACCTCAATGGTGAAACCGCCACGGCCTACTATGTCGCCAATGGCCATACCGACGGCGACGTCATCATTCATTTCCCCGTCAGTAACGTCATCCACATGGGTGACATGTACTTCAATACGATATATCCCTATGTTGATCTTGATGCAGGTGGCTCCATCCAGGGCATGGTGCGCGCGGCAAACCTGGCGCTGGCACTGGCCAATGACACAACCCGTATTATTCCGGGCCATGGTCCTTTAGCGGTTACAGAAGATTTGCGGGCGTACCGGGACTTCCTGGTCAAAGCCATAGGAAATGTCCAGGTGCTGATAGGCGAAGGTAAAAACCTGGAACAGATTATTGCCGCGCGACCGACGGCTGAATGGGATGAAGAGATGGGTAAGGCATGGATAACGCCAGCACAGTTCGTCACATTCATTTACAGCAGCCTTAAAGGGATTCACCGATACACCCTACCGATATCAGCCCCTGGGTAGAGTGCGGATTACTGCTTGTACCAGGCGCGACGAAACGCTGCTGTAACATGTCGTGGCACAGTGACTGCAAACAAGGGCTGCCCACGTTCGAAGTACTTATGTTCAAACGGTGATGCGCTGCGCCGGGGTTGGCTGCCCGGTGGACGGTATGGTCTGGCCGTGATCGGCTCACCGCTGGCAATGCTGGCCGCCAGCGCAAATTCCAGCGCATAAATTTCCCAGTTACAACGCATTTCAATCTCACCCCCCAGGGCAAGCAGGCAGGGAAATACCGGGTGACCATGCCAGCGCCGTTGCAGATGGCCCGGTTTTGGCCACGGGTTGGGGTAAAGCAAAAATTGCTTGCTGGGGATATAGCTATCACGGACCAGCAAGCGCCAGAATGTGGATAATTCGGCCCTTAACAGGATGCAGTTTTCATGCCTGAACAGGTTCTGATGCATGCCGTCCTGGTTCATCAAACGCTTTGCCAGGCGGACCCTGGAACGATCAATGCCGATCACCAGATGCCCGGGGTACTGCACCGCAAGCTGCTGTGTGCTTTGCCCGGTTCCGCAGCCCGAATCAAGCATAAAGGGCCGCCCGCCGGCAAGCGAACATTCATCCTGCAACTGCCGGTAGGTATCAATTGTCGGGCGATGCAAAGGCTGTGACCAGGGCTGATCCAGATGACGGCGCAAATATTGACCCAGGCGCGGGTGAACGCCGTTCTGGCCAGTGCGGACCAGCCCGGCATTCACGCTGTCACCGGCTGCCATGGAACCGGTCAATTCTGAACTCTCACTTTTTCTGCAACGCGCATTCTTACAGCCCACACGGTATCATTGCTCTAACGGTATCATTGCTCTAACAGTATTATTGCCCTGACCAACCCTGCGAATCATACCCTATGGCATCAGCAACCCGGTTTTTGCATATCAATGAGCCCTTGCCTTTCAAGCGTGGTGGCATTTTGTCATCTTATTCGCTTGCCTATGAGACCTGGGGTGAATTGAACACAGATGCTTCCAATGCTGTCCTGATCCTGACCGGCCTGTCACCGAGTGCGCACGCAGCGTCCGGTCCGGTCGATCCTTCACCAGGCTGGTGGGAACCGATGGTCGGCCCTGGCAAACCTATCGATTCAGATCATTTCTACATTATCTGCCTGAACTCGCTGGGTAGTTGCAAAGGCTCAACCGGACCTGCCAGTAACAACCCCGCAACCGGCAGGGCTTTTCGCCTGGACTTTCCGGAACTGAGTATCGAGGATATCGCCGCCGCTGCACACGAACTAGTCCGCCACCTGGGTATCAATCAACTCTGTACCATGGTCGGTCCATCCATGGGTGGGATGAGTGCACTGGCCTACCTGCAACAGAATCCGCAAGGTGCGCGCCATTTCCTGACAATTTCCAGCGCACCTGACTCGGAACCGTTCAGTATCGCTTTCCGATCGCTGCAAAGGGAGTTGATTGTTACCGACCCGGCCTTCAATGGCGGCACCTATGACGATGTGAACTGGCCTGTGAAAGGCATGCGTATGGCACGCAAACTGGGCATGTTGTCCTACCGCTCAGCGGCTGAATGGCGCACGCGTTTTGGCCGCCGTGAACAGGACTATTTTTCGACCGAGTTATTTGGAATGAACTATGAGGTGGAGTCCTACCTGGAGGCAGCAGCGCGTCGTTTTGTCCATTCCTTCGACCCGTGCTGTTACCTCTATCTGTCCCGTTCAATGGATTGGTTTAACCTGGTGGATGGCTATGTGGACCTGGCTGCCGCACTCGCAGGCATTGCACTGGCCTCAGCCAATGTGATTGCAGTTGAGACCGACATTTTGTTCCCCGCACACCAACAGCAGGCCATTGCCGATGCGCTCGCCGGTAATGGCGTCAGGACCCATTTCACAGAACTCGCGTCGTTAAAGGGGCATGACGCATTTTTGGTAGACTATGAGTTCTTCATTCCGATCGTGGAAGGGTATTTCAAACAGATAAGGGAAGAAGATTTACCGGCGCGGTCCTGATAAGTCATGCATGCAGAACAGGAACTTCTAAATTGACTGAAAAACTGGCTTCAGGGTTCATGCAAATATATACTCTGCGGCTCGCACTAGCTGCCGGAGTGGCGAAATTGGTAGACGCGCTGGATTCAAAATCCAGTTTTGGCAACAAAGTGTCGGTTCGAGTCCGACCTCCGGCACCATAATATTTATGAATATCATACGCTTAATGACAATAAATCGTATATTTTTTATGCTGCTCACTGCTTCTGCCGCGGTGGGATTCAGCACCAATATCTTCGCGTGGGGCCAGGACGGTCATGCTGTTATCGGGATTTTAGCGGCCGGGGATATGCAAGCAGATGCCAAAACCGAGTTACAAACTGTTTTGGGCTCGCTCGATGAACAAACGCTGGCCGAGGCCTGCAACTGGCCTGATGTTGTGCGCGAAACCGATGAATGGGCCTGGACTTATCCACTGCATTTCACCAACCTCCCGCCTGACGAGTCAAGTTATTCACAAGCACGTGACTGCCCTGAACAGTTGTGTGCAACGGAGGCAATCAAGAAATATGCTGAACAACTGGGCGACCGGCAGGCAAGCATAGAAAAACGCCGACAGGCTTTTGCCTGGATTTGCCACCTGACCGGCGACTTACACCAACCCCTGCACGCTGGCTACGCCTTTGACCGTGGCGGCAACGAATTTGACATCACTCTCAATGGTGAGAAGATGAACCTGCACAACTTGTGGGACAGTGCGTTAATCAAGTCACGTGCCGGTGGCCGGCAACAACTGATCAACATATTAAGCAAGTCGCCCATGGTACAGGCCGGGGATAACTGGTCAGCCGGGATGGTGGACCGCTGGACAGAAGAGTCGCACCAACTGGTGCGGCAGGAAGTTTACCCGCAGGATCCGGAAATCAGCCAGTCCTACGCAGATAAAAGCTGGGGAATAGTGCAAAAGCAACTGATTTCAGCCGCCTCGCATCTCGCCTTAATCGTCAATACGGTGTTATAGGAACCTGTCCTCAGGCTGCTAGAGATCCCGGGCAATTCGCATACCCACAACAGGCCCCACTGTTTCAGGCTTGGCCGAGATTCTGAACGCGGCACGGCTTTGCTCCGGCGCACTGGCCCAATAACCGCCGCGCACCACGGTGCGAGTACAACCCGGATTGACCCAGGCGGATCCATCCACCGGCGCCTTGACGTAATTCTGATGCCAGCAATCTGCCACCCACTCACTCACATTGCCTGCAATATCATAAACACCCATGGGGTGCACCAGGTCATCGTCTCTGAGCGAACCAGCGGGCGCCGGTCCCCAGTAGCCGTCGCCATACTTTTTGAAGGGCGTGGTCCAGCTTCGTTTACTCGGTGACCTGTCACGCTGACCCGTCAGATTTTCAACTATTTTTGCAGGAGAACCCTCTCCCCACCAGAAAGTCCCACTACCCCCTGCCCTGGCCACGTACTCATACTCAGCCTCTGACGGCAGGCGATACTTTTTGCCGGTCTTGGCAGCCAGCCAACCAACATAGGCCCTGGCATCGTATGAATTTATATGTAAAACCGGCTCATCGGGTTGGGCTTTTTCACCCTGGTAATCGTATCTCCAGTTGATACCCTTGCGCTTGCTGAGCCGCCCGGCAACTTCGTCATAAACTATTGAACTACCGGTACGCTCTGCAGTAGTCTGGTAACCACTGCTTTCAACAAACTTCCTGAACTGTCCCACTGTCACCTCTGTGACACCCAGCCCGAATCCCCGCTCAATGGTAACCCTGTGGCGTGGTTGCTCATTGTCGAATGCGCCACCAGAGCGGTTGCTGGAACCCATCAAAAAACTGCCTGCAGCTATAACCACAATTTCGGGAGCTTTTTCGTCGGAATCTAAAAAGGTATCACTGATAACCTGTCCCGGTTCAAAGCCACCGTAATAACGTGCCTCCTTCAACTGTGCGCGGAGATCCTTTACCCGATCTTCCTGTCCGCCCAGGGCAATGAGATCAATAATGAATAAATCCGCCGCATCGAATTTACCGGCATCCAGTGCCGCCAGCGCTTTGTCCTCCAGATCTGTAGCATGCATGTTCTGGAATGCGGCCAACTGTACCCGGGCTTCATCCACCAGTGTTTGATCCACCTGCACTGCCGATGCCCGTTGCAGCCATTGTTCAGCCGTCTCGAAATCGAGCTCCTGTGCAGACCCGTTCGCCCGTTCTATCAGCGCCTCCTGCACCTGTGTCAAGCCTGACAGAGCCTGGCTATTCTCCGGGTCCTTTTGCAATACCTGGTTAAAATAGTACAGGGCATTGTCCTTTTCCGGTTCAATGCTACGCTGCGCTTCCAGCGCTGCCTTGCCCGCTGCTAAAAGGCCAGCAGTTTTTTGCACTGACTTTAAGTGACTCCGTGCGGATTTAAGCCCACGCTGGTTCGGATCAATTGACTGGATAACCGCCAGTAATTGCTTGGCTTCCTCAACGGAGCCGAGGTTCATCAAATCCGCTGCCTGACTCAAGACATCGGCTAACAGGGCATTAAGCTGTGTGAGGATCTTGCTGTCGTCAGGGCTGGACGCCAGCTTTGAGAGCAATTGTTGAAGCTCCTGGTTCTGTGCAGCATCGGGTAACGCAGTTTCTGCATCACCCGGGGTCACCGGGGCCGCAGCAGGTAAAGCGAGATCCATTTCCCACTCATTCGCGCTGACGTCACCCAGCCGTTCGATACGGCGGTTGTTGCCTGGCTCCTCAACAGGCTCCTCTTTTACAGGTTCTTCTATAGCCGGCTCATTATTCACTGGCTCTTCCTTGGCCGGTTCTTCCTTGGCTGACTCTTCCTTGGCTGACTCTTCCTTGGCTGGCTCTTCCTTGGCTGGCTCTTCTTTAGCTGATTCGTCTTTTACGGGTTTGTCTTTTACGGATTCGTCTTTGACAGACCCGTCTTTAACAAGTGCGGCTTCAACAGGTACGCCCTTGTCCGCGTCATCCGTGCGCTGTTGGGCGTTTGCATAGGGCGCCCACAACACCACGCTGAACAATATCAGCAAACAAACATTCACCCGCAGTGAAATGAAGATTTTTTTACGTGCAAACATGCAATTTCCCTTGCCTGTTGTCTCCGTCATGTTATGGTTCTGGCGGCAGAAAATTCCCGCCAATCCGCATAATGCAACCTTAACCCAGATGTACAGTGACAACAAGCATAAGAAAAACTAATAAAATACTTCACAAACAATTGATAACAAAGAGTTTACAAGGCAAAACATTACATTTTGAATGATTAATACAACGGAAATTAACACGGCTATTGCTGCTGCAGACACAGCAATCATGGTTGAATCTGCTGCACATCTGCGCCAAGCCATCGACCATTGGCAACAATGTGATGTGGTCGGAATCGATACCGAGTTTGTGCGTGAGCGGACCTACCGCGCAGATCTCGGCCTGCTACAAATTTCAGACGGGCAGCGGGTCTGGCTGGTTGATCCACTAAAAATTGACCCTCTTGAGGCACTCGCACCACTTTTTGAAAGTGCGGTTGTCACCAAGATTCTGCATGCGCCATCTGAAGACCTGGAAGTTCTTTTACACACCACCGGCACCTGCCCCGAACCCTTGTTCGACACACAAATTGCCTGTGCGATGCTGGGCCACTCTCTGCAAATGGGTTACCACAAAACGGTCGGGTGGTTGCTTGGAATTCCCATTGACAAAGGTGAGACACGCTCGAACTGGCTAAAGCGTCCGTTACGGCCAGCCCAATTGCATTACGCTGCGCTGGATGTCTGCCTGTTGCCGATGATGCACAGGGAGTTGCGCAGCCGTTTGCAGGCAATGGACCGCCAGCACTGGCTCGAAGAAGACTGTGATCGTCTTGTGCGTAAAGCGCGCGCGCCCACTATTCCCGCACAATCCTGGATGAGAATAAACGGTAGTAAACGCATGGATGGCGTTGCGCTGGCCATCCTGCAAAAACTCGCCTGCTGGCGTGAGCAGGAAGCAGCAAGGCGAAACCTGGCTCGAGGCTTCGTCGTAAAAGACGCTGCTCTGGTAAACATCGCCAGAGCGCAGCCTGCCAACATAGATGAACTGTCGAGCCTTGACATCATGCATCCGCGTGCCATTGAGCGTACCGGTAAAGTCATTATTTCCATGCTGGAACAGGTTCTTCAATCAGGCTCTCAAGTCACACCCCCGCCTGCTCTGGATGTGCAGCAACGCAAGCTAATGGCAGATATGCGGGATCTTGTACTGAAAAAAGCCAGGGTTCTATCGGTGGACCCGGCCCTGCTCGCCTCCAGGCGGGAACTGGAAAGCCTGATCTTCACTGCAGATGATGATGAAGTACCCGAGCGATTCCTCGGTTGGAGAAAAACCATCATCAGCGATGAACTGATGACACTAAAGGAACAGAGTGCATGACAATACTGTGTTAACAGTTAAAATACCTCCTGCAAAGCGCCCGTAGCTCAGTCGGATAGAGCACCAGATTCCTAATCTGGGGGCCACAGGTTCGAGTCCTGTCGGGCGCGCCAAACGAACAAAGTCACCCTTGGGTGGCTTTTTTTGTTTGATGTGTCTGCCATATGGGTTTGGTCCTTGCGCGGAATTCCTTGTTTTTTCCCATAACTGTATTACAATGTAAGACATTAAATTTTCTCAATTGGAAAACAACATGGGCACGTTAACAATCCGTATCGACGAGCAGCTCGAGAATGATCTGGAGAGACTTGCTAGTTCACAACATCGTACCAAGAGTGATTTGGCTAGAGAAATGTTGCGCAAGCGTATAGCAGTGGAGCGTTTCCGAGAACTTCGTCGGAAGGCGCTACCGCTCGCCGAAGCTGCTGGTTATATCACTGATGAAGATGTCTTTAATGATGTATCGTGAAGGTATTTCTCGATACAAACGTCTTGGCAAGTGCACTCACTACACGAGGACTTTGTGCGGAACTGTTTGAGGTAGTTCTTCAATCTCATGAACTATTGATTTCAGAATCTGTTTTCAAGGAACTTGAACGGATCCTTCCTGGGAAACTCGGCCAGTCAGCATCGATCACGGAAGAATTTGTAGCCTTTCTCCATGACGAAGCTTTTCTCGTTAAAGGTGAGCAACCTTTTCCCTCATTGCCCGACACGGACGATGAGCCGATCGTAGCTTCTGCGCTCGCGGGACAAGCCCATGTTTTTGTTACTGGTGACAAAGCATTGTTGAAATTGCAGCAAGTTATGAATTTACCATTACTTTCTCCTCGCCAATTTTGGGAGATGTTATCTGCTTTTGATGAATCGAACTGACGCGTATGGGCAGGATAGTTACTAACTATCCCAAACCAGGGCAATCCACCCGCAGGCGATTAGGGCGTTGTTAGCCTGGGATTGATCTAGCGGTAATTGGAGTGGATACAATTTTTGAAGAAGGTGACCGACTCCCGTCGGGCGCGCCATTTATCTAAAAGTGTCTTGGTACGTCCATGCTTGAATGCAACACGCGTACGATAAGTAAGTTTTCCGGTTTACTTATGTAAAAGACAACGTGTGATTGATGTTCAAATCGTCGTAGACCCCGTATCAATTGCTCAGCTCTCCTTCCAAGTGCTGGATTATCAGCAAGCTGGACAAAACAAGTTTTCAGGCCATCGCGATATCGGCGAGACTGTTCAATGCCAAATCGCTCAATTGTGTACTCAGCGATCTCTTCGAGGTCAACTGCGGCCAGCCGAGACAGCTGATAATTAGTCATTGGTGGCCTGGTAATGCCTTTCAGCCTCGGCCCAAATTTCATCCACAGTCCGGTTACTTACACCACTCGCCAATCCTTTTTCGACGGCTGTTTTCAGCGCCCGAAACTTGTCTTGGTCCCGCCGTATCAGATCCCAAAAATACTCACTGTCGTTGGTATAGTCGCCATTGCTTATCTGCGATTTGATCCACTCATCCTGTTGATCGGTCAAAGTAATTGTTTTTCGGACTGTCGCCATTTGATTCTCCATGGATACGTAGATACTCATACTATTGGTGCAGTATACCACCACTTAATCAAGCGGTTGTAACGAAGTGATGGACGTTCTGGTGAGCACCCGCAGGGTAGTCCGGTAACCTCAGTATTGAGCCTTTTCCTCAAAATAGAACATGCTGATCCCGGCATGTTTGCTGACACTGCTCCACAGGCACACCGGGCCACGGCGTATGGCCTCTATCACATGGTTGCGTATTCCGGCGATCATGAACACCGATTCCGGTTCATCGTGAACACCTGATTTCTCAACGCATCACGAAGTTCCTTTTTAACTCAGGTG
>QIKV01000138.1 GCA_003233115.1 Oceanospirillales bacterium
GCCGCTTTATTGGCCCATTAAGGCCGGTGATACCGATAACGGCCGGTATGATGGGCATGGCACCCCGCCAGTTTTTGCTGGTGGCTATTCCCGCCAGCATTGCCTGGACGCCAGCCTACCTGGTGCCCGGCATGCTGTTCGGCGCATCGCTGGAAGTGGCATCGGAATACGCCGGTCGTTTGGCCCTGGTGCTGACCATTGTCGTGGTCGTTTTGTGGCTGACCTGGTGGGTCATCTGGACGGCTTATGAACTGCTGGCCAGTCGCTCGGCGCGCTGGTTACGGCATGTCATCCGCTGGCTCCGCCGGCACCCGGTATTCAGGCGGGTGGCAGGACCCCTGCTGGATTCGTCGCAACCTGAAGTCCTGTCTATCCTGATGATGGGCCTGTTGTTGGTGGTATTTTTCTGGGGCATGGTCATGTTGTTGTTCCTGTCACCATTCTCTGCTCACCCCAAGACGATAGACCAGGCTGTGCAGACGTATGCCCTGGCTTTGCGCAACCATGTTGCCGATCCGCTGATGGTGGCACTGGCGCAGTTGTCGCGCCTGTCAGTACTCATACCGACATCCATGGCGGTGCTGTTGTGGTTGTTGGGTGCCGGGCGCATAAAGGCCGCCATGCACTGGTTGGTGGCCATGGGTGGCGGCGTGATACTGCAGTTGTTACTGGGCTGGACATTGCGGGCAACACCCTTGCTAAGCGCAGATGGCGACCTCGTCCTGCACGACCCCAGTGCTGCGCTGACCCTGGCAACCGTTGTGTTGGGTTTTTATGCCGTAATGATTGCCAGAGAGTTAAAAAGACGCAAACGAAAATGGCCGTATGTCATTACCGGTTTGTTGTTAACGATGTTGATATTGGCCAGGTTGTACCTCGGGCTGGACTGGTTTAGCGGCGCCCTGATGGGGGTGTCGCTGGGTTTGTTCTGGACCTTCGTAGTAGGTATTGCGTATCGGCAAAGAGCGGTACGTGCTTTTAGCGGTATGACAGCCAGCGTGATTTTCTTCAGTGTGCTGGCACTTACCTTCGCCTGGCAGGTTGACCAGAACCTGGATAAAGATATTGTGCTGCTCAAACTGCCGTTACCAGAGCATGAGATTCCGGCAGACAGTTGGTGGGTTGATGGCTGGCGAACCTTGCCCAGGGAGCGTGCCCGCCTGACTTCAGTGGCGGCACGCTTTTTCAATTTCCAGTTTGCCGGGGAGCCCGAGCGCCTGGCAAAGCTGCTTACCGCCCAGGGCTGGTTGGTGGCGGAGCCGGCCAACTGGCGCTGGATCATCCTGTCCATGAACCCGAAACCCACGGAAACCACCTTGCCGCCACTTAAAAAGGACTATCTTGGCCACGCTGATACCCTATTGCTGCACAGGCTGGGTGGTGATCCACTGCAACAGGAAACGCTGCGTATCTGGGATTCCGGCATCAGGCTAAAACCTTCCGGTGACGTAGTGTACCTTGGACAGCTTGCCCGTGAAGCCCTGGTGCAGCGACTGGGTATTTACAGCTACTGGAGTGCCAGGCCCGTGTCTGCGGCGGCCATGCAACGGCTGGCAAAGGAAAGCCGGGGGTTGCAGACCAGGTGGGCGGATAAATCAATGCTGTTGTTGCGCGAGCCCCGCCCTGAAAGCGGGTTCGAGGCCGGACCCTGGCCCCCGGCAAGGGACGGGACGAAGTAACCATCAGGAATTTTTCAGGGATTCGCTCAGCCTGCGGGGTGCGGCCTCAAAGCCGCCGTTGCTCATGAACACGACATGGTCACCCGGATTCAGGCTGTTCCTGAGTTGCTGCAACATGTCGTCCACCCTGGTTACTATCTTGCAACGCCCTTCGAGCGGTGCCAGCGCAACCTGTGGGTCCCAATCAATTCCATCGCTGGCTTTGAGCCAGACATAGTCGGCCGCGATCAGTGCGGGTCCCAGTAGATCAGCGTGCACCCCTGCCCGCATGGTATTGCTGCGTGGCTCGAGCGCCACCAGGATACGGGCGTTGCCGACTTTTCGTCGCAAACCTTCCAGCGTCAGGCGGATGGCGGTGGGATGATGGGCAAAATCATCGTATACATGGATATCAGATGTTTGTGAGATCAGCTCCATACGGCGCCTGACACCCCGGAAGGATGACAGCGCTTCGATGGCGGTAGCGGCCGGAATCCCTGCGGCTACGGATGCTGCAATGGCTGCGCAGGCATTGGTCGCATTGTGGCGGCCGTATTCATCCCAGGCCATGCTGCCCAGGTCCTGTTGCTGGTGACTGAAACGCAGTTCACTGCCGTCTGGCTTGAGCAATTCAACCTGCCAGTCATGTTCACCATCCAGGGAGAAGCGCTGTAAATTGCTCCAGCAACCCCGCTCAAGCACGTTCTCAAGATTTGCATCAGCGCCATTGCTGATGATGGTACCGTTGCCGGGTATGGTGCGCATCAGATGATGGAATTGTGTTTCGATGGCAGCCAAATCCGGAAAAATATCCGCATGGTCGTATTCCAGGTTATTCAGGATGACGATCTGGGGGCGGTAATGCACAAACTTGGAGCGCTTGTCAAAAAATGCCGTATCGTACTCGTCTGCTTCAACGACAAAGTGACCGGAACCCTCGCGGGCTGAAACATTAAAATTCAGCGGTACGCCACCGATAAGGAATCCCGGTTGCAGGCCGGCATGCTCCAGAATCCAGGCGATCATGCTGGACGTCGTTGTTTTGCCGTGGGTACCGGCAACGGCGATAACATTGCGGCCACGCAGGTAATTCTCCCCGAGCCAGCGGGGCCCCGAAGTATAGTTCAGTCGTTGTTTGAGTACGTACTCAACCGCCGGGTTCCCCCGGCTCAGGGCGTTGCCGATAATGACCAGGTCAGGCGTGTCCAGCATGGGCTCCTCACTATAACCTTCATGCAGGAAAATACCCTCTTTCTCCAGCAACGTACTCATCGGCGGGTAGGTATGCTGGTCGGAACCGGAAACCTCGTGGCCGGCACGGCGGGCCAGCAGGGCCACACCGCCCATAAAAGTACCACAGGCCCCGAGAATATGAATTTTCATGGCTTAGCCCGCATGTAGATCAGCCGCCACCAAGGAAGAGCATCTCGATCAACACATAGCTGGCTGCCAGTATGAGTACGGCTATCAGTACGCCGATTGAAAGCGTGACTGACAAAGCGTGACGGTATATATTTGCGTCGACAAACAGGCTCCAGATAAACACTGCAAACCACACCATTGCCAGTATTGGCTGGTTGACTGTCGGGTTTGACTGGGTCAACAGGATCCACGTGATCAGGTTAAACACAATACCTACCGCAGCCAGTGCGCTCAGCGTTTGCAAAAAGCGCTCCGGATGGCGGCGCCAGCTTAGCAAGCCCACCAGCACGATGATCTGCAGGCTGATGGCCAGCAGGCTTTTTGCTCCTGCACTGCTGTCGTCCAGTTGCGACCCGGTGATCAGGTTCTGCAGCAGGTAAGCGGCAACCAGGACCGTTGTAAGCTGCCATGAACCTGATAAGTCCTGGGGGCCGCTGCGCAAACGCAACATATTTGTCAGGTTTGTGAGAAAGTCATTCATATATCAGGAGCCTGTCAGCCTTTGCGTAGCAGATCATGTTAAACCTGGCGGGTATCCTGCCGGTGGTAGCGTGTTCTACATTGCATCTGTCATCAGGCAGGTGCGTGGTTCACATTCAGCACACTGAGGATACGCTCCAGCACCTCCTCAACCCTGCCGTCGCCCAGCACATGGGTGAGCAAGCCACGGTTGGCGTAATAATCGATCACCGGTGCGGTCTGCTCGTGGTAAACCCGCATGCGGTTGCGCACCACCTCCCCGGAATCATCGGCGCGACCCTGTTCTTTGGCGCGCCTGGCAATACGCTCAATGAGCTGTTCCAGATCTACGTCAATCTGGATGGCCTGATTGGCCGGCTTCCCCAGCCGTTCAAGCATGGTATCCAAAGACTTGGCCTGAGCCAGGTTGCGCGGATAACCATCGAGGATAAATCCGTCTGCCACATCTTCCCGACCCAGTCTTTCCTCGACCATGTCGGACATGATGTCATCGGGAACCAGTTCGCCTCTGTCAATAATGGATTTGGCTTTCAGGCCCAGTTCTGTGCCTCTTTTTGCCGCGTTACGCAGGAGCACACCCGTTGAAATATGCAGCAGTCCCAAACGCTCAACCATCAGTTTAGCCTGGGTTCCTTTACCGGAGCCTGGTGCACCTAATAATACAATTCGCATAAGACGGTTCCCGTCCTCTAAAATAGGCGCTAACGCTAACCTCTCGTACCATGCAAGTCAATGCAGATTGAGTGAGATTTTCAAGGAATACTATGCGCACAAAGAATTTGCTTTATGCACAATCCGGTGGTGTTACCCCTGTCATCAACGCCACGGCCTGCGGGTTGATAGAAACCGCCCGTCAAAACAGTGACCGGTTGGGTAAAGTCTATGCCGGCAAAGACGGTATTATTGGTATCCTCAATGAGGAATTGATTGATACCAGCAAAGAACGCCAAGCCGATATCGCGGCTTTGCGCCACACGCCTGGAGGTGCGTTTGGCTCCTGCCGTTTTAAACTCAAGGGCATTGATGAAAGCCGGGCGCAGTATGCCAGGCTGATTGAGGTCTTCAGAGCGCACAACATCGGCTACTTCTTCTATAACGGCGGCGGCGATTCAGCAGATACAGCCTACAAAGTTTCACAAATTGGTGACAAACTGGGCTTTCCGGTGCAGTGCATCGGAGTGCCCAAGACCATTGATAACGATTTGCCGATCACCGACGTGTGCCCCGGCTTTGGCTCAGTGGCGAAGTATGTCGCTGTTTCGATCATGGAGGCCAGCCTTGATGTCGAGTCGATGGCCTCAAGTTCGACGAAGGTGTTTGTGCTTGAAGTGATGGGGCGCCATGCCGGCTGGATAGCTGCAGCCGGCGGTCTGGCGCAGCGCCGGAGGGGCGACCCGCCGCATATCATATTATTTCCAGAGCTGCTGCTGGATGAGAAAGTCCTGCTTAAAAAAGTGGCTGATACGGTCAAGGCCCATGGTTTCTGCTCGATGGTGGTATCCGAAGGGGTCAGAAACCGGCAGGGCCGGTTCCTGTCTGATTCAGGCCGGCGTGATGCATTCGGACATGCACAATTGGGTGGCGTGGCACCGGTTATTGCCAGCATGATTACCGATGCATTGGGTTACAAAAGTCACTGGGCAGTGGCTGACTATTTGCAGCGTTCCGCCCGCCACGTGGCTGCAAAGACCGATGTGGAGCAGGCTTATGCCATGGGTAAAGCGGCAATTCAACTTGCACTGCAGGGCAAATCCGGTGTCATGCCAGTGGTCGTGAGGACAGCGGACAGGCCCTATCGCTGGAAAGTTGGTGAGGTGGATCTGGCCAAAGTTGCCAACCGCGAGAAAAAGATGCCACGGCGTTTTATTTCCAAAGACGGATTTGGCATCACGGCGGCGGCACGCCGTTATCTTGAGCCATTGATACGGGGTGAGGAATACCCGCCGTATGACCACGATGGCCTGCCGAAATATGTACATTTAAAAAACCGGTTGGTGGCAAAAAAACTTGCACCGTTTGAGTTTTGAAGGCAGGCGGGACTAACGTGCGGTTGGCATTTTTAACTGGCTGCATGTGGTTGCTTGCTGTTTCAGCAACGCAGGCGGCGGAAGAACCGGACCAGCCGCTTCAGGACCGGCTACGGGCGCATATTGAATTTTTGGCCGATGACCTGTTGCGTGGCCGGCAACCCGGCAGTGATGGTTACAATATTGCCGCCAACTATGTTGCCGGTCAGTTTCTGCAAATGGGATTGTTGCCAGCCGGCACCGATGGCCGCTATTTTCAGCCGGTGCCTTTGCGCCAGGCCGTTCTGACGCCGGGTTCTGCCGAAATGGTCATTATCAACGGTGCAGACACCACGCCGCTGGTTTTTGTTGAGCAGTTTTTTATGCGCCCGTCGCTCAACCGCACTTTTTCGGAACTCAAAGCGGGGGCAGTATTTGTGGGGTATGGCATTGATGCCCCTGAGCTGGATCACAATGACTACGCAGATGTTGATGTCGAAGGCAAGGTGGTGGTGTTCCTTGCTGGTCAGCCAAATGACTTTCCCAGTGAGGAAGGCGCACATTTCGCTTCGACACGGGAGAAAACCCGGGCGGCTGTACGCCATGGGGCGGTGGGTACGATCGCGATCCATACACCCAGGGCTGCACGGCGATATCCATGGGAGCGGGTCAGAAGCCGCGTCGGTATGCCCTCCATGGGCTGGATAAATGAGCAAGGCAGGGTTCATGGTGTTTTTGAACAAATACAGGCCAGTGCGATGTTGCGGCACACTGCGGCAGAGGGACTTTTTAAAAATGCACCATTTGATCTGACAGCGCTGCTTGAAAAAGACGAAAATGCAGAAGCACTGCCTGCTTTTGCGCTCGAAAGCAAAGTGATTTTACGGCAACGCAGCACACAACAAACCCTTGACAGCCCCAATATCGTGGCGGTGCTGCCGGGGTCGGACCCGGTACTTGCGAACGAATATGTGGTGTATACCGCACACCTTGACCATATTGGCGAATTACATAGCAATGGGGCTAACGCGGGCCAGGTCGATTTGATTAATAATGGCGCACTGGACAACGCTGCGGGAATTTCTGTGCTGCTCGAAACAGCCCGGTTATTCACGCAAGCCAGCGCTCCACGGCGCTCGATTTTATTTGTGGCAGTTACTGCAGAGGAAAAAGGCCTGGTCGGCGCCGAATATTTCGCCATGAACCCGACCGTGCCCCGTCATTCCATGGTCAGCGAAATCAACCTGGATATGCCGCTGTTGCTATATGATTTTAGCGATGTCATTGCTTTCGGTGCAGCACACTCCAGCCTCGGCGAGACCGTTCGTGATGCAGCTCAGGAATTTGGCATCGAACTGACACCGGACCCTTTCCCGGAGCAGAACATTTTTGTGCGCAGCGACCACTACCGGTTCGTTCAGCAGGGTATACCATCCATTTTCCTGGTGACAGGGGTGAAGTCACGGGACGAAAATGTTGACGCGCGAGCTGTATTCGAGGGATTTCTGCAACAGCACTACCATCAACCCAGCGATGACCTGAGCTTGCCCATTCACTACGGGGCAGCGGCGAGGTTTACCCGTATCAATGCGAGAATTGGAGAAAAACTGGCCAATGTACTCAAGCGGCCAGGCTGGCATGAAGGTGATTTTTTTGGCAGGACCTACGCAAAGTAGCGAGGGCAGGGTTTTTTACCTGTAATCACACTGCAATTGCGGCGTGTGTGCTAACATAGCGCGGTTTTAGCAGGCCGGTTTCGGTCGAAGAATTTGAGGGAGATACAAATGGATAATGGAACGGCGTTGTGGCTGGCGGTGGGGGCATCCCTGCTGGCAGTTATTTACGGGATTTTCATGGCTCGCTGGATTATCAAACAGTCTGCGGGTAATGAAAAAATGCAGCAGATTGCCGGTGCGATCATGGAGGGTGCAAACGCCTATATGAATCGCCAGTATTCGACCATCGGAATGGTGGGTATTCTGCTGTTAGCAGTGGTAGGGTTTCTTATTAGCTGGACGGCGGCGATCGGTTTTGCGATCGGTGCTATTTTTTCTGCCATGGCCGGCTATATCGGCATGTATGTGTCAGTACGGGCCAATGTGCGCACGGCGGAAGCAGCCCGTAGCGGCGTCGCGCCGGCTTTGAAAATAGCCTTCCGTGGCGGTGCAATTACCGGCCTGCTGGTGGTTGGTCTCGGGCTTCTGGGCACAGCCGGATACTACGCCATTCTGTTGCACCAGGGTTTTAGCAACGAAGATGCTATTCATGCCCTGATCGGGCTGGCCTTTGGTAGTTCCCTGATTTCCATTTTTGCACGGCTTGGTGGTGGTATCTTCACCAAGGGTGCGGATGTAGGTGCCGACCTTGTAGGAAAACTCGAGGCCGGCATTCCCGAAGATGACCCGCGCAACCCGGCTGTGATTGCCGACAACGTCGGTGACAACGTCGGTGACTGTGCCGGTATGGCGGCAGACCTGTTCGAAACCTACTCGGTTACGCTGGTCGCCACCATGCTGCTGGGCAGCCTGATGGTAGCGCAATTTGGCACCAATGCAGTCATGTACCCCATCGTGCTGGGTGCGCTGTCAATCATTGCTTCGATTATTGGTACATTTTTTGTCAGGGTCGGCAAAAGCGGTTCCATCATGGGTGCGCTGTATAAGGGGGTTATTGTGTCCGGTATTCTGGCTGCTGCCGCGTTTTATTACCCCTCGGTGCAGATGATGGGTGAGCAGGGCCTGAACCTGTACTATGCTGCGCTGATCGGCCTGGTGCTGACCGCTGCAATGGTGTTCATCACCGAGTATTACACCGGCACGCAATTCAGCCCGGTCCAGCGGATTGCCGCCGCCTCCACGACTGGTGATGCCACCAACATCATTGCCGGCCTGGGTGTTTCGATGAAGTCCACCGCCCTGCCGGTACTTGCGGTGACCGCCTCCATCTGGGGCGCCAATTATTTTGCCGGTCTTTACGGTATTGCAATTGCTGCAACCGCCATGCTTTCCATGACGGGCATGATTGTCGCGCTCGATGCTTTCGGGCCGATTACCGATAACGCCGGCGGCATCGCGGAAATGGCAGAGCTGCCTGAAGATGTACGTAAGACCACCGACGCACTGGATGCAGTTGGTAATACGACCAAGGCCGTTACCAAGGGGTATGCCATTGGTTCAGCAGGCCTGGCGGCACTGGTGCTGTTTGCAGATTACACCAACAGCCTCGTCAAAGCCGGCCACGTTGGGATTACATTTGACCTGTCGAACCACCTGGTCATCATTGGCCTGTTCATCGGTGGCATGGTGCCGTTCCTGTTCGGCGCGATGGCCATGGAAGCGGTTGGCCGTGCCGCTGCTTCGGTGGTCGAAGAGGTGCGCCGCCAGTTCCGGGAAATCCCGGGAATTATGGAAGGCACCGGCAAACCGGATTATTCACGTGCGGTTGACCTGCTGACCAAGGCCGCCATCAAGGAAATGATTGTGCCTTCGCTGCTGCCGTTGCTGGTACCGATCATCGTTGGATTGTTGCTGGGCCCGCAGGCCCTTGGCGGAATGCTGGTCGGCACCATTGTTACCGGCCTGTTTGTGGCCATTTCCATGACCACCGGCGGTGGTGCATGGGATAACGCCAAGAAGTATATCGAAGACGGCAATTTCGGTGGCAAGGGCACGCCCGCTCACGCCGCCGCGGTTACTGGTGACACGGTTGGCGACCCGTATAAGGATACGGCTGGCCCTGCCATCAACCCATTGATCAAGATCATCAACATCGTTGCGCTTTTGATCGTAGGTTTGTTGTAATCATGCCCCCATATCCCTGCTCAGCCCTGTGCACGACGCGCCAGCGCGCCCTCTACCAATGAATACACAGCGGGTACAACCACCAGCGTCAGTAGCGTTGAGCTGAGCATACCGCCGATCACAGCCAGAGCTGAGCATACCGCCGATCACAGCCACCGCCATCGGGGCGTTATTGCCGGCGCCGGCGCCGATGCCGAAGGCGGCCGGCAGCATCGCCAGGATAATGGTCAGTGAGGTCATCAGGATGGGGCGCAGGCGGATCGGGCAGGCTTCCCGCAGGGATTGCTCAATGCTCTTGCCATCCGCCCGGCGCTGGTTGGTCAGGTCCACCAGCAGGATGGAGTTTTTGGCCACCAGGCCCATTAACAGGACCAGCCCGATCATGGAAAATATATTCAGCGTATTGCCGGTGGCCCACAGCGCAACCACGCCGCCAATGATGGCCAGTGGTTGCGCCACCATGATGATGAAGGGCTGAATAAACGAATTGAACTGGCTGGCCAGCACCATGTAAACCAGGACGATGGCGACGGCGAAGGCGAACAGCATATAGAAAGCGGTTTTACCAAATTCCTCGGCCCGGCCCGACATGCTGATTTGATAACCCAGTGGCAGCAAGTCCGCAGTCGCGCTATAAACCTGCTTAACCGCTTCTCCCAGTGAAATGGTCGGTGTACTGTAGAAATTGGCAGCATATTGAAGGTCGTAGCGGGAAACAACTGCGGCACCGAGCTGCGGCGTCAAAGTCACCAGGTTGGCCAGGCTGACCATCTGCCCGTCTGCTGAGCGCAAATAAATTTTGGAGATATCATCGCTGGTCTGTAACTGCCCCTGCTCCGCCTTCAGGCGTATGTCATAGCGCTCACCATCTCCGGGTTTGTCGTTAAAGCGGGCGATATCCAGGCCGCCGGCCAGCACATTAATGGCCAGCGCAACATCCCCGGAAGAGATTCCCAGGCTGCGCACCAGTGAGCGCCGCAGTTTTGTCTCCAGTTGTGGCAGGTCGAGCTGAAGTTCCATGTCAAGCGTGCCCATGCCGGGTAATCCGGCCAGCCGTTGCTGGACAATCTCTGCCAGGCGGGCGACCTCTTTGAGGTCCGGTCCACTGAGAATAAAATGCAGGGGTTCGCCACGCTGTCCACCCAGCATCGGCATGGGAGACGGAAAAGCCTCTACGCCGGCGATGCCGGCCAACTCCTGGCGCAATTGCTGAATGACATCCACCTGGGCAATGTCACGTTTTTCCCACGGCACCAACCGGACAAGGAAACTGCCCTTGCTGACCTGCCGGGACTGGTCAGCGCCGATGGTTACGAAATAGCTCGCGATCTCTTTATGCTGGTTCAGAATGGCTTCAATTTCCTTGAGCTTGCCTTCCGTGTACTCGATAGATGAGCCCAGCGGTGCCTTGACGCTGATGACGAAGCGTCCTTCATCCTGCACCGGCATGAATCCTGAACCGGTGTGCGTAAAGAAGTAACCACTCGATACGATGGTAATAAACGTCAGTAAAATGACGGTCCAGCGATGCTTCAGGGATGCGTTCAACAAGCCTGCATAAGCTGCGTCCAGCGCGCGGAAGCCACGGTCGATAAAGTAATACAGGTGGCCGTGTTTTTTGGTGACTTTGAGGAAGCGGGAACACAACATCGGTGTCAGCGTCAGCGAAACAAACAGCGAGGCCAGTACACCAAAGGTCACCACCACGGCAAAGGCTTCAAAAAACCGCCCGATGATGCCCTGCATGAATATGACCGGTGCAAAAATTGCTACCAGCGTCAGGGTTGCCGCCAGCACAGCAAACATCACCTGACGGGTGCCGTGAACAGCGGCATCCACCGGGCTGGAACCGTGTTCCTCCGCATGCCGGTAAATATTTTCCAGCACGACAATGGAATCATCCACCACCACACCGATCAGCAGCAACAGGCCCAGCAGTGTCATCGTGTTGAAGGTATAGCCAAGAAAATAAATGATCGCAATGGCGCCCAGCAGAGAGACCGGAATAGCCACCGCAATGATGATGGTGGAGCGGATATTTTTCAGGAACAGAAGTACCACCAGGGCCGTCAGCAGTGTTCCGGAAAGCAGATGCTCTTGCAGTGAACTAACAATTCCCTTGATAAGGTCACCATCGTTGTGGGCGATCCGCAGATTAATGCCGGGTGGCAGACGGGGTATGATCTCTTTGTTCATACGCCGGATGACTTCATCTACCATTGCCACTGTATTGGCGTTTTGCACTTTGACAATACCAATGCCAACCGCAGGCTGCCCATTGAACCGGGCCAACTGGCGAAAATCGGTCAGGCCATCTTCAATTTTTGCAAAGTCGCGTAACCGTTGGGGCGCGCCACCTTTATAACTGATGATCATTGCACCCAGCGCTTCCGGGCTGTGGTACTCAAGATCAAGCTCGAGCAATTCCTCTTTACCTTCGGTGGTGAAAAAACCGCCGGGCAAGCGCAAATGCTCATGCTTGAATACCCGCACCACATCAGGGACGGTGATACCTAATTGTGCCATCCGCTCAGAGTCCAGGTTTACCCGGATGGTCCGCTTCTGCTCACCTCCAAGGCTGATTTCACCCACACCGTCAATGGTCTCGAGTCGTTTCTTGATGACATTGCGTGCGTATTGGTTTAACTGTTGTAAAGTGCGGTCGCCGGTCAGTACCAGCCACATGACCGGCAAAGCGCCAAACTCAACCTTGGCGACAATCGGTGGCTTTGCCTCATTCGGCAGGTCTCTTAGCACCCGGTTGACCCGCGACTGGACTTCGTTGAAAGCGACGTTGACGTCTTTATCCATATTGAAGCGAATATTTATTGCCGATATCCCGGGCGACGAACTCGATTCGATATGGTCGATACCGGGCGTGCTGTTGACTGAGGACTCAATCGGGTTGGTAATGCTGGAGTCGATGATTTCCGGTGTTGCGCCCGGCAATACCGTGGTCACTGAAATCATCGGAAAATCGACCGTCGGATAACGGTCCACGCCAATGTCCTTGTAGCTGATGACGCCGAACAGCACCAGCACGGCTGACAGCATGTAGGCAAAGACATGCCGCTTGATTGAAAGCTCAGGCAGATTCATTGCTGCGTTCTGAAATCTTTACCAGCGCGCCACCGGTCAGAAAAGCCGCACCATCGGTGGCGATGGTGGCACCGCTGCGCACGCCTGAAATAATCTCAACCTGGCCGTTTTCCCGCTGGCCGGTTGTGACCGGCCGGGCTTCGGCCTTGTTGCCATTGATCACATAGACGACGGGGCCAGCCGGACGCCTGACCACGCTGATTTCGGGTACTACTACAGCCTGTAGCCGTGTTTCTACCAGCACTTTTCCACCGATGGTTGCCTGTGGCCACAAATTACCCGGGTTTTTAATGTCGACAATGACAGTCAGCGCGCGGCTGCCGGGACCGATGGCCGGTTGAATATCTGACACGGTTCCGGTGAAAACTTCCCCGCTGGCGACCGGGCTTCGCACCTCTACTATCTGGCCTTTATGGATCCGGTTGGCAGCAGTTTCCGGGTATGCCAGCCATGCTTGCAGCAACTCCGGCCGGGTGATTTCGAACAGCGCCTGGCCGCGCTTTACAAAATCACCTTCCGAGATCAGGCGGCGCTGCAATATGCCGGAAACCGGTGCGGTAACCCGGGATTTGGCCAGCAAGTCATCTACGATGGCAAGCTGGACCTGTGCCGCCCTATACTCTGCGCGGAATGATTCCAGTTGTTCGCGCGCATCGTCCAGTTGCGTTTGCGAGCCGAGTTCACGCGAAGATAATGATACATATCGCTTGACCCTGATTTCACCGTTTTTAACGTGTACCTGCAGGCGTTCCAGCCCGGCCTGGGCGGCCTGTCGCTGCAACACTAGTGCCGAGGTGTCAATGGCAGCCAGCAATTGCCCTGCAGCAACCGTGTCGCCTGTATCTGCCGAAACCATGGTGATCCGCCCAGCAACTTCCGCCGCCAGCGTGGGTGCTGACAGACTGTGGATCTGCCCTACCGATCCAAGCCATATTTCCAGGTTGGCCGTTCTGGCCGTAGTGGTAGATATGAGGACCGCCTTTTGCGCCGCTCCTTTTTTTGCGCCGCCTGACTCTTCCTTGCTGCAAGCGGTGAGCAACAGGGCAAGCAGCAGCGCAATCGGGATGCTAAGAAATGTTTTTCTCATGATCTTTGCTCCTCTTGCCGGAGTACGCCGTTGAATAAAATGTCCATGACACCCTTGCTGAATGTATCGGCATCATCAGTAAAACCGGCCTCTGGAAGGTGTTGCATGATCGTGGCGGCCTGGAAGAAAAACATGTTTGAGGCCACGATCATAAAAGCAGCCAGCGCAGGGTCAATGTTATCCCTGAACTCACCTTTTTGCTGGCCCGTTTTGACCATGGCCACCAACCGTGTAGAGATTTCACCGACAACGTGCTTGGCAATCTCCCGCCCGCGCTGGGAATTCCCGGATAAGGCCTCGCGCAGGATCAACTGGGTGCTGCGTTTGTGGGTCAGGATATTTTCGAGTTGGCCGGTGGAAAAACCAGCCAGGCGTTGTCTGAAGGTACCCGGTGCAACCTCCAGCGCATCAAGCAAAATCAGGGAACGCTTAACCGCGGCCTTCATGACCGCCAGGTAAAGTTCGTCTTTGGACTGGAAGTGGTGGTAGATATTGGGTTTGCTGGTATTGGCAAGCCTGGAGATTGCGCTCATTGAAACGGCATCAAAGCCCTTCTCTGCAAACAGGATTCCGGCAGCGTCGAGGATGGCCTGTTCGCCGCTTGAAAAGTTTTTTGCATGGGTTTGGGTGCTGTGCATGGTGTTAACTCTGTCTGTGCTCAAGAAACTGACCGAACGGTCGGTTAGTATAGGCCCTTGACCGGTAGCGGACAAGAAAATTTCATTCACGCTGTCCGGTTCAGGTAAAATGCGCGGCCTGTGTGATGCGCAACGCTACACCAGCGATATCTATTACGCGGGGAATGAACGAAAACCTGATATATCACGGTCATCTACGATTATGAAAAATTGGAAAATCAGATGGTTGACCAGCTTGCTGCTGGTGCTGCCCGTGCTGGCGACAGCGTTGGTATTCGATCAGATCAAGGAATTCGGAGAAGTATTCACAATATCGGCTCAGGCCGTCAGCCGTGAACGCATAGAAGTTAGCTGGGATATTGCAGATGACTATTATCTGTATAACAACAAGTTCCTTGCTTTTGCTACCGACACACCGGGCGTGGTGCTCGGCCAGCCAGAAATCCCTGAGGGTGAGCGCAAGTTTGATGAACTGCTGGGCGAGGAAGTCGTTAAATACCATGGCCGTTTAACGGTCGGTTTGCCACTGGAGGCCGTTCCAGCCGGCGTTGACCTGGTCAGTCTGCGTGTGCGTTCCCAGGGTTGCCAGGAGAATGTGCTGTGCTATCCGCCGACGGAACAATTGCTGGCAGTTACTTTACCCCCATTGTCCCCGGCAACGGCCCCTCTGCAGGGAACGTCCATAGCAGAGGTTTTTAATCAGCCTGCCACCAGCAGCGGCCAGAATCCGGCCAATGGAGTGCCGGCGTTGCCGCCGGATAAAGCATTTGTATATGAGGCCATCGGGCTTACTTCCGACACCATTCTTGCGCGCTTTACGCTGCAGCCCGGCTACTACCTTTATCGCGATAAATTTGCTTTCAGGGTAGTGGATGATAGTGGTTTTGAGGTGCGCGAGGCGAATATGCCTCAGGGTACCATCAAGGATGACCCCGAATTCGGCCCGGTTGAAGTTTATTACGACCAAATCGAAGTGCCGGTGCGGGTAAACCGGCCGGCAGGCCAGGAACGGACTATCACGCTCGAGGCAGACTACCAGGGCTGCCGTGATGGTGATATCTGTTATCCACCGCAAACTTCACGGGTCGATGTGGTCATGCCGGCAGCCGCCCAGGCCACCCGGCAGCCACTATCGTCAAATAGCCAGGCGCAAGCCGGGCCTGTAGCCGCTGCACAGCCCCCGATGGTCAGCCTGCTGGCGTCGGAGCAGGACAAACTGGCGCAGATGTTGCTGAATAACCCGCAATGGGCGCTGTTCGCGTTTTTCATCGCTGGCATTTTGCTGGCTTTTACACCCTGCGTGTTCCCGATGGTGCCGATATTGTCGAGTATAATCGCGGGCCAGGCAGAGCGCATGACCACGGCCAGGGCGTTCTGGCTGTCCCTGGTTTATGTACTGGCCATGGCGGTCACCTACACGGTTGCCGGCGTGCTCGCCGGGCTATTTGGGCAGAACCTGCAGGCGCTGTTCCAGAACCCGTGGATACTCGGTTTCTTTATCGCCATCTTTATCGCCCTGGCGTTGTCGATGTTCGGTTTTTTTGAACTGCAGTTACCCGGTCGTCTGCAGACCCGCTTCACACGGGCCAGCAACCAGCAAAAAGGCGGCAGCCTGATCGGCGTTGCCGTGATGGGTTTCCTGTCCGCATTGATCGTGGGACCGTGCGTTGCACCGCCACTGGCGGCGGCCCTGATTGTCATCGGTGCTTCCGGTAGCGCCGTGCTGGGGGGGTCCGCCCTGTTTGCCATGTCGATGGGCATGGGAGTGCCCTTGATTCTGTTTGGTATGTCAGCCGGCAAATTGGTACCAAAAGCAGGCGCCTGGATGGATGCGATCAAGGCGGGATTTGGCATCGGTTTGTTGGCGTTGGCAATCTGGATGCTGGAGCGGTTGGTGCAGGGTCCCGTGATATTGCTGCTTTGGGGCATGCTGGCCATCGCCAGCGGGGTCTACCTTGGCGCCCTGGAGCGCATTCCGGACGGTGCTTCCGGTTGGCGCCGGTTATGGAAATCATTGGGCCTGGTATTGCTCCTGCTCGGCAGCCTGGAAATTATTGGTGCGGCAACCGGCGGCGAAAACTGGATGAAGCCGCTCAAGGGCGTGTCAGCAGGCGGTAAGGCGGCGACTGTCGAGCACGTTGCTTTCCAAAAAGTCAAATCCATCGCGGACCTGGATGCGGCGGTTGCGCAGGCTAACCAGGCCGGCAAGCCAGCGATGCTGGACTTCTATGCCGACTGGTGTGTCGAGTGCCTGCGCATGGAGCGCAATACATTTGCAGAGCCGCACGTACAGGCTTTATTCAACCAGGTCCAGCCCTTACAGGCCGATGTCACGGCAAATGACAGGGTGGATAAGGCGCTGATGAGCAAGTACGGAGTCATCGGCCCGCCTGCAATCCTGTTCTTTGATCGCAATGGCAACGAACTCAAAAATTTACGGCTGGTCGGTTACTTTGAGCCGGAGAAATTTGCCGTGCACCTAACCAGGGTGCTGGAAGCCCGCTAATGCGACGGATTGTTATCGTGCTGGTGGCAGCAGCGGCCCTGATCGCAGGGTTGTACCTGTCAGTCAGCCTCAACAGGCCGCCACCTCCGCTTGTACGTCAGACAACAAGCAGCGATCTGGTCGGCAGCTACCGCCCGGATTTTCGCCTTGGCAGTAGTACAGGCGCATTTGTCACACCAGCGGATTTTGCCGGCAAAACCATACTGATCAACTTCTGGGCCACCTGGTGCGCACCCTGCCGGAGAGAAATGCCCATGTTGATGGAACTGCAGGCGGAATATGGGACTGCCGGCTTGCAGGTCATCGGTATCGCACTGGATGATGTTCAGAGTGTGCGGGATTTTGCTGCACAGCTCGCTATCACTTACCCGATTCTCGTCGGTGCCACCGATGTGATGGAAACCAGCCTTGCTTACGGTAATGCGGCGGGTGTGCTGCCCTTTAGTGTGCTGGTAGACAAAGACGGAATCATCCGCTGGCAATATGCTGGTGAGATAAAACCGGAAGATTTAGTTCCCCGGCTAAAAGAACTCCTGTAGGGGCAAAGTGAGAGAAGGTGCGGCCGGAAGCCCATAAGTGTTGCACCCTACTGCCGCTAACTCCTTCAATACGGCAGCGAACGGTAGACAACGGGTATCTTTTCCTGCAAACTTGGCGACCCTCGGTCAGGAATACCCTGCAATGGTTGTCATCCGCGTCTTTAACGGCCCCAATCTGAATCTACTGGGCCAGCGTGAACCCGCACAATACGGGCAGCGCAGCCTGCAGGCGATCATGCAGGAACTCGAGCAGTTCGCAGACAGTTGCGGCGTGGAACTGGATCACCTGCAGACCAATTCCGAGGGAGCATTGGTGGATGCCATTCAGCAGGCGGGTGAAGATGAGGTCGATTACATCATTATCAACCCGGCGGGCTATACCCATACCAGCGTGGCCATTCGTGATGCCTTGCTGGCAGTGGAGATCCCGTTTGTGGAAGTCCACCTTTCTGCAGTGAGTGCGCGTGAACCCTTCCGGCAAATCACCTATTTTTCCGATATTGCAATCGGTGTGATCAGCGGGTTTCGTGGCGAGAGCTATTTATTGGCCCTGCAGGCCATATTGAACCGAATTGAACCCTGAAGCGGGAGCGACAGCACGTGGATATCCGAAAGATTAAGAAGCTCATTGAGCTGTTAGAAGAATCCGACCTGACAGAAATAGAAATCGTTGAAGGCGAAGAATCTGTGCACCTGATACGGGCAGGACAGCAGCCGGCCGCATCCGTACCGCTGATCGCGCAGCCGTTAGCTGCACCGCCTGCCGCTGTTGCACCGGTTGCACCGCCACCGGAAGAGGCTGCTGAAGACGAGTTGCCGGCTGGAGAGCTTGTGCTTGCTCCCATGGTGGGTACTTTCTACGGCGCCTCCAGTCCCGAGGCTGAGCCCTTCGTCAGCATGGGCCAGACCGTACACGTGGGCGATACACTGTGCATTATCGAAGCAATGAAAATGTTCAACCAGATCGAAGCGGATGTCGCCGGCACCATCGTGGCCATACTGGCCGAAAACGGCCAGCCGGTTGAATATGACCAGCCACTGTTTGTTATTCGCTGAGCCCGGATTGACTTCATAATGGCCGTACTTGAAAAACTGGTGATAGCCAACCGTGGTGAAATTGCGCTACGCATACTACGGGCCTGCCATTCGATGGGCATTAAAACTGTCGCGGTACACTCTACCGTCGACCGTAACCTGAAACACGTTGCACTGGCGGATGAGGCTGTCTGCATCGGCCCCGCTGCCAGTGCTGACAGTTACCTGAGCATACCTGCCATTATTGCTGCGACCGAAGTTACCGATGCCCTGGCAGTACACCCGGGTTATGGATTCCTCGCTGAGAACGCAGATTTCGCCGAACGCGTTGAACAAAGCGGCTTTATTTTTATCGGCCCGCGCCCGGATACCATTCGTCTGATGGGGGACAAGGTATCTGCCATCAAAGCCATGAAAGATGCCGGCGTACCCTGTGTACCCGGTTCCGGCGGTGCCCTGACCGATGACATGGCAGAAAACCATGCCATTGCCCGGCGCATAGGTTATCCCGTCATTATCAAGGCCGCAGCCGGTGGCGGTGGTCGTGGAATGCGGGTAGTACACACCGAAGCGCACCTGTCCAATGCCCTGCAACTGACCCAGCAGGAGGCCCAGACTGTCTTTGGTGATGGTACGGTATACATGGAAAAATACCTCGAAAACCCGCGCCACATCGAAGTCCAGATCATCGCCGACCAATATGGCAACGCCATTCACCTCGGAGAGCGCGACTGCTCAACCCAGCGTCGCCACCAGAAAGTCATCGAAGAAGCACCGGCACCCGGAATCACGCCCCGGCAGCGGGATGAAATTGGCAGTGTTTGTGTGGAGGCCTGTAGACGTATCGGTTACCGCGGTGTGGGTACCTTTGAGTTTTTGTACGACGATAACCGTTTCTATTTTATCGAAATGAATACGCGTATACAGGTGGAGCACCCGGTCAGTGAGTTAATTACCGGGGTGGATATTGTCAAGGAACAAATTCGCGTGGCTGCTGGTGAGCGGCTGGCCTATACACAGGATGATATTGTCATTCGTGGCCACGCCATCGAATGTCGTATCAATGCAGAAGACCCGGAAACGTTCATGCCGTGCCCGGGAACCATCGATGGTTTTCATGCGCCCGGTGGCCCTGGTATACGCGTGGATTCACATATTTACGACAGCTACACGGTGCCGCCTGACTACGATTCCATGATCGGCAAGGTGATCGCCCATGGCGAGGACAGGAAGACGGCCATTGCCCGTATGCGGATTGCGCTGGATGAGATGATCTTGAATGGCATTAAGACCAATATACCCCTGCACAAGTGGTTACTGTTTGATCCGGGGTTCCTGAAAGGCGGCTTCAATATCCATTACCTGGAAAAACGCCTGGCAGACAGGGCGGCTGAATAGCGCCCAGCCATGTCCTGGCTGGAAATCAGCACACGGGTGGCGCGGCAAATCAGAGCATGAACAGAAAACTGAAAATCAACCTTGGTTCAGGCCACTGGAAGCTGGCAGGCTGGGTCAATGTTGACATTGATCGCGGCAGCAAACCCGATGTCGTTGCCGACCTCGCAGCCGAACTACCGTTTGCCGACGGGGCCGCCCGATTGATGCATACCGAGGATTTTATCGATCAACTGGAGCTGGATCAGGCAGCCGCTTTTTTGCGTGAATGCCACCGCGTTCTGGCCCGGGGTGGTGTGCTGCGTGTACTCACGCCTGATATGCAAAAGCTGGCCCACTTGTACCTGCATGACCCGGGCCGCCTTGAAGAATTATGGAAAAATTTCGTGCGTGTTCCGTTGTCACTGGACACACCGGGCGAGATTTTCAACACCGGTATGCGTTTTGCCGGGCATACCTTTCTATATGATGCGGAAACATTCCAGGTATTGGCTGCAAACTGTGGATTTCAGGCACGCCAGGTAGCCTACCAGCAAAGCGAAGAGCCTGAACTTCGTGACCTTGATCTTCGTTCACCGGATAATGCGGTATCTATGTACTTTGACTGTTACCGCCAGGACTGACCACCGGACGAATTCAGAAACCCAAAGTTGCCAGCAGTTCCGTCGGCGATGACCAGTCCCTGCCGCAAACAAAACGTGGCAAATTCCAACGGTTGCTTCGTGCTGATGCCAGTCCGGGCCGGGTCCCCAGTGCCGCGAGACAGTGGTGTTCCCTGCCGTATTCCGGGAAAAACTCAGCGCGAATGTAGTGACTGGACTCGCCAAACGGGTAAGCGAAGACCTGTGGCCATTGACCGGTTTTATCGTTGATGAACGCGCCGGCCTGAACGACCTGTTGACGGCAATGCTCAATGGTCTCAATGGTGGTAAACCCGCCACGGGGATACTGCCCGGCCACCAGGTCGGGGTGGTTGTGGTCCCAGCCATGGTTGCCAATGTCCAGCAACGGGTGGTGTGCCGCTGCGCGCCACCAGTCATCGCTCAGATGGCCCTGACCAAACAGGGAACCCCGATCAATGATCTGGCGCGCCTGGGGACTGGCAATGACGAAGCTGGTTGCCTGCAGTCCAGGTTGGGCCTGCTTCCCGTGTTGCTGCACAAAATCTTCCAGGATACTCAGAAAGCCTGCCTGCATACCAAAGCCAGCGAACTCCAGCGTGCGCACATCATAATCACAACCATCGTCAAAGGTCAGGCAGACCACTGGCTGGCCAGTTTGCGGGTTTTTTTCAATTGGGCCACCATCAAACAGGCTCCCGACAAGCGACGGCAGAGACACAAAGCGATATCCCGCGCCATGTAATTCATGCAAATCAGCCGCCAGCGCCTTGTGGTCATTGTTTGTGGTGTCATTTCCGGCAATGTTCTGGGAATGGTAGGTAAGAATGGCCGCTTTCAATGTGGGGTCACCTGATCTGATCCGGATTGGCAAGAAACTATATGACACTTTGACAAGTGAGTTGGATATTATACCCATCCATGCAAGCCTGGACTTCCATTACCAGACAAATGAATGATTTCCTGGTGTACTTCCTGTTGCCCGGGGTGTCAGTTTTGTTGCCGTCCGCATGGTCGCGAGCGGTGCTGGCCCGTCTGTCACGGCGTCGATGGTTGCTGGCAGAAAAATCTGATGTGGCCTGGGCCATGGCGCTTGAGTTCTCTGACCCGGGCGATGAACGGGAGTGGAAAACACGCTGGAAACAGATTGAACTGCTGGATGTGCGTGATCTGTACCTGATGGTGAGCGGGCGTTCACGGTCGGTGCTGGCGGAAATTGAATATGACGTGCCACTGGAAACAGCGAAAGACCGGGTCATGGTTGGCATGCATTGGGGCCCGTCTATCTCTACCCTGAAAATGGTAGCGGTGGCCGGGCTTACGCCGGCTTTTTTATTCCGGCCACCCAATCGGCATACCTTGCGCAGCAGGCCATTTTATTACCTGTTTCTCAGCATGGCGGCCCGTCACATGGTGAAAACCATGCATGATCGAGCCGTGGTGGTGGGGGGTGCCGGCAGGAAACTGGGTGCGATGCTTGATCAGCCCGGGAGTGTGGTCGTCCTGATGGACGCGCCTCCAATGAAAGGCCGGCCCATACTCAAATGCTCAGTTCTGAGCCGCGCTGCTGTTTTTAACGCGGGCTTCCCCAATATCCTGGCAGACAAGCGTAAAGAATACGTGTTTTATGCGCTTGGTTTGCACCCGGACGGTTCGCTGCGTAAAAAGCTGGAAATGGAAGGGCCATTCAGCTCGGACAACGCGCAGGAGTTCCTGCTCGGCTACACCGGCTTCCTCGAACGGCACCTGTTATCAGATCCGGCGCAATGGCGCATCTGGCACGCAGCCGGTCAATTCTGGGCCTGAACGCATGCGATCATGTTAAATCCGACAGGCTCCTAGAAGTTTGGTTTGACCCGCGTGTTCCGGTAGCAGTCGATGGCGTCCAGCAGTTCCTGGCGGGCAGTGTCCACGCCTTCCCAGCCGCCGGTCCTGACCCATTTGTTTTTCTCAAGGTCTTTATAGTGCTCGAAAAAATGTACGATCTGGTTGAGCAGAATCTCATCCAGGTCTTCGACTGACCGAATGGCCCGGTACATACCAGTAACATCGGCGACCGGAACGGCAATGATCTTGGCATCCTCTCCGGCCTCATCGTGCATGAGCAGCACACCCACCGGCCGGCAGCGCACCACGGTTCCCGGCAGCATCGGCAGGGGCAATACCACCAACACATCAACCGGGTCGCCGTCACCGCACAGGGTATGCGGCACGTAACCATAGTTGCACGGATAATACATGGCGGTCTTAAGCATCCGGTCGACAAAAATTGCACCGCTGTCCTTGTCCACTTCGTATTTGATGGCAGGGCTGTTCATCGGTACTTCAATGATGACATTGATATCATCCGGTACATCTCTTCCGGCCGGGACCTGTTGCAGGCTCATGTTTTTTTCCTCGTCTGGTGACCCCACATTATAGTACGTGACTCCTACCATTTGGCTGTATTTTCAGCAGGTTTTGGATGGGTTATTTGCTATCCCCGTTTCAAAGCGGGGCATAAGCAATTACAATGTGCGCCCCGCTTAGAAGGTATAGAAACATGAGCACGGCAATACCAATTCAAGGGCAGCCCCGCGGTTACCTGATTCCCATCGGCGGTGCGGAAGCGAAACGTAAAGACCCGGTCATTCTCAAGCGGTTCGTTAAGCTGTGTGGTGGCGAGGACGCCCGCATCCTGGTAATCCCCACCGCATCCCTGCTGGACGAGACCGGGCCGATGTACCTGGAGTTGTTTGAAGATATGGGTGCGAAGGCAATGTGTATTCCGATCGAAGAGCGTGACCAGTGTTACGGGGAAGACATCCTCAGCGTCATGGAAAAAGCAACGGGTATATTTATTACCGGCGGCAACCAGCTACGTCTCAGCACGATACTGGGCGGCACACCTGTGGCGCGCGCCATTCGCCGGCTCAATGCCAATGGCGTGCATATGGCGGGTACTTCGGCAGGTGCGGCGATCATCTCGGAGCACATGATCGCCGGTGGCCGGGGCGGGGCCTCTCCACGGGAAAGTGGTGTGGTGCTGGCGCCGGGGCTGGGCCTGACCAACCTGATCATTATTGATCAGCATTTCAACAAGCGTGGCCGCCTTGGACGGTTGCTGGCGGCACTTTCATTCAACCCCTTTGTTTGTGGCCTGGGTATTGATGAAAACACCGCGGCGTTTATTGCACCGGATGGTTGTATGGAGGTCGTTGGCCACGGCACGGTGATGGTCATTGATCCGGCAGACCTGCGGCTTTCATCCATGAGCTATGTGCGCAAGGCCGAGGCTGTTTCGCTGGTCGGCCTGAAGCTTCACGTGCTGGCCAGCGGCTCGTATTTTAATCTTGAGACGCGGGAAGCAACGCTGGACAAGGGCGCCCTGCAGGGCGCCCGGTAACCCCCACTATGAAGATTCTTTCCACTAACGTTTATGTCGGGCCGAGCCTGTATGCGCATTTTCCGGTTATTCGCCACCATGTAGACCTGGGGATACTGGAAGAATGGCCTTCTGCAAGGCTTGGCAAGGCCTTTGTAGACCGTTTGATCGAGGTGTTGCCCGGATTAAAGAATCACGGTTGTTCGTACGGCGAGCCCGGCGGGTTCCTGCGCAGGATGCGCGAGGATAAGGGTACCTGGATGGGCCACATCTGGGAGCATGCCTCACTGGAATTACAGAACGAGGCGGGTTCGGACGTGTCTTTTGGCCGCACGCGCAGCGCCGGCGAACCCGGCTTGTACAACATGGTGTTTCAGTATAAGCAGCGCGATGTAGGACTGGAGGCTTCCCGTATCGCCCTGCAGTTACTGCTCAGCCTGCTGCCCGACAGCCTCAAACCGGCGCTGGCGTCTGAAATTGACGAAGATTTCGACTATGAGCAAGCGCGTGAGGAATTCATCGTGTTTGCACAGCGCAAGGAACTGGGTCCAAGCACCGCATCGCTGGTGAACGCGGCTGAGGAAAGGGGCATACCGTACCTGAGACTGAACAAATACTCGCTGGTACAGTTTGGTCACGGTGCGTATCAGCAGCGCATTCAGGCCACCATTACCAGTAAAACGGGCCATATCGCGGTTGAAATTTCCTGTGACAAGGAAGATACGCACAACCTGCTGCGGGACCTTGGTCTGCCGGTGCCGATACAAAAAATGGTCTACAGCTCACCTATGGCCGTTCGTTCAGCCCGCCACATCGGTTACCCGGTCGTCCTCAAGCCGCTCAATGCCAACCACGGCCGGGGTGTTGCAATCAATCTGACCAGTGATGAGCAGGTCGAAAGTGCATTTGACTTTGCCCGCGAACACGGCAGTAGCCGGGCCGTGCTGGTAGAGAGCTATGTGGAGGGCTATGACCACCGGATGCTGGTGGTGAACAACGAATTGGTCGCGGTGGCCAAGCGGGTTCCCGGCCATGTTGTGGGTGACGGCACGAGCACCATCAGTGCGCTGATCGACAAGGTCAATGAAGACCCGCGGCGCGGCATTGGTCATGAGAAAGTTTTGACGCGGCTCGAACTTGACCGGCAGGCATATGAGCTGTTGGGCAAGGCCGGTATTGATGAGAATACGGTACTTCCGGACGGCGAAATTTTTCATCTGCGTAAAACGGCCAACCTGTCTACCGGTGGTACCGCCATTGACCTGACCGATATCGTTCACTCCGACAACCGTGAAATGGCCCTGCGCGCCATCCGTGCCGTGGGCCTGGATATTGGGGGTGTGGATTTCCTGACGACAGATATCAGCGAGTCCTACAAGCAGGTCGGCGGGGCCATCGTGGAAATTAACGCTGCACCGGGTTTCCGCATGCATGTGGCGCCTTCGCAAGGCGAGCCGCGTGATGTGGCTGGCAAGGTGATGGATATGTTGTTTCCGCCCGGCACGCCGGCACGTATCCCGATTGCCAGTATTACCGGAACAAACGGCAAGACGACGACCTCGCGCATGCTGGCCCACATTCTGAAAACGGCCGGCCATACGGTGGGCATGACCTCCACCGATGGTGTGTATATCGATGGGCGGCTGTCGGTTAAAGGCGACATGACGGGACCGACCTCGGCCCATATCGTGTTGCGTGACCCGACCGTGGATATTGCGGTGATGGAAACGGCCCGTGGCGGCTTGCTGCGCTCCGGCCTGGGCTACCGCCGTTGCGATGTATCGGCCTGCCTGAACGTTTCCGCAGACCACCTGGGGCTCAAGGGCATCGATACGCTGGAGCAACTGGCAGAACTCAAGCGCATCGTGGTGGAAGTAGCCCGCGATACTGCGGTTCTTAATGCGGATGATGATCTGTGTCTGAAGATGGCCGATTACACGCAGGCGGAAAATGTCTGTTATGTGACCATGAACCCGGCGCATGCCCTGGTCAAAGCGCACATCCGCGCCGGTGGCCGGGCCATGGTGCTGGAGCGCGGCATCAACGGTGACATGATTACGTTGTATGACAATGGTACGCAATACCAGTTGGCCTGGACCCACCAGATACCCGCCACGATGGACGGCAAGGCGACCCACAATGTACAAAACGCCATGTTCGCGGCCGCGTTGGCCTATTCGCTGAATAAATCACTGGATGACATCCGCCATGGCCTGCGCTCGTTCAATTCCACCATTTTCCAGGCGCCGGGCCGCATGAACGTCTTTGATGAACACCCGTTCCGCGTCATCCTTGATTATGGTCATAACGCTGCAGCCATCAACAGCATTTGCCTGCTGGTTGAGCGGCTGGAAGTTACCGGTCGCCGCATCTGCGTACTCGCAGCCCCGGGTGACCGCCGTGATGAGGATATCCGTGCCATTGCCGATGAAGCCAGTGGGCATTTTGAGCACTACATCTGCCGGGCGGATGACAATCGCCGGGGGCGTGGCGACGATGAAGTCCCGCGGATGTTACGTGATCAGTTACTGGCCAATGGTATTGATACCGGTGCCATCGACGTTGTGCCGGATGAGGTGCTATCCATTACCCGTGCACTGGAAATAGCGCGTGAAGGCGATCTTGTGGTGCTGTTTGCCGACGACGTTCGCCGTAGCTGGAACCAGGTTATTCACTATAAAGCTGATAGTGAAACAACGCGTGTCACCGATGACGCAGACCCGGTGAACAGTTTTGTCGCAGAAGACCCCGAGGCTTTTTCACTGGATGCCGGTGCGCGCCTGATCAAGGACGAGCGCGGTGTGCGCCTGGCGCGTGAAGAAGAAGGCGATTAATGGGGGTCGAATTACTTGACAGCCGCCGCCTGACCGGCCCGAATCTGTATTGGGACCGGCCGGGGGCGGTGCTGGATATCAAGCTTGGTGACGCGCTCGCAGATCCGGTGGTGGCAGCATGGGGAAAAGAGGTTACCCGCTTGATGGAAGCGGTGGGCTGGGATTCACAACACATCTGTTCACGTATTTTTGAAGGCGGTGCCAGCCTCGTCATCAACGCGCCAATCGACGTGCTGTATACGGCCTGCGAACTGAACGAAGTGGCCTTTAACCGGGCTTTGGCGCGCCTGTCGGATGTGGTATTGCCCGATTTATCTGAGCTCCTGGCTGATCTTGACAAGCAGCTTGCAGAGGAGCGTAACCCGGCCCTGTTGGCACTGCAGGCAGCGGCAGCAAAACACCGCGTCCCGTTCCTGTGGGACGATGGCGAGGTATCGGTCGGCTTTGGCAAAACCGCCATCGTCTGGCCAACAGGGCAGTTGCCTGAACCGGAATCCATAAACTGGCAGAAGGTCGGTTCGATACCGCTGGGCATCGTGACCGGCACCAACGGCAAATCCACCACGGTGAGGCTGGCCGCAGCGATGCTGTCAGCAGCCGGACTGCGCGCCGGGATAACGTCTACGGACTACATTCGCGTGGGAGAGGAAATCCTGGATCGCGGTGACTACTCCGGCCCGGGTGGCGCCCGCACCCTGCTGCGGCATCCGCAGACCGGGGCCGTGGTGCTGGAGGTTGCCCGAGGCGGCCTGCTGCGCCGGGGTATTGGTGTGGAGCGGGCCAATGCGGCATTGATTACCAATATTGCCGCCGATCACCTCGGTGACTACGGTATTAACACGGTGGCCGAAATGGCCGAAGCAAAATTTATTGTGCGCCGCGCACTGAGTGCCGCTGCGCCGCTGATCCTGAATGCTGATGATCCCGAGAGTGTCCGCTTTGCCCGCACCCTGTCAAACAACATCTTTTGGTATGGCTTGCAGGCTGGCGACGGCATCCTGCATGAGCATTTGCTAAACGCGGGTGGGGCCGCCTTCCTTGCCGATGGCTGGTTGCTGCTGGCTGCCGGCGGCCGCACCAGAAAAATTATTGCGGCAAAAGATATCCCCATCACCTTCGGTGGCGTGGCGCGTTATAACATCAGTAATGCGCTGGGTGCCATGGCACTGTGTCATGTGCTCGGAGTTGACGACCAGGCCCTGGCCGCCGGCCTCAGGGATTTCTCCGGCGATGCGGAGGTAAACCCGGGCCGGGGCAATCTGTTTGAAAAAGATGGAATCCGGATATTCCTCGATTTCGCACACAATGAGCATGGTGTCAGGGCCATCAGTGATACCGTTAAGGCGTTCCATGCCCGGCGGTATATTGTGTTGATGGGGCAGGCGGGTGACCGCCTCGATGCGGATATTGACAATCTTGTCCGGGCCGTTTGCGAATTGAAACCTGAGCGGTTGCTGGCCTGCGAACTGCCGGGATATGAACGTGGCAGGCAGCCCATGGAGGTGCCCGCGCGGATACGCGATGTTGCTATTGTTGAGGGTGTGCCTGAAGATAGCGTGACCCTGTTTACGAGTCCGCTCGAAGGCGTGCAGGATGCTCTGGCGGCAGCCACCAGAGGTGATTGCCTGGTGCTGCTGGCCCTGACCCAGCGTGATGAAGTGCTGGCGTTGATCCGGGCCTTTGTGGACGGAAACTGAGGAAGGGTAACTGAGGAAGTTTGGGTGGCAAAGCTATATTTTAACTACTCATCGATGAATGCCGGCAAGACCACGGTGTTGTTGCAGTCTGCCCACAATTACCGCGAGCGCGGTATGCATCCCCTGCTGTTCACGCCCAAACTGGACGACCGCTACGGGAGCGGATTGATCAAGTCGCGTATCGGCCTGCAGGCCAAGGCAACGATATTCAGGCGGGAAGACGATCTTTACGAGTTCACACGGGCGCAACTGGAGCAACAAAACATCCATTGTGTGCTGGTCGATGAGGCCCAGTTCCTGAGCCGGGAGCAGGTTTTTCAACTCACCGAGGTCGTAGACCGGTTGAGCATCCCGGTGCTGTGTTTTGGTTTGCGTACCGATTTTCAGGGCGAACTGTTCGAAGGCAGCACCCACCTGCTGGCCTGGGCGGACGAACTGACAGAAATAAAAACCATTTGTCACACGGGCCGCAAAGCGACCATGGTGGTGCGCGTTGATGATGAAGGTTATGCGCTCAAAGAAGGGGCGCAGGTTGAGATCGGCGGTAATGAGCGCTACGTGTCGGTCAGCCGGGCGGAATTCAAAAAAGTGTTTTACGGCGGGCAGCGGATAAAATTTATCGAACCGGTCGAAGGTGACGGCAGTGACGATGATCTTGCCGATGATGAACGGGGTGGTCAGAGCCTGCTATAGTGACCGTTCGAGTTTTGGGCGATGGAGGTTGACGATGCGCTGGTTGCTGTTTTTACTGCTCGTGTTCGCAGTGTTGTGGTATTTCCGGGGGGTTGAAGAAACGCCGCCACCCAAGGCGGAAGACAGTTTTATCGGCGGCCCGGTCAAAGCCCTGCGCAAGGCAGAAGGGTTTGAGAAAAGCTATCTGGATGCGACCAAAGAGCGCCAGAAGCAAATGGAAGAACAGATAGAAAAGGATTCCGGCGGCTAAGTGGATTCGCTTAATGCCTGCAGCAGGTCAGCAGCAATATCATCCACATCTTCTATACCGACGGACAACCGCAGCAAGCCGGCAGTGATGCCAAGACGCTGGCGTTCAGCCGCCGGCATTTTCTGGTGTGAGGTGGCCAGCGGCTGACAGATCGTGGTCTCCACGCCGCCCAGGCTGACCGCGCAGATCACCAGCTCCAGCCGCCGCAGATAGCCGACCGGATCGATGTCGTCATTCAGCTCAAACGAAAGCATGGCGCCAAAGCCCTGCATCTGGCGGCTGGCAATTGGGTGGCCGGGAGCGCTTTCCAGGCCGGGGTAGTAAACGCGTTGAACCTGTTCGTTCTGCTCCAGTTGCCGGGCGATAATACCGGCGTTTTCGCTTTGCCGCTGAACCCGGATTTCGAGGGTTTTCAGGCTGCGTTCCAGCAGGTGGCAGTCCTGAGCATTCAGACAGCCGCCGTGGTTCACGGCATGGTTGCGCACCTTGCTGATCAAAGCGGCCGGGCCGTTGACCGTACCGCAGCACAGGTCACTGTGGCCACCGAGGTACTTGGTGCCGCTGTGCATGACCAGGTCGAAGCCCAGCTTCAGCGGGTTCTGCAGGATGGGTGTGGCAAAGGTGTTGTCGATGACGGTAATAATCTGGCGTGCTTTGGCAAATTCAGCAACTGCGGCCAGGTCGACAACGCTGAGCAGCGGATTGCCCGGTGACTCGACAAAAATCATACGCGTAGCAGGCTTTGTAAGCTGTTCAATGGCGGTGATGTCAGGCGCAGCGAAATCGTAACGGATACCAAACCGCTGCAGTTCATTGACGATCAATGCGTGCGTGCCGCCGTAGAGGCCTTCGGTAAAGATCACATGGTCACCATCACCGAGCAAGCCAAACACAATGGAGGCGATGGCCGCCATGCCGGAACTGGTTACGATCCCCGCTTCGGCACCTTCCAGCGCTGACATTTTATCGGCAACCACAGCGTGGTTCAGCGTATTGAAATAACGCGGGTAGCGGACCTCGGAATCATCCAGGTATTCGATGGCACTGGATGCAAAAACCGGTGTGTTCAGCCCGCCATTGTTGATGTCACGGCGGGCGCCTGCATGGATTGCCTGGGTGGATTTTTTCAATTTGGATCCTCGGGGGCGTTGGGGCTGGGTGGAATTATATCCCGATTCCATTTTGGTGAAAAACCAACCGGGGTCGGACCAACCGGGGTCGGACTCAAATGCGCAGACTGAAACCAACCGGGGTCGGACTCAAATGCGCAGACTGTGGTGTGTTTACTGAAAGGTGTGTACCGCATTTGAATCTGACCCCTGAGTCCCGACCCCTAAAGATTGCTGCTTGTAATAACCATAACAGTGTATGACCATTGTAACGGGAGACCATCTACGTGAGTGCCGACTGTGTCGAGGAGAGAATTGATGATCGATATCGCACACATACACCCTATGCTGGTACATTTTCCTATCGTGCTGTTTTTGCTGGCCATTGCGATTGATTTTTGGGTGCTGCTGAAAGGAGAAGATCTGGCGGCTAAAACGTGCCTGCCGATGATCGGCATGAGCGCGCTGCTGCTGGCTGCGGTGGCGGCGATTGCTGCTGCGTCGTTTGGTGATATCGCCCTGGACAAGGCCATCGCCCTGGGCTTTGACAGGGGTCCACTGGAACGGCACGGAGATCTGGGTCTGACCACAATGTGGGTGTTGATTGGTCTCTCACTCTGGCAGGGCGTTGCACACTGGCGCGGCATGCGTCTCAGTGGCGGTATGGGCTGGGCGTTTTTCACCGCCTCGCTGCTGGGCACCGGCATTCTGCTGACGACTGCCTATTTTGGCGGCGAGCTGGTTTACAGCTTTGGCGTCAATGTGGTGCCGGTGCTTCCATGACAAAACCAGAGACAGGGTGGGGAGCCAGGATAATGATGCAATATATATGTATGTTGCAGTTGGAGTGAGGTGTTATCTCTGACAAACAGGGCAATAATAACTGGACCGTTGCCCGATCACTTTTTGCCGAATACGCCCCCCGCACTGGAAGCAGTCACCACCGGCGCGGTTGTAAACCAACAATTCCTGGGTGAAGTAACCCGGCGCGCCGTCTGCATTAACAAAATCCCGTAACGATGTGCCGCCCATTTTTATCGCGCGATTCAATACATCACGGATGGCGTCGACCAGGCCGGCATAGCGCTGCGCAGAGATTCTGCCGGCCGCGCGTTGCGGGTGAATGCCCGCCATGAACAAGGCCTCTGACGCATAGATATTGCCGACGCCAACGACCACCTGGCCGTTCATGATGAAATTCTTGATGGCAAGCTTTCTGCCGTGTGACAGGCGGTGAAGATACCGCGCTGTGAAATCATCAGACAGGGGCTCAGGGCCGAGGTGGCGTAGTAATTCGTGTGCGTCTACAGGGCCGTCCACCCACAAAAAAGCGCCGAAACGCCGTGGGTCATTGAAGCGCAGGCAGGTACCGTTTTCCAGCTCGATATCAAAATGATCGTGTTTCTCCGGGGTCCTGGACTGGTGGAGCACACGCAATGAGCCGGACATGCCGAGGTGAATAATCAGGCCACCCTGTTCCAGTTCGACCAGCAGGTACTTGCCGCGCCGGCGCAGTTGGACGACCCGTTGCCCTTCGGCTTTTCTGACATCCTCTGGCACCGGCCAGCGCAGCCTTGGGTCACGCACGGTGACGCGGGCAATTCGCTGGCCCTGCAGGTAAGGCGCAATGCCCCTGAGCGTGGTTTCGACTTCGGGTAGTTCAGGCATGGGGCTTAAATCATGTTTGTGATCCAGCGGACATTGTAAACCAGTCTGCTGCAGCGTATTTGATGACAGGGTTCCGGATCGAATCGGGTGAAAATTCAGCTGCAACGGGTGTCCAGCCAACTTTGATTTCCAGCGAAGGGGCGTTTATCCTACACAGCATTAAACCGGTACTGAACACAGCCTGGGCCAAAGGAGCGTTATGAATCAACCCCGCATCATCGAAGTTGACTATCATGATTTTTTGAAAACGCTGCGGCGGGTGACCAACTTGAAGAAGAAGATCGAGAAGGCCGATAAGGCAGCCTGGGCAGATTTTGTGCGCAAATACAATATTTCTGAACCTGGCATGCTCGCCAGGGGAAAAAGAGGTGCGATGTCGGGCAACATCAAAACCGTCATTATCGATGGCGATGGTGCGTCTGACGGCTACTATGTCTATTCCGCTGACGATCTGTTTTGTATTAAATACGAACTTGGCTTGGAGTGACATTTAAGCCTGCGCAGCATCACCGCAGTGAATGATATTATATTGGCCGGCATTGATACGGGTGGGACGTTCACCGATATCGTCGTGCTGGAAAACGGCGCGCACGGAGGCCGTTTGCACCAGTGCAAGGTGCTGTCCGATCCGGCTGATCCCTCCCGCCCGATTGTTGCCGGCCTGAAAAAGCTTGGTTTCGCAGATCAGGCCCTGCAGATTATCCACGGCACGACGGTCGCGACCAACGCGGTGCTGGAAGGCAAGGGCGCCCGGGTTGCCTATGTGACCAGCATGGGGTTTGCCGATGTGCTGTCACTGGGGCGGCAGCAGCGTGAGCATGTTTATCAACTCCGCCAGCCCGAAATTCAGCCACCGGTGCCGGCAGACCTGTGTCTGGAAATCTCCACACGCGTTGTTGCTGACGGCAGCCTGCTCTGCGAGGCCGGCGATGAGGAACTGCGCCAGCTCAAGGCGCGTCTGGCGGCCCTGGACGTCGAGGCTGTGGCGATCAACCTGCTGTTTTCTTTTCTGCGCCCGCAAGTGGAGCAACGTATCGCCACCGTACTGGGCGAGGCGTGGTTTGTTTCCTGCTCAAGCACCGTGCTACCGGAGGTCAGGGAATATGAAAGAGGCATAGCCACCTGGTTAAATGCCAGTGTCGGTCCGGTTATTTCGCGTTATCTCAAGCGCTTGCAAAGCCGCCTGCCAACGGCCCGAATCGCCGTCATGCAAAGCGCAGGAACGACCATCGCTGCCGACCAGGCTGCGCAGCAGGCGGTCAGATTATTATTATCCGGCCCGGCCGGCGGACTGGCGGCGGCGCGCAGTATCGGCAGGCAGATCGGGCATGAGCGCCTGATCAGCTTTGATATGGGTGGCACCTCCACAGATGTTGCCCTGCTCAATGGGGATATTCCGCTGACCGGGCAAAGCCGGCTTGGGCGCTGGCCGTTGGCAATTCCGTCGGTAGATATCCACACCATCGGTGCGGGCGGGGGTTCGATCGCGAAGGTCGATGCGGTCGGCATGCTGTTGGTGGGGCCTGAGTCAGCGGGCGCCAGTCCGGGCCCCGCCTGTTACGGCCAGGGTGGTGCAGAGCCTACCGTTACCGATGCAAACCTGCTGCTTGGGCGTCTGCCTGAAACTACATTGCTGGGTGGTTACCTGCCGATGAGTGCCACTGCCGCTGCCACCGCCATGGAAAAACTGGCCAGTGATATGGGCTGTAATATGCTCGAGGCAGCGCGTGGCGTCATACAAATAGCCAACGAACACATGGCACGGGCCCTGCGGGTGATTTCCATTGAGCGCGGTTACAACCCGGCGCAATACACACTCTTATGTTTCGGCGGTGCCGGTGGCCTGCATGCCTGTGATCTGGCGGAGTTGCTGGGCATGAAACGGGTCGTCATTCCGGCTCGCGCCGGTGTGTTGTCTGCGCTGGGCATGCTGGTCAGCGAGCCCGGCAGGGAGTTGTCACAGGCCGTATTGCTCCCCCTGACCGACTTGCCGGACAGCGATATCGGCCAGCGGTTTGAGGGGCTGGAAGCAGCGGCCAGGGTGCAACTGCAGGCCGAAGGGTGCCCTGCGGACAGTATCGTGTATAAACGCCAGCTTGAACTGCGCTACCGGGGACAAAGCGCAACCATCAGCATTGACTGGTGTGCCGAAGCTGCGCATGAGGAAAATTTCCACCAGGCACACGTCAGAGCCAGTGGCCTGCGCCTGCCGCACCCGGTTGAACTGGTCAATTTACGCCTGAGTGCGCGGGCCCCGGCAGCGCTGGCTGCCATTGACTTTCAGCACAACGCCGGCGGCCTCGACAGGGGCGAACCGGTATTTATGCCGGAGCTTGGGTGTGAGGTGGGGTTGCGAAGCAGAAACAAGCTGGAGCCGGGTACGCTTTTGCCGGGTCCGTTGATTCTGCTTGAAACAGCAGCAACGGCCTGGATTAAACCCGGCTGGTCAGTAACAACGGACCAGTGGCAAAACCTGCTTTTACAGCGCACATAAAAAAACCCGCGATGAAGGCGGGTTTTTTTGTAGCTGGAAACAGAACCAATTATTTGATCTTGGCTTCCTTGTACATCACATGTTTGCGGACAACAGGATCATATTTCTTCATTTCCATTTTTTTTGGGGTGTTCTTCTTGTTTTTATCGGTGGTGTAAAAATGGCCGGTACCGGCGGATGATACCAGGCGGATTTTATCGCGTGATGATTTTGCCATGATTTATGCTCCTCAGATCTTTTCGCCGCGTGCACGCATGTCGGTCAAAACGGCATCAATGCCTTTCTTATCAATAGTGCGCAAACCCTTGGTGGACACACGCAGACGGACCCAGCGGTTTTCACTTTCCACCCAAAAACGATGGCGGTGAAGGTTGGGTAAAAAGCGTCGCCTGGTCTTCGCATTTGAGTGCGACACATTGTTTCCCGAAACTGGGCGTTTACCGGTTACCTGACAAACTCTGGACATTGGATTATTCCGTTTCTGTACTATCAAAAATGAGCCGCACTTTATACCGCAAAGCCAGCGAATTTGCAATCAAATTCCATCTAACCGCCACCATATTACAACATACCTCTGGAAGCCATGGAAACCGGTGGCCCATCGCCCACCACAAAATGGTCCAGCAAGCGGATTTCCAGCAGCAGCAGTGCATCCTTCAGCCGGCGGGTGATGGCCTGGTCTGCCAGGCTTGGCTCGCTAACGCCGGAAGGGTGGTTGTGCGCCACGATGACGGCGGCCGCCGATAGCCTGAGAGCTCTTTCTGCAACTATTCTGGGGTATACGCAAGCGCCGTCAATAGAGCCCTGAAACAGGTCTTCTGCGGCGATAACACGGTGCCGCGTGTCCAGGAACAGGCAGGTAAAAATTTCCCGCCTGCGGTCACGTAGCACGGTTTGCAGGTATTCCATTGTCATTGCCGGGCTGGTTAGCGAAACACCACGCTGTAAAGACTGCTTCAGTTGTCGGCGAACCAGTTCATACGCAACCTGCAACTGTGAAGCTGAACTGTTATCCAGTCCTTCGCGTTCGCATGTTGGCAGGCGGGCGGCGATTTGCAGGCCACGCAAACCGCCAAAAGACTGCAACAGGCGTTCGGCCTGGTGCAGGTCCCGGCGGTTGGCCGGGCGGGTGTGCAAAAGCTGTGCAAGCAGTTCCGCATCAGATAGTGAGTCGGGTTGACGCCGCTGTGTTGGCGGGGAATTGCTTTTTTGGCACGCTTGCATGACTGCAATCCTGAAGCAGCCGGTATGTCGTGTATATTGGAGCTTGATGACAGTATTTGTAGGACAACGTCGCTTCAGATCGTCACATGATTATTGTTTAGCTGTCCGGCAACAAGACTACCGGACGAAGGCTTGCTATGATGTCGGTTGCAAAGCAAAGGGATGCCAATTGGACAATCAGGACCGCAAAGGGCAGGACCGCAAAGGGCAGAAGTTCAGAGCCATCGAACTAAAAATCCTTGACCCAAGACTCGGCAAAGAAATTCCATTGCCGGAGCACGCCACTGGTGGTTCCGCCGGCATGGATATTCGAGCCTGCGTAGAGCACAACATCGTGATCCATCCTGGAGAAACCCACTTGATACCCACCGGGTTTGCCCTGCATATTGCCGACCCCGGGCTGGCCGCTATTATCCTGCCGCGTTCAGGGCTTGGTCACAAACACGGCCTCGTGCTGGGTAACCTCGTCGGTCTGATCGACAGTGATTACCAGGGGCAGGTTTATGTGTCCTGCTGGAACCGGGCGGATAAGGCATTTGAGATCGAACCGGGCATGCGGATTGCCCAGTTGGTTGTGGTCCCCGTGGTGATGGCCGGTTTTAAAGTGGTTGAGTCATTTGAGGCCAGCCCACGTGGTGCTGGCGGGTTTGGACATACAGGCCAAAAATGAAATGAACATAAAGCAGGGAAGGAAGTCGGACAGGCCCCGCAAGGTACCCAGTGGCTTGGAAAAGCCTCACCTTGAGCAGCTGAACCCGACGCTACTGATTATAATCGGCAGTGTGCTGCTGGCACTGGCAGGGCTTCTTTTCCTGCTGGGAAGCACCCAGCAAAAAGATAGTGATGCAGTACTCAAGCCGGTGAAGCAGACCATCAGTCAGGTCAGCGACGCCGTGCAAACTTTCCGCCGGGTGCTGGAGGAGCCGGAGGTACAGAGGCTGGCGGCCCTTGCGGTTGCTGAACCGGGGAGTCTTGCCGTTCTTCAGCAGTATGTCAGCAGTCGTATTCCCCAACTGATCGAAGTCACTCTCTTTAAGCCGGACCTGGGCAAGCTACGCGGTAATCGTATGGGCCCTTCCGGCTACGCAGTGCTGGATATGTTGATGAAGGCACAGGAAGAGGGGCTGGCGCCCTTGCAGATTCATGGCCAGGGTGATGACGCTTACCTGGCCATGGTGGTGCGGGTTGGTGATGCTGAATCCCCGGCAGGGTATCTGCTGGCGAAGATCAAACCGGCTGCCATCACAAAAGTATTCAATGATTCTTTGTCAGAACCGGGTATTTTTGCGCTGGATCAGGGCAATGGCAGGTTTGCGCCAACCGAAATTGTAAATCTTGCCGAACCACCCTCTTCGCGGCCGGGCCTGGCCTATTTGCCGGTTCCGAATGCATTGTTGCGGATAGGTATTTTGCAGACAACGGGAACTTTTGACAGCCCGGGATTTTTACGTCCTTTTGTGTTTACTGTGGGCCTGTTTATGCTCGCACTGGGCCTGATGATCAAGCTGCGGCCTTCTAAGCCACACAAAGAGCTGGAAGAAGACCCGGCACAACTGGAACAGGAGGATGAAAGCCCGGCGAAGGATACTGTAGAAGCGGATGAACCCGACCTGCAAGGTGGGACGGGCGGAGTCGGTTTACCGGACTTCGGCCTTGACCTGGAGCACCCGCACTTGCAGTCGAGAAAGGTTCTTCCACCGGTTGACTTGACGCAAAGTATATTCAGGGCGTATGACATTCGTGGCATTGTTGGCAAGACCCTTGACGCCGAAGTAGCGCGACAGGTCGGCCAGGTTGTTGGCAGCCTGACACTGGAAGCAGATGCAGGCCCTGTGATCGTGGCACGGGATGGCAGGAATTCCGGCCCCGACCTGGTCGCGGGGATGATTGAAGGAATCTGTTCTACTGGTTGTGATGTCGTGGATATTGGAGCCGTACCCACCGGTGTTTTGTATTTCGCTGCCTACGAACTGGGCAATGGCACTGGCGTGATGATTACCGGCAGCCACAACCCGCCGGATTACAATGGTTTCAAAATGCTGATTGGTGGCGTCACACAGGCGGGTGAGCAAATTACCGACATGTACCGGCGCATACAAAGCGGAGACCTGCGTGTGGGCAAGGGCAGCGTTAGCCAGGAAGATATGCTCAGCCGGTACCGGGAAAAAATTTCCTCTGATATTCAACTGCAACGGCCACTGACGGTGGTTGCCGATTGTGGCAACGGCATTGGGGGCGTGTGTGCTGCAGATGTATTGCGTGAAATCGGTGCCGAGGTTTTTGCATTATTTGATGAGGTTGACGGGACATTCCCGAACCACCATCCGGACCCCAGTGAGCCGGAAAATCTTGAGGACCTGATTGATTCAGTCGGGCTGATGGGTGCGGATATCGGGATCGCGTTTGATGGCGATGCTGACAGACTGGGTGTAGTGACGCGGGATGGCAAGATCATTTATTCCGATCGCCTGATGATGTTGTTCGCTAAAGACGTACTGAGCCGGGTACCCGGCTCGACCATTATTTATGACGTCAAGTGCACCGGTCATTTGCACCAGGTCATCGAAGAGGCTGGTGGGAAAGCCATGATGTATAAAACCGGGCACTCGCTGATCAAAAACAAGATGAAGGAAGTGGATGCGCCGTTTGCCGGTGAGATGAGCGGACATTTCTTTTTCAAAGAGCGCTGGTACGGTTTCGATTGTGGTATTTATGCTGCGGCAAGGTTGCTGGAAATTCTGGCGGCTGACGAACGTAGTCCGCAGGAGGTTCTTAACAGTCTGCCGAACAGTATTAGTACACCTGAGCTGAAGGTCCCGATGGAAGAGGGTGAAAACCATGCTTTTGTCGCTGAAATGCAGGAAAAAGCCAGATTTGTTGATGCAAAAGTCAACAAAATTGATGGCGTGCGGGTTGATTTTTCTGATGGTTGGGGTCTGGTACGTGCATCCAATACCACACCAATACTGGTACTACGCTTTGACGCCGACAGTGAAGAAGCGCTGCAACGAATCAAAAACATCTTCAAGCAGCAGATGCTGGCAATCAACAGTGACCTGAAGCTGCCGATCTGACTATTCAGCTTCGGTTCACGTACCAGCATATAGTTTTATACTTTGGCATTGAAGCTTCCAAGGAGCCGGTGATGAAAAAATTTTTTCTGATGATAGCTGTGCTGGCGGGATTACCTGCGTCAGCAGTTCTGGCCAGTAGTGATATGGCCCAGGTAGTAACCAATGGCGGGCGACCGGTGGACTGCCTGTCACCGGTAGCGGTCAACAAAATTGACGGGCAGATGAAGATCGTTCCCTCCCAGGGGTTCAAGATTGAGCCGGGCATACACACCCTCAATGCCCGTGCCATCCTGGATACCACATTCTGCAAGGTTGGCCGTGGCGGTAATCGTGGTTGGTATGCACCGGACCTGGAAGTAAATTTTGAAGCGGGCAAGACGTATTACATTGGTTACGATCACAAATCCAAAAACCGTGATGAATGGAAACTGGTTGTCTGGAAGGTAAAATAGCCCGTCAGGCAGAATGGTGGCCTGCTTTTTAGTAGGCACACTCGCTGTACACGGGGTCAACTAATTCATTCCAGCGGCCATAATAAAGCGCCAGTTTCTTCTCTGCTGGAGTAAGTCCGGAGCGGGCAGTTGAGAACAGGGGTTCGAGAAACCCGCTCTCATTCTCGCCGGACGCATTCAGCCGGGCGCGTGCGGTCAGGCCACTGGAGGCCAGATCCAGCACTTCGAGTGCCAGTGATTGCAGCGTTCGATCTCGTATCATTGTTTTCAAGCCCAGTTTCGGTGCGTCTGCCCGCAGTTGCCTTCGTTCCTCCATACTCCAGTCACGGACAAGGTCCCAGGCTGCATCGAGGACCGGGCGCTCATACAACAACCCCGCCCAGAAAGCCGGCAAGGCGCATAGTTTGCCCCACGGGCCGCCATCGGCACCGCGCATTTCCATGTATTTCTTGAGGCGAACCTCGGGGAAAGCTGTCGTCAGGTGATTTTCCCAATCCTGTGTGGTGGGGAGTTCGCCGGGCAATGCGGGCAAAGTGCCAGCCAGGAAATCCCGGAAGGACTGCCCGGTAGCGTCAAGATACTTACCCTGTCGATAGACAAAGTACATCGGTACGTCCAGCATGTAGTCGACGTAACGCTCGAAGCCCATGGATGCATCAAAAACGAACGGCAGCATACCGGTACGGTCCGGGTCGGTGTCTTCCCACACATGCGAACGGTAACTGACAAACCCGCAGGGTTTGCCATTGACAAACGGCGAATTGGCGAACAGAGCCGTAGCGACCGGCTGCAGGGCCAGCGCTACCTGGAATTTCCTCACCATATCGGCTTCGGAACTGAAATCAAGATTAACCTGCACGGTGCAGGTCCGGCTCATCATGTCCTGCCCCAGGTTACCGCGTTTCTCCATGTACTCCCGCATGATGCGGTAACGGCCTTTGGGCATCCATTCAGCATCTTCGCGTCCCCACTTGGGCTGAAAACCCATGCCAAGGAATGCGATGCCCAGTGGCTCCGCAATGGTTTTGACCTGGGCCAGGTGGGTGTAAACTTCATCGCAGGTCTGGTGAACGCTATCCAGCAAGGCGCCGGAAAGCTCCAACTGGCCGCCCGGTTCAAGTGTGACGGATGCGCCCGTGTCGCCCAGCAAGGCGATTATGTTGTCCTGCTCCTCGACCGGCTGCCATCCAAACTGGCCGGCAAGGCCTTCGAGTATCGCACGAATGCCGCGCTTGCCTGCGTATGGAAGCGGGCGCAAATCATTGACGGTAAAGCCAAATTTTTCGTGTTCCGTCCCCAGCCCCCATTCGGGCTTTGGCTTACAGCCTGCCTCAAGGTATTCGATCAGTTGCTGGCGGTTTTCAAGCAGGGTTTGGTTTGCTTCCAATTGGAACACTCCATGTGAATTTTGGTTAGGATACACGCTGGAAACTTTACGAAACAACAAATCGATGAAAATGAAAAAACTGATTCCGGCAGGGGCAAGCAAAAAACCGTGATCCAGCTACGTCAATTTCTGCTGCCAGTAATCCTTCTAGTATCGCTCGGCTCCTGTGGCGGTGACAACCAGGATCATTTGCCAGGCAGCCTTGACCGGCATTCCAGCCCGGTTGAGCTGGTATTGACAGAAGATGGCCGCCCGGACCCGTCCGTGCTGGCACAGGAGCAGGTACTGCGTCGGGACAATGGCGAGGAGCCAGTTACCCTGGACCCGCACCTGGCTGAAGGCGTACCCGCAGCACACGTACTGCGCGACTTGTTTGAGGGGCTGACCTCGGAGTCACCGCAGGGCCGCGTCATTCCAGGTGCAGCGATTCGCTGGAATATCAGCCGGGATGGAAAAACCTATACTTTTTACTTGCGTCGCGAAGCCCGCTGGTCAAATGGTGATCCGGTAACCGCAGAAGATTTTGTCTACGGCCTGCGCCGCAGCGCCTCACCTGCAACTGCGTCGAATTATGCCCAGGTACTGTTACCGATTGCCAATGCTGCCGAGGTGCTCTCCGGCGACAAGCCCCCGGATCAACTGGGCGTTACTGCCATCAACGATCATATTCTGCAGATCAAGCTGAAAGGGCCGACGCCTTACTTTCTTGGCTTGCTGAACAATTCTTTAGCCTACCCGGTCCACCGCCCGAGCAAGAAGAAACATGGTTCCGCATTTTCACGTGCAGGCAACCTGGTATCGAACGGGGCGTACGTACTCAAGAATTGGGTACTTCGGTCCCATATTGAGCTCGTCAAGAACAGGAACTACTGGGATGCAGACAACGTCATTATTGAGAAGGTTTTCTACTACCCATTTAAAGACCAGTCGGCGGCGTCAAAGCAATTCCGGGCCGGCAAACTGGACTGGACTTACGGGGTTCCGAACAACCAGTTCAAGTGGTTGCAAAAGCACTATCCCAGGGAACTGGTGATCAGCCCGTGGCTGGGCTCCTATTTTTTTGGCTACAACGTGACCCGTGAACCATTCATCGAGAATCCGGATCTCAGGCTGGCGCTGGCGCTGGCGCTTGACCGGGACCTGCTTACGGAAAAAGTTACTCAATTTGGTGAGCAGCCCTCCTACACGCTGGTACCGCCTGGCATAGGTGAATTCGTATCGCCACTACCGGAGTGGGCCAGTTGGACCCAGGCTCAGCGCAATGCTGAGGCCCGGCGGCTGTATGCCAGCGCTGGTTATTCGGAAGACAATCCACTGCGGTTTGAAATACGCTATGACAGCGGCGGAAACAACAAGAAGATGGCATTGGCAGCAGCCTCGCTTTGGAAACAGGTTCTGGGAGTGCAGGCCACGCTGGTCAATGAAGAATGGAAGGTTTTTTTGCGGGATCGTGAGCAGAAGGTATTGACACAGGTGTTCCGGGCTGGCTGGATTGGTGACTATGCCGATCCCTATGGTTTCCTGGAATTATTTCGTACCGGTTATGGCCGCAATGACTATGGTTACTCAAACGCGCTGTATGATTCCCTGCTCAAAGATGCTGCCGCCGAGCGTATTCCTGCCCGGCGAAGGCGCCTGATGTTCGAAGCTGAGCGCATGCTGCTGGCAGACATGCCATTCATCCCCGTTTACACCTACGTCACCAAGCGACTGGTCAACCCCCGTCTGAAAGGCTGGAAAAGCAATATAATGGATCATCATTACAGTAAAAACATGTTCCTGTTAAAGACCAAACATGAGCGCCAGGCAGGTGTGGAGGAATCGCGCGAATGACCCATGGTTCCAGCATGTTGAGGCATAGCTTGCGGCGCTTGCTGGGACTGGTGCCGACACTGTTGATGTTGATCACAGTGGCATTCTTCCTGCTGCGGATGGCGCCCGGTGGCCCATTTGATTCTGAGAAGCTGTTGCCTGCGGAAATTGAGGCGAACCTGAATGCCAAGTACCATCTGGATGAGCCGTTATGGCAGCAGTATTTCCGTTACATGGGTCAGATCGTGGTACTGGATTTTGGTCCATCCTTTCAATACAAAGACTGGACCGTCACAGAGCTGATTGAACAGGGTGTTCCTGTATCGTTGACGGTAGGCGCCCTGGCCATGCTGCTGGCTTTTGTGCTGGGTACTTTGCTGGGAATCACTGCGGCGCTGAGACAAAATACCGCGGTGGACTACTCGCTAATGGGTATTGCGATGCTGGGAATCTCAGTGCCCAATTTTGTGATTGCGCCAATATTGATCCTGCTTTTGGCAGTCTATGCCGGTTGGTTACCAACAGGTGGCTGGGACTGGAGTGTGGCCAGCATGGTGTTACCCGTGGTAACGCTTTCGTTGCCAGTTACAGCCTATATAGCCCGCCTGACCCGTGGCAGCATGATTGAAGTGCTGCACAGCAATTTTATCCGTACTGCCCGCGCCAAGGGATTGCCGGAAAGCATGGTCATTCGCCGGCACGCGCTGAAACCAGCGATGTTACCGGTCATTTCATTTATGGGTCCGGCAACCGCCGGCCTGATAAGCGGTTCGGTCGTCATCGAACGTATATTTTCCATTCCCGGTCTGGGCAGCTACTTTGTCACCGGGGCTTTGAACCGCGATTACACGCTGGTCATGGGCGTCGTGATTTTCTACGGCGTGCTGATCATTGTGCTGAATTTTATCGTGGATTTGATCTACGCCTGGCTAAACCCGAAGATTCGCTATGACGAAAAGCGTTGACAATCCCGCCATCGATCCTTTCGAGGCCGCGCTGGGTGTCCGCGATGTCAAGGGCCGTTCACCCTGGGAGGACGCCTGGCACCGCCTGCTGAAAAACCGCGCGGCCGTCTATAGTACATTCATCCTGGGCTCTATCATTTTGCTGGTTCTGTTTGGCCCCATGGTGATTTCCTGGGAGTCGGATTTTACGGATTGGGATTTCACTTCCTCGCCGCCCAGTTTAATTAGCGGCCACTGGTTCGGCACGGATGCGGTCGGCCGGGATATTCTGGTGCGCACCCTGGAAGGCGGCAGGATTTCATTGCTGGTGGGCCTGGTGGCAACCCTGGTCAGCTTGATCATCGGCGTCAGTTATGGTGCCGTCGCCGGCTATTTTGGCGGTACGGCGGATCGGATCATGATGCGGGTAGTGGACATCATCTATGCCTTGCCCTTCCTGATTTTTGTGATCTTGCTGATGGTTATCTTCGGTCGGCACATCGTGCTGATCTTTGTAGCAATAGGTGCGGTGAACTGGCTGGATATGGCGCGCATTGTGCGCGGTCAGACACTCAGTATCAAAAACATGGAATTTATCGAGGCCGCACGTGCCTGTGGTGTAACACCCTGGGGCATCATCCGGCGGCACATTGTTCCAAACCTGCTCGGGGTGGTGATAGTGTATGTCACGCTGACCATTCCGCAAGTGATCATGGTGGAGTCCTTTCTGAGCTTTCTCGGCCTGGGTGTGCAGGAGCCGATGAGTTCCTGGGGCGCACTGGTGGCCGACGGTGCCCAGGACATGGAATCGGCCCCCTGGACCCTGATCGTACCGGCAGTATTTCTGACCGTGACCTTGTATTGTTTAAATTATATCGGCGATGGCTTGCGCGATGCGCTGGACCCAAAAGACCGGCTCTGAATGTGTTGTTAACATGAAAACTACGAGCTCAGAGGTACCTGTGGCATTGCTCCAAGTAAAAGACCTGGGTGTGGATTTCGAAACGCCAGACGGTTTAGTGCGTGCGGTGACCAGGCTGAGTTTTTCGATCGAAGCAGGTGATGCACTGGCCATTGTTGGTGAATCGGGCTGTGGGAAAACCCAGACCATGATGGCGGTCATGAGTCTGCTCGCCGAGAACGGAAAGGCCAGTGGCGAGGCCCTGTTCAAGGGCGAGGACCTGTTGCGAATGAATGTGACGGAACTGAATAAACGGCGCGGCAAAGAAATTGCCATGATTTTTCAGGACCCGATGACATCCCTTAACCCATACCTCAGAATCGAGAAGCAAATGGTCGAAGTGGTCATGCATCACCAGGGGCTGAACAAGGCCGAGGCCCGTGCGCATGCGATAGAAATGTTAAGGGCGGTACGCATTCCTGATCCCGAGCGCCGGATTCGACAGTATCCCCATGAATACTCCGGTGGTATGCGCCAGCGCGTCATGGTGGCCATGGGCCTGTTATGTCAGCCCGACCTGTTGATTGCTGATGAGCCCACCACGGCGCTGGATGTGACGGTGCAGGCCCAGATCAGCCAGTTGATGACAGAATTACGGGCCAAATCCAATACGGCCATCATTCTGATCACCCATGATCTTGGTGTCGTGGCCGGGCTGTGTGACCGGGTGCTGGTCATGTATGCGGGCCAGGCTGTCGAATGCGGTACGGTCGAACATATCTTCTATCAACCCAGGCACCCGTATACAAAAGGGTTGCTGAAATCTGTGCCGCGGCTGGATCAGCCCGGGGACAGCGGGCTTGAGGCCATACCCGGTAACCCGCCGAACATGTCGTCGCTACCCGCGGGCTGCTACTTCAGGGAGCGCTGTCCGCAGGCCCACGATGCCTGTACTGAGGCGCCGCCGATGCAGACCGATGAGCAGGGCCATGCGTGGCGTTGTTACCTGGGTCAGGCAGATGGGTAGGGCCACCGGGAAGACAGAATCATGACTGACAGGGTACTCAGGGTGCAGGACCTTGCCGTGCATTTCAAAGTGCGCGAGGGGCCTTTCTTCAATGCTAAAACGTATACGTTAAAAGCTGTTAATGGTGTTAGCTTCGAACTGAATGCCGGGGAAACACTTGGCATCGTGGGCGAAACCGGTTGCGGTAAATCAACGCTGGCCCGGGCCATTCTGGGCTTGATAAAACCCAGTAGGGGGCGCGTTCTATGGTTGGGAGAAGACCTGGGCAAGCTGGATGAAGAGGCCTTGCGTAAAAAGCGCGAGGATTTGCAGATAGTCTTCCAGGATCCACTGGCCGCACTTAACCCGAGGATGACAGTGCGCGATATCATCGCCGAGCCACTGTGGACTTTTTACCCCCGGATTGCCCGTGTGCAGGTCGATGAACGTGTGCGCGGCATGATGAAAATGGTGGGCTTGCTGCCCAATCAGATCAATCGCTACCCGCATGAGTTTTCCAGTGGCCAATGCCAGCGGATCGGGATTGCCCGCGCACTGGTGCTGAACCCAAAACTGGTCGTCTGTGATGAGCCGGTCAGTGCACTGGATGTATCTATCCAGGCACAAATTATAAACCTGCTTAAAGACCTGCAGAAAAAGCTGAACCTGTCACTGGTGTTTATTGCCCATGACCTGTCGGTGGTCAAGCACATCAGCGATCGCGTGATGGTGATGTATCTTGGCCGGGCGATGGAAATATCTACGCAAAAAGCCCTGTACCGGCGGCCGCTGCATCCCTATACCAGTGCGCTGATAAAAGCGGTGCCGGTGCCTGATCCCAGGCTCGCGCGGGTCCAAAGCGATACCGGGCTGACGGGCGATATGCCATCTCCACTTGAGCCACCGACAGGCTGTGTGTTCCACAGCCGTTGCCCGTTTATGGTGAAGCGTTGCGAACTGGAAGTGCCGGCCCTGAGAAGAATGGAAAATGGAGACTGGGTTGCCTGCCATTGCGCTGAAGAACTTGATTTGACTATCGGCAAAACCTCCACATAGCGGTAGAATACGCACTGCTACAGAAAACTTGAATTTGAGAAGGATGCTGGAATGACCCGTATTAGTCTGCGATCCCTTGTGCTAATAGCCGTGGTGTTGCTGTTGAGTGGCTGTTTAAAGTCAACCAAGGTGATCTCTGATTGGCAAGCCGACAGAAACGAGATAGACAAACGCCAACGTATCGCAGTGATTGCCATGATGCCGGAGGCATTGCAGCGCTTGACAGTTGAGCAGGAAATTGTGTCTGTACTGCGCAAGTCAGGCCGCAATGCGCTGGTGTCCAGTGATATTCCCGGTATGGCCGGACGTTTGACGCGCGCGCGCGCCGAACCTGCGTTAAAGGCCGCCAGTGTGGATGCCATCATCGTGGTTTTCATTACCAGCGGCGGTAAAGGCGAACGCCTGGAGCAGGCGGACTACTACACCACACTGGTAGGCTCAGGTTTTTATGGTCACGGCTATGGCTGGTTTGCTCCCACCTATACGAATGTCTATACCGTGCGCGAAGGTGCCGGGTTTTATAACCAGGAAAACTACGTGTATGTAGAATCAACCTATTTCGATATCATTGACGACCAGGCCATGTGGAGCATGATTACCCGCTCTAAAGACATCGAGAGACGGGACGCTGTCAACGGCGTTGCCAAGAAAATCGTCAGCATCATGAAATCTTCCGGAACCCTGTAGGAGGGACCAGCCACGCTGGTCGCGAATATTAGCCCTGACCCCGAACGCATCAAACTCCAATCCGGCCTCGCGCGCCTGGAACTGGAAGTGTCATCCGCTGCAGTTGATGGCTTACTTGCCTATATGGAATTGCTGAAAGAGTGGTCCGGCACCTACAATCTGGTCGCCCCAGGGGAGCGAAATTTCCTGTTGGTGCGGCATATTCTGGATTCATTGGCTATTGCAAGCTGGCTGCAACCGGGGTCATTGCTTGATGTTGGTACGGGCGCAGGCCTGCCCGGCTTACCGCTGGCCATCATCAATCCGGAGATGGATGTCACGCTGCTCGACAGTGTCGGAAAGAAGATCCGCTTCATCCGCCACGTCGGACGTGTGCTGCAACTTTCCAATATCCACCCACTACAGCAAAGGGCAGAGAAACTGGATCAGCCATTTGCGAATATCACCTCGCGGGCATTCGCATCATTACAGGGTTTCGCTGCGGCGATCAGGCCCTGTGCGACGGAATCCACACGGTTGTTAGCCATGAAAGCCGCTTATCCGCACGCGGAGCTTGAAGCGCTGCCCGGTTGGGTCAATGTATTGTCGGTGGAGAAAATGGCCGTGCCCTATTTGCACGCGGAACGACACCTCGTCATTATGGCGCTCGAAGTTACCGGACACTAGCGAAAAATTATGGCAAGAATCATCGCGATCGCAAACCAGAAAGGTGGGGTTGGCAAGACCACTACCTGCGTAAACCTGGCCTCGGCGCTGGCAGATATGAAGTACCGGACTTTACTGGTCGATTTTGACCCGCAGGGCAATGCTTCTGTGGGTTGCGGAATTGCTACGCGAGCGCTGGAAATCTCGGCCTACGATTTGATGACGGGCGGGTGCGGAATAACCGACGTTGTGGTCCACGTGGAAAAACTTGGCTTTGATGTATTGCCGTCAAACGGTGATCTGACGGCTGCCGAGGTGTCTTTGCTGCAGGTCGAGGAACGTGAGTATCAACTCAAGCATGCCCTGGAAGAGATCGCACAGCAATACGCCTGGATCATTATCGATTGTCCGCCCTCGCTGAATATGCTGACATTGAATGCCTTGACGGCTGCCAACAGTGTATTGATTCCGATGCAATGTGAGTACTACGCGCTGGAGGGCCTGGCGTCACTGCTTGAAACCATCGAGCAGGTGCGCAACAGTGTTAATCCGGGACTCGAAATCGAAGGTCTGTTACGCACCATGCACGACAGCCGCAATAACCTTTCCGGCGCAGTTTCAGAACAGTTGATCGAGCATTTCGGCGAACGCGTCTATCGTACTCTGATACCGCGCAATGTCCGCGTTGCCGAAGCACCCAGCCACGGTCTGCCGGTACTGCGCTATGCCCCCGCCTCCACCGGTGCACTGGCCTACCTTGGCCTGGCCGGTGAGATGTTACGCAGAAATCGCAAGCGGCAGGCAGGGCAGAGTGACTATGCGGGCTCACTATCCTGAGGAACCTCTGATAACATAGTTTTGTCAGCGCTGGAAAATCATGTCATGACTGTAAAAAAGAACCCCCTCGGTCGCAATCTGAGCTCAATGCTTAGCCAGGCCACGTTGCGCCATGCAGTGGAGCGCACCCGGGCGCAAACATCGGGGCGGGATTCGCTAAGAGAGTTACCGTTGGACGTTATCCGCCCCGGCCCCTATCAGCCGCGTTCAATATTTGATGCTGACCGGCTGGAAGAACTGGCAGAGTCTATTCGCCACCAGGGCGTTATCCAGCCTGTTGTGGTGCGCTTATCCGGTGATAAGCAATACGAACTGATTGCCGGAGAGCGGCGCTGGCGGGCTGCACAGGTGGCCGGCATTGAAACAATTCCGGCGATCATTCGTGATGTGCCGGATGAAATTGCCATCGCCATGGCGCTGGTTGAAAACATTCAGCGTGAAAACCTGAATCCGATCGAAGAGGCAACCGCGCTGCGGCGGCTGGTGGATGAATTCCAGATGACCCACCAGGAAGCCGGCGAAGCGGTAGGCCGTTCGCGCTCTGCTGTTTCCAACCTCTTACGCTTGCTGGAGCTGTCCGGGGAAGTTCGTGAACTGGTCGACGCGCGCCACCTGGAAATGGGTCACGCCCGCGCATTGCTGACACTTGAGCCAGCCTTGCAGGCAAAGGCTGCGCGGGAAGTAGTCAGGCGGGAGTTGTCAGTACGCCAGACAGAGCAACTGGTCCGGCGCATGAAGAATCCCCCGCAGCACCGGCAACCGCCACTTGATTCCGATATTCAGAGTTTGCAAGACAAGCTGTCTGAAAAACTTTGTGCCAGGGTGAAACTGCAGCACGGTCCCAGGGGCAAGGGCAGGATGATCATTGCCTACAATTCTGCAGATGAACTGGAAGGCATTCTGGAGCAAATGGGTGTGAAGTCTGACTGATTCAATTAAAAAACATTAGAATCACATTGCCCTGCCAGTTTTCAAAATGTTAAAATGGACGGCTGGAGGCGGCCCGTCTTAGGTGGTTGGCTGCCTGGTGAATGAGGTGTGCAGTGGGTTTGGGTGATGAGGTAGGGCGCATGACGGTTCCCATTGAAGGCTTGATACGCCGGGGTTTGAGGGTTCAGTCAATGATTTCCCTGTTACTGGCCGGTGGTTTGTTACTGATCGGACCGGTCGCGGCTTACTCGTCCATATTCGGAAGTCTGGCGGCGTTCATTCCCGCCCTGTTTTTCGCGTTAGTGGTAACGCCAAAATTCGGGCCGGACAGCGCCGCTTTTCTGCGCACAGCCGTTTTAGCAGAGGCGGGTAAACTTTTGTTAACTGCGCTGATAAGCGTGGCAGTATTTGTATGGGTCAGGCCGCTTGCGGCCGGCTGGTTTTTTACCGGTATGGTGGTGGTGATTTTCAGCGCCAGGCTGGGGTTGTTCTTCAGGGCTAGAGAACGGTAAATTGCGGATTGTATAAACCATGTCAAGCGGAAGTGCAGCGCCTACCTCAGGCGAATACATACAACACCATCTGGTGAATCTGACTTTCGGTCAGCACCCGGATGGCAGTTGGGGTCTTGCCCATGGTGCGGGCGAAGCGGCCGCGATGGGTTTTTGGTCGTTTAATGTGGATACGCTGGCGTGGTCCCTGATCCTCGGTTTTATATTCTTCTTCATGTTCCGCAGCATCGCAAAAAAAGCCAATACCGGTGTGCCATCACGCTTCCAGGCGATGATCGAATCCATTGTTGAATTCGTCGATACCAGCGTCAAAGAGACATTCCACGGTACCAGTCGTTTGATCGCACCCATGGCGTTGACACTGTTCGTGTGGATTTTCTTCATGAACCTGATGGATTTGATCCCGGTCGACTGGCTGCCTTTTGTAGCCAAGAGTGCCGGTGTCGCCTACCAAAAAGTTGTGCCCACAACTGACGTGAACGCCACGATGGGCATGGCGATTGCCGTATTCGTGCTGATCATTGTCTACAGTATCCGTTCCAAGGGTGTGCACGGTTTTCTGCTGGAGTTGGTTTTCAACCCGCTAAATCCGAAACAGCTGGGTATGCCAAAAGTGGTGTGGCCTCTGGTGATGGCATTCAATTTTATTCTCGAAATCGTATCCCTGCTGGCCAAACCCGTATCGCTGGGTTTGCGATTGTTCGGTAACATGTACGCCGGTGAATTGATCTTTATTCTGATTGCGCTGGTGTTTACCGCTGGCTCAGGGTTTATCGGGGCGGGTCTCAGCTCATTGTTTGGCGAGCACATCCCGTGGTGGTTCTGGACGGTGGCCTTCGTGACCGTATTTATTACGCTGTGGATGAACCTGAAAGGCAAGCTGAATAACAAGAAAACCCTGTGGCTTGTATTTGTAGAAATGTTCCTGGTCGGTGGTCTGGCTTTCGTTGGGGGGCAGTTGATGCATTTCGGATGGGCGGTATTCCATATCCTGATCATCACGCTGCAGGCGTTTATTTTCATGATGCTGTCGATTGTGTACCTGAGTATGGCAACCGAACATCACTAGTTTGCGATCTTGTAGTTAGTTCTTTGGGTTATTGGTGTTTTTGATTTTTTGACGATCTATCTCTGAAACTGGAGTTGAGTAATGGAATATGTAATTGGTATGACCGCTATCGCCGTCGCACTGCTGATTGGCCTCGGCGCGCTGGGTGTTGGTATTGGTGTTGGTATCCTTGGCGGTCGTCTGCTGGAAGGTTCTGCACGCCAGCCTGAACTGGCGCCGATGTTACAGGGCAAATTCTTCCTGGCCATCGGCCTGCTGGATGCTGTTGCCATGATTGGTGTGGGTATTGCGCTGTTCTTCACGTTTGCAAACCCGTTCATCGGTCAACTCCAAGAGGCCCTCAAGGCAGTCGGTGGATAACTTGTCGCTGGCGGCATTTTTTAGCAGACACAACACGACGAGGTATACGGCATGAATATTAATGCCACGCTGATCCTGCAGTCGATCGCCATGCTGGTGTTCGTCTGGTTTTGTATGAAGTTTATCTGGCCGCCTTTGTTGAAGGCGATGGATGAACGGCGTGCCAGGATTGCTGACGGCCTGGCTGCCTCCGACCGTGCAGAAAAAGCACTGGCGGATGCTAACCGGGAGGTAGAGCAGCAAATCAAGGCGGCGCACGACAAAGCCAGTGAAATTATTGAACAGGCAAACCAGCGTCACAGCCAGATTCTTGACCAGGCTAAAGATGATGCTGTTGATGAACGCCAACGGCAGGTTGCGGCGGGTGAAGCCGAGATAACACAAGCAGCAAACCAGGCACGCGAGGAGTTACGTGCAACCGTTGCAGGCCTCGCTGTTCTGGGTGCCCGTCAAATTCTTGAACGGGAAGTTGACGAAAACACCCATCGTGATTTGCTCGACAAATTGATCGCGGAAATCTGAGCATGAGTAGTTTGACGACACTGGC
>QIKV01000052.1 GCA_003233115.1 Oceanospirillales bacterium
AGTATTTCTAAAGCAAAACCCGGAGCAGTTGCTCCGGGTTTTTAATTTTCCAAAAATATTTCGTATTATTTTTAATCAATTTCATTCGCTTTATCGCAAAGTAAAAAAAGTGTAAATTTTAAGATGTTTTTCTATTCATGCAGTTGTAATTTTTTACTCATGCAGCTGTTGAGAAATCCATTCTAACTACCCCTTTTAGGCCTTTGACAATTACCCCGCTCAGGAGTAACTTTAATTCCCCGTTACATGAAACCCACCAGCCGAAAGGTTGGGATCGCAGGAAGAACGGAGACGGTCGAAAGACTGGATTTGGACGGAATGCGAGTCTACCGGAAGGCCGACCCGCCCGAAGGTGGAGAGGGTGGAAGAAAACGGACAGCGTCCAGGTGGTACAGGACGCGTCACCCGGACCGGGTTCTGCCAAGAGAAGCGGTCGTACCATAAGGGTGACTCGATAGGAAAACGCGATTCCTTGAGATAGACGTGAAATACGTCGATAAATAAAAGCGGGAGGAAGGCCCGCGACCAGAAACCGAAGGGCAGAACAGATCGGAACTGGACGAAGTTGGAAAGGCCTAGGAGGATCTGCAGTCCACCAGAAGCGGAGTTCCTACACTTCTACGACGAGGGAGACGCAAGTCTCCCTCGTTTTTTTTGCCTTTAAAAAAGTGATGCAATAAACTTGACTGCCAAGCGGTCACTACAGCAGCAACCAACAAAGAAGGCCCTGAGCTTGCAAGACCCAATCATTCGAATCAGCAACCTGGTTTACAGGCGCGGTATCAATATCATCCTGGACAATGTCAGCATGGACATCAAGCGTGGCAGCATCGTGGCCATCATGGGACCAAGCGGCGTTGGCAAGACAACCATTCTGCGCCTGATCTCCGGTCAACTGTACCCGAACAGGGGCTCCGTAGAAGTAAATGGAAAACTGATTTCCGGCCTGTCAAGGCAAGACCTGTATGAATGCAGGAAAGAAATCGGCGTACTATTGCAGAATGGGGCGCTGTTTACCGACCTGACGGTATTTGAAAATGTCGCCACACCACTGCGGGAACATACCGACCTGTCTGAAGATGAAATACAGGAGCGCGTTATTGACAAGCTAAACTCGGTGGGCCTGGCCAGTACAGGTGACCTGATGCCGCATAAACTATCCGGGGGAATGGCCCGGCGCGTGGCGTTGGCACGCGCTGTCATTATGAATCCGAAAATAGTATTGTTCGACGAACCCATGACCGGACTGGACCCCATCGCCATGTCCTCTGTTGGTCGACTGATAAGAGAAACCAATGACCAGTTGGGCCTGACCAGTGTCATTGTCACCCACAATGTTGAGCAAATGAAAAAGCTGGTCGATTACTGTTTCATCCTTGCCTTCGCAAAATTGATTGCCGAAGGCAGTCCGCAGGCATTGATGCACAGTCGTGATCCGGCCGTTGACCAATTCATGAATGGCCGGGTTGAAGGCCCTATATCCTTCAGCCTGCAGAACGAAGCACTTGGCGCCAACGCGCGCTGAGCCCGGCCATGCCAAAAGACCGAAGCAAACGAAGAAGACTGCTGGCACCGCTTGCTGAGATCGGCAACTGCGGCTTTTTCCTGCTGCGGATGCTGGGTGGAATCAGGTTTGAGCGGGAGTTATTGACCAGCACGTTACAGCAAACCTACCTGATCGGTGCCCGTTCACTGGTCATCATCATGATCTGTGGCTTTTTTGTGGGTATGGTGCTGTCCCTGCAGGCCATCAATGCCTTGCAACAATTCGGCGCCTCCGACCAGGTCAGCCTGCTGGTAGGCAAATCGTTATTCAGGGAGCTGGGACCGGTATTGACCGCTTTGCTGTTTGCCGGTCGCGCCGGCACTTCGGTGGCCGCCGAAATCGGCCTGATGAAAGCCACCAGCCAGATCGAAGCCATGCAACTGATGGCAATAGACCCGGTCAAACGTATAGCCCTGCCCCGTTTCCTGGCAGGTGTGATTTCGTTGCCATTGTTGACTGCAATGTTCAATGCTTTTGCCATCCTGGGTGCGGTGGTGTTCTCCATTGGCTCCATGGGCCTTGACCCAGGCGTGTTCTGGAGCAAGTTGCAGTCGAATATTTATTTTAGTCAGGATTTTATGGGTGGTATCTGGAAAAGCGTAGTCTTCGGCGGCATTGTAAGCCTGATTGCTGTTTTTTTCGGCTATCATGCAAAGCCTACTGGCGAGGGTGTCGGCACCGCTACCACCCGGACAGTTGTGCTGAGCTCGGTGCTGGTACTCATATTTGATTTTATTATGACGTCGTTTCTTATCTGAACGACAGCGGAATTAACGGGAATTATCATGCGAGCAAATTACCACGTAGAACTGACCTCAGGTATTTTCCTGCTGTTGGGTATAGCCGCCATGCTGTGGCTGGCCACCAAGGCCACTGACTATGGCATGCAGCTCGGTGATAAAACCTATCGGGTCACTGCCCGTTTCGGGAATGTCGCCGACCTGAAAACCCGCGCCCCGGTGAAAATAGGCGGTGTGACAATCGGCATGGTGGATCAGATCAGCCTTGACCCGGTCGCATTCGAAGCCGTGGTTGAAATGCGTATTGACCAGCGCTTTGCCGATATCCCCAGTGACACCAGCGCGTCAATATTGACCAGCGGCATACTGGGTGACCGCTACATTGGCCTGGAACCGGGCGGCGCCACGGATACCCTGGCCGATGGTGACCAGATATTGATCACCCAATCTGCCGTGGTACTGGAAAATTTGATTAGTAAATTCCTGTTCAGTACCAACAAGGGAAGTGGCAAATGAAGATGCCGTCAAAAGTATTGCTATTACTGCTCTCATACGTGTTCAGCAGCAATCTTTATGCCCAGACCGGGGGGAGCGATCCGGTATCCCTGGTGACAAACACCACCAACAAAATCTTTACGGAGTTAAATGCGAACATCGAAAAATACAGGTCCGACCCGGCCGCGCTGCAGGCCCTCGTGCGCACAGACCTGATACCGCTGCTGGATGTTCACTATTCCGCCCGCCTTATCCTGGGCCGTGCCGGTCGCGGCATAAAGAAAGAAAAAGTCGATACGTTTGCAAATGCGATGATCAACCTGCTGGTCGACCGCTACGCCAGGGGATTACTGCAGTTTCGCACCACTGAACCGCTCAGGGTATTGCCGCAAAGGGGGGATCTGAACGATAAACTCACGCGGGTACGCACGCGCTTGAAGCTGCCCAACGGTGGTGAAACACCCATCGATTACGCATTCCACAAAACGCCGGATGGCTGGAAAGCCTTTGACGTAATTGTGGAGGGTATTTCCTACGTCGCGACCTTTCGCAACCAGATCATGCCCGATGTCCAGAAAAATGGTATCGACAGCGTGATTGCCCGGCTCAAAGCCGGTGACCTGGAGGTGCCTGAATAGCAGTTTCCTATGATGCACGACAGGTTACCAATCATTGCTGCTGTTCTTATCAGCCTGTTGCTGTCAGCGTGTGCCGGCACCCAAAGCCGGCACACCGATCCGAAAAACGATCCATGGGAAGGCTTTAACCGCAAGGTTTACGCGTTCAATGACGGATTGGACAAGATCGTGCGCCCGGTTGCAGTGGGCTATGACAAGATCATGCCGGATCCTTTTCAGCGTGGCGTTGGTAATTTTTTCAGGAACCTGGACGCCCCCGTTACCCTCGTTAACCAGCTATTGCAGGGCAAGGTTACCCAGGGTGCCGATACCTTCGGTCGTTTCCTGGTCAATTCGACCGTTGGTCTGCTGGGCTTTTTTGACGTCGCCACGAAGATCGGTATGCCGTTCTATGACGAAGACCTCGGACAGACACTTGCGACATGGGGGTACAAAAACAGCCGCTACCTGATGTTGCCGGTGTTTGGCCCGTCCACACCCAGAGACGGGTTTGGCCGCCTGGTCGACAGTTATTATCATCCAGTCACTCGCGCTATCCATGGTCGCAATGAATGGGGGTACTGGATAGTTCGTGGCATTGATCGAAGGGCGCGTTACCTCTCCCAGGATGCTGAGCTACAACAGGCTTACGACCCGTATGTGCTACTGCGCGATGTCTGGCTGCAAAACCGCCAATACCAGATATATGACGGCGACCCGCCGCTGACAAATTACGATTTGTACCTGGGAGAAGACCAGCCCGCCATAAATCCTGATTCCGGGAACTGATTTATCATACCGGATTGGCGCACGCCGCTTGACTGAGCTAAGCTTCGCTTTCAAACAGGCGGGCAGAGTGCTAAAAAAAATCCACTACGCAATTTTGCTGGTACTGCTGATCGTGGGCGGCTGCGGCGAACCTCCGGCTACCCACAATCCTGCTCCAGTAAAGATTTACCGGCACGCAATGGATGGTGCACCGGGCTCCCTTGACCCTGCACAGGCTGCATCCCTGTACGCCAATTTCCTGGTCGTCAACCTCTACGACACCCTTTACCGTTACAAATACCTGGCCCGCCCGTACCAATTGCAGCCCAATCTGGCGACGGCAATGCCGGAAATATCAGAGGATGGTTTGCGCCTGATCATCCGGATTAAAAAGGGGGTGCATTTCATTGATGATCCCGCCTTTGAAGGTGGTATTGGCCGGGAGGTCAAAGCAGCCGATTTTGTCTATTCCATCAAACGGCACTTTGATCCGGATACACGTGCCCAGGGCGCCTGGCTGTGGCAACAACGGATCGAAGGGCTGGACCAATGGAAGGCGGAAGGCTCTGACTATGACACGGAAGTCACTGGACTGCGTGCTTTGGACGACTACACGATACAGATTACCCTGACGCGCCCTTTTCCGCAGTTGGTGCACACGCTGGCCCAGGGTTATGCAGCCATCGTAGCCCGGGAAGCGGTGGAAAAATATGGCCAGGAGCTATCCAGCCACCCGGTAGGCTCCGGGCCCTTCAAGCTGGTCAGCCGCGACAGCACCCGTGCGGTGCTGACAAAGAATCTGGATTTTCGTGCGGAGCCGTTTAATCTGGAAGATGAAGGTTATGACCCCGCTACGCAGGGTGAAATCGGCCTTGAGGCCCTGCAAAACAAAATCCCGCCTTTTGTTGATCAACTGGAAATAGAATTCATTACTGAAGATGCAGCCCGCTGGAATGCGTTTACAGCGGACGAAATCCATTTTATCAAGGTCCCGGTCAGCCAGTTTGACACGGTTCTCAGCCAGCGTGAACCGCTCAAACTCAGCCCTCAGTTTGCAGGGCTCTACCACTTCGAGGCTTCGCCGGAAGCTGGTTTTATCTACACCAACTTCAACATGGCCGACGAACGCATCGGCTATCGTGCCGACCCGGTGCAAAACCGCCGCAACCGGGCATTGCGTTGCGCGATGGTGAAGGCTTTTGACTGGAAGAAACGAAACGAAATATTTTTTTACGGCATTGGCCAGGTGTTTCCCGGCATCATTCCAACCGCAGTACCCGAATATGACCCGCACGGGGATACTTCTTATATTCAACGTGACCTGCAAGGCGCAATTGACTTATTGCAGGCCAATGGCTGGAACAAGGAAAACCTGCCGGAGCTCGATTATGGCTTTCCCAACAGCGTAACCGAGCGGCAGATCTTCGAACAGTTCCGTAACTTCATGATGGCGATAGGCTATCCTGCTAAAAAGATCCAGCCGCTGATATTTGCAACCTATGGTGACTACCAGCGGGCTTATTCACAGGGCAAGATCGCCCTGATTAACAGTAGCTGGACTATGGATTACCCCGACGTTGAAAATATCATGCAACTATTTTACGGGCCGAATGCCGCCCCCGGTTCCAACTCAGCCAGCTACAATAATCCGCTCTACGACCAGCTCTTTGAGATCAGTTCGACCTTGAGCGAGTCACCTGAACGCACCCGCATTTATCGTGAAATGAACCAGCTACTGATAGATGACTGTGCCACCATTGCCGGCATTTCGAGAACTTTGCTGTTTCTGTGGGACAAGAAAGTCATCATGAAACCGGACCGGTCATTCCTCGGCGGATTTTTCATGCGCTTTGTTGACCTGGCGGAGCCCTCCACCACACCATGACGAAACTGAGTTTCATCGTTCGCAGGCTTATGTACGGCATTCCACTGGTGTTGGGCGTGACGTTTGTCAGCTTCATTCTGATGGTCTATTTCGGCCCGGACAAAACCTATGAACTGCTGGGCAAGAACCCGAGCGCGGAGCAGATCAACGAAGTCCGCCATTCACTGGGTTACCACCAGCCATTCCTGCTGCGCTATGGCGATTACCTGAAGGAACTCGTTACACTGGATCTGGGGCATTCTTATTCCACGGGTGAAGCCGTATCGTCAATACTTGCCCGCACCCTGCCGATTTCAATCGCCCTGCTTTTGCCTGGCTTTGTAATCGGCAATATTCTTGGCCTGGCACTGGGCATGCTGGCGGCCTGGTATCGCGGCCGCTGGCTGGATAAGCTGGTCCTGTCCACATCGGTGGTGGGCATGAGTGTCAGCTTCCTGGTTATTATCATCATCCTGCAGATTCTGCTGTCCACACCCTATGGCCTCAATCTCTTTCCGGTCCGTGGCTGGCGGGTCCACGACCTACCCTCCTACTTTTACTATGTAACCGTCCCAACGCTGGCGCTTTTGCTGGTGACGCTGGGTTATAACACACGTTTTTACCGGGCGGTTATGGTGGAGGAAATAGAGCGCGACCACATCCGCACCCTGCAGGCATATGGCATCCCGCCAACTGAACTACTGTTTAAACATGTTTTGAAAAACAGCCTGATCCCGGTTTTGACACGGATCATGTTTTCCATACCGTTTATCCTGGTGTCCGGCAGCCTGTTGCTGGAAAGCTATTTTGGGATACCCGGCATCGGCCTGGTGACATTTAACGCCATTACCAGCGGCGACCAACCGATACTCAAGGCAGTGGTTGGTCTGACCGGCGTGTTGTTCGTGCTGGCACTGATAATTAACGATCTGCTCTACGGTGCTGTTGACCCCAGGGTGACCCGGCAGTGAGCAAGTCATGACGGTCGCGACATGGCAACGCCTTAAGACTGACCGCTATGGCATGGGTGGTCTGATTATCGTCATATTTTTCGCTTTAGTGGCACTCAGCGTCTGGAGTGGAATGCTGGGCCAGAGCTGGTCGGTAACCAGCGGCAATCGCTGGGAAAGCATCAGTGCTGCGCACTGGTTTGGCACCAACCTCCTTGGCCAGGATATTCTGCAACGCACGCTGTTCGGTGCGGCGACTTCCTTTGAAGTTGGCCTCATTGTAACTGCCTTTTCCATCGTGCTGGGCACTGTGCTGGGTGCACTGGCAGGCTGGTACAGCCATAGCTGGCCGGATGAGGCCATCCTGTGGCTCAAGGGTGTACTCGATTCAATTCCAATTTACCTTTTCGCCGCAGCGATCGCATTTGCACTGCAAGGCAACCGCTGGGCGATGCACCTCGCCATGATCATCACTTTCTGGACCACCACTGCGCGGATTGTGCGCGGTGAAGTAATGCGGATCAAACAGCGCGAATTTGTTGAGGCTGCTCGCGCAATCGGCCTGCCCGGTATCGTGGTGGTATTCCGCCACGTGCTACCAAATACCATCCATATCCTGCTGGTGCAAGCCACCATCGTGTTTGTTGCAGCCATCAAGACCGAAGTCATACTCAGCTTCCTGGGCCTCGGTATTAAGGACGGGGTCAGTTGGGGGCTCATGCTGGCAGAGAGCTCACAGGAGGTGCTGGCCGGGCATTTCGGAAATTTTACAGCAGCAAGTGTCTCTCTTTTTATCCTGCTGATGGGGTTTAATCTATTGGCTGACGCCCTGCAGGCCGCACTGGATACGCGCAGGCCCATTATATGAGTACGGCCGCGCTAACGGTAAAAGACCTCAGCGTCTGGTTCAAAACGCCAGCGGGCCGGCTACAGGTCGTGGACAATATCAGCTTCAGTATAAAAGCGGGTGAGGCCACCGGCCTGGTGGGAGAGTCCGGCTGTGGCAAGACCATGACAGCCATTGCCATCCTCGGCTTATTGCCGGCACCTGGAAGCACGATAGAGTCTGCAGCCATCGAAATTAACGGCAGGGATATTTCCACGCTGAGTGCAGTACAGCGGCGACACATTCTTGGCCGGGACATCGCCATGGTATTCCAGCAGCCCGGTACCGCACTGGATCCGGTATTTACCATTGGCCAGCAAATTGCTGCAGTGCACCGGCGCCATGCCGGTGGTGGCAGGAACCACACCCGGCAGGCAGTGCTGGACTCACTTGACGAGGTTGGTTTTGGCCAACCCGGGAAAATTGCTGCTGCCTACCCGCACGAATTATCCGGCGGTATGCGGCAACTGGCCATGATCGCCATGGCAACGGTATGCAAACCCGCAGTGCTGATTGCAGATGAGCCAACCACGGCACTGGACAGCAGTACCCGGGCATTGATTCTGCAACAAATCAAACGACTGCGGGCAGACCACGGGACAGCCATTTTGCTGGTCAGCCATGATCTGTCCGTGATCAGGCAATGCTGCCAGAACGTGCTGGTCATGTATTGCGGCCGCCTGCTGGAGAAAACAGATTGCCAAAGCCTGTTTGCCCATGCCCGGCACCCGTATAGCGCCGGCCTGGTATCATGCATCCCGCAAATCAGTGCCTTGAAACCCGCGAGGATCGATGCGATACCAGGCCAGGTTCCCGCGCTATCTGCTTTGCCGCCAGGCTGCCATTTCGCACCAAGGTGTGACTATGCAGTACCGCAGTGCGTGCAATCAGCACCTGGTTTTGGTACCGGAGGTAACAGGGGGGTCGCCTGTTTCAGGCCACTGTAATGCCTGTCAATGGCCCGCAATCAAGTCTGCCACTGCTGAGAGTCCATCAGCTTTCGCTCAGTTTTCATAACCAGCAACACGCTGTAGACCGGGTCACATTCAACCTGGCTGGAGGAAAAATACTGGGGCTGGTAGGCGCATCAGGCGCAGGGAAAAGCAGTATCGCCCGCGCCATCCTGCGCCTGCTGGAACCGGATGCCGGGAGTATCCTGTTGAATGGTGAAAATATCTTTAACATGGGCCCGGGACAACTCAAAGAAGCCCGCCGGCGTATACAAATCGTCTTCCAGGAGCCTTCTGCCTCCCTCAGCCCCCGGCGAACCGTGGCACAGACATTACTGGAGCCACTCAGGCATTTCGACATCGGCGACACCGACTACAGGCAGAAAAAGATCAGGCAGACCCTGCAAACCGTTGGTCTGAGCCATGATGTCTTGCCACGCTACCCGCATCAGTTTTCCAGCGGGCAACAGCAGCGAATTGCCATTGCCAGGGCATTGGTCAGCAACCCGGAGCTACTGATTGCAGACGAGGCAGTATCTGCACTGGATGTCTCTGTACAGGCACAGATTCTGCAACTGATACAATCGCTGCAAAAAGAGTACGGCATCGCCTTCCTGTTCATCTCACATGACCTTGCGGTGATTCGCCAAATTGCAGACGAGGTGGCCGTCATGTACCGGGGCCAGTTACTCGAACATTCGCCTGCAGACACGTTTTTCAGCCGGCCGGCCCACCCGTATAGTAAAGCATTGCTGTCATATGCCCGCTTTGAATCCACACCCGGGCTACCGAGCAGTGGGGAACCAGGCGACCGTTCATCAGCCTGCGTCTATGCAGATAGATGCACGGTTAAAATCACGGCCTGTGAACAACTCGAGCCTGAATATCACAAAATTCAGCACAAAGAGGGGCCGCATTGCGTAAAATGTCACCTTTATGACGAGGCCCGTAGCAATGGATAGCAGATCAATGACAAGCAGAATATTTTTCGTCGTGCTGCTGATGGCAGCCGTCGTGCTTACTAGCGCCTGTGGTACAAAAATTGTACGCGGCGCCGCACCCATTGTGCGCATGAGCGAACTAAGCCACTCGGAAGACGGCATCAGCGTGCAACTGAGTATGCGCAACCTCAATGGCGTGGCGCTGGATATCCAGGTAATCGATTTCAGCCTGTCCGTTGAAGATGGCAAGCTGTTTACCTATAAAGGCCCGGCTGAAACCAATATCGTTGCCAATGGTACCGAAACATGGACAGTGAAGGCCGAAGAAACCCAATCGGGCAAGCAACTGCTCGACAAATTACAGGACGGCGCCGTCAAGAGCCTGCCCTATTCTCTCGAGGGCTCAGTCACCACACTCGATGAAGGCAAGTTGCATTTTAACTACGAAGGGCATCTCTACGCTGTGCCGGGCAGGCCGGGGCACTTCCGCTGATCACCATTGATGGCCGCATTGCAACACCAATACATCCTGGTTGGCATAGAGACTGACCCCAGGCGCTATTATGGGGAAAATGCCGCACGCCCGGCTGTGCTGGACCGCGCTGCTGCAGAACAGGTATTGGCACACCTCGCCACCGACCTGACCAGCATGTTTCCTGAAATCAACCGTTGCGCACTGACCATGGCCGGCGCATTGTTTGACCAGACCCAGTTGCTCAGACCCGAATTAGCGGTATATCAGGCACTGGAGACGCTGCAGCAATCCAGCAACCCCGGTGATGACTTTCAGCCGCGCCTGCTGAGCATTGGCGCAAGAAAAGGACGCATGCCACTGGATGAACTACAGCCCTTTGAACATGTCCCGCTGGGTTTATTGCAGGTGTTACCGTTGCTTGTGAGTGGTCCCGTCGATCACATTGCTACGCTGGCCGGGGAAATGGAACACCGTTTCCTCGAACAGGGCCAACTATCGGCCCACTCCGCCAAGGGCCTGGAGTCACAGTTCAGAATTTCCCTTAATCATGCCCGTTTCATGACCATTACTGATTTAAACGCATTGCTCCGACTACAACTCGAACACCATGGTTTTCTGCCGCTGTGGGAGTTACTTGACGCTGCCATAAATTTCCCCGGGCCAATACTGCGGGTCAACACTGCCAAAGGGCTCCAGTTCGAATGGCGCGAGGGTGCCGTCCATAGTTTCTTTGAAACCTTCGACTGGTGGGCCAGGCACGGCGATGGTGCCGAAAAGCCTGCGGCAAATCAGCAACTGCAAACCGCTTACGCTGACCGGACAAGGGAATACCGTCGCTACCTGACCATGCTCACCGCACATGGTGTCAAGGTCAGCCAGCACTTGCCAGGGTTGGAAGACGCGGAACTGACGGAAACATTTTTGCTGGAGGAATCTACCATTGAGCCGCCGCAGGATGCGGTGCCAATCACCGAGCATGCGGCCGACGACCTGGGCACAGTGGCGGTCACGGTCGTCAGCCAGAACCGTCAGATGAATTTCTACCCTTTGCTGGCAACCGGTCTCAATGACCTGCACCGGTTTATCCGCAAGCAGGGGTACAGCGGCGATACTGCATATCCAGGTTGCATTGTTTACCACGAAGACAGCCGCCAACTCATTGCCGACACACCGGCCCGGTAAGTTGTGCCGGCATACACCAATAACCCACTTTGCTTCGTCGCTGACTCAGCCGTTCACGGCCGTGGTTTATTTGCCCGCGATGATATCCCGGTTGGCACCTGGATCGGCCACTACGAAAGTGTTGAGGTAGAACACAACGGCATGCATGTGCTGTGGGTAGAGGCCGGGAAGGAAGATGAGTGGAGCGGCCATGACGGTATCAACGAACTACGGTTTTTGAACCATGACAATCGCCCGAATGGTGAAATGGACGGCCTGGAACTGTATGCTCTACGTAAAATCAGGGCGGGTGAGGAAATCACCATTGATTATGGTGAAGCGTTCACACAGGCTTGATTTGTGCGCCGAACACCCCATGTTATGCCTCATCTGAAAAACTATCGGGATCCAGTATTATGAGTTTGAATGACAGCACCCGCGAGCAAATTGAAAGTATTCTCCAAAACAACCACGTCGTTCTTTTCATGAAAGGAACACCACAGGCACCCATGTGCGGTTTTTCATCGAAAACCGTCGGTTTACTGGATTCCATACTCAGTGACTATGCAAGTGTCGACGTGTTGCAGGACCAGGAGATCCGGGAGGGGATCAAAGTTTTCAGTAACTGGCCAACCATCCCACAGCTATATATCGACGGCGAGTTGGTCGGCGGCTGTGACATCGTCAGCGCCATGTTCAATAGCTGTGAACTACACGAAATGCTGGGCATCGAGGCACCGGACCGCACACCGCCAGAAGTAACTGTCACCGACGCTGCAGCAGAGAAAATTCGTGAGGCCATGACTGGTCACGACGGTGTCGGCCTGCATTTCGCTATTGATGCGGGCTGGCAATCTCAATTCAACGTGGCACCCGCCGAGGGACATGAAATCAAGGTTGAAGTAAATGGCATAGTATTTCTGTTCGATCTGGCCTCAGCGCAACGCGCCAACGGTGCGGTCATTGACTGGGTAGAAACCGTGCAGGGTGAAGGCCTGACCATCAACCTGCCGCAGGCACCGAGCCCGGTTAAGCAAATGAGCGTGGATGAATTGAAGCAGGCGCTTGATGACAACAGCGTGATTCTGATCGATGTGCGCGGCAAGGAAGAACGTGCCCTTGCTTCGCTCGCCGCAGCAAAACCAATGGAAGGTGATTTGATGCAGGAAATTGAAGCCATGCCCAAGGACACGGCACTCGCGTTTATCTGCCATGTCGGCAATCGCAGCCAGGTGGCGGCCGAACATTTTCGCAAACAGGGTTTCAGCAATGTGAGTAACGTCGCCGGCGGAATCGACGCCTGGGCCAAACAGATTGACCCGGCTGTACCGACCTACAGCGGGCATAACTAACCAGGTACCCCTTCTTGAGCGGGCTAGATAAATTCCGCCACCACCGGCGTATGGTCTGACGGTCTCTCCTGGCGGCGCGGCTCCTTGTCGATATAAGCCGCACTGCAGGTCTGCGCCAATACCGCTGAGGCCAGAATCAGGTCAATCCGCAGGCCCATGTTCCGTCGGAATGCAGCCTTGCGGTAGTCCCACCAGCTCCAGCTCTTTTCCTGTTGCTCAAACAGCCTGAACGTATCTGACAAACCCGGCTCCAGAATTTTCCGCAGCGCGTCCCGCTCCTGCGTACTGCAAAGAATCTTTTCATGCCAGGCTTGCGGGTCATACACATCCCGGTCATCCGGGGTGATATTGAAATCACCCAACACAATGACTTTTTCGTACCGTTGCATTTCACCGGCTATCCAGGCAGCTACCTGTTGCAGCCAGTGCATCTTGTAGTCAAATTTTTCTGAGCCTACTTCACTGCCGTTGACGACATATAAATTTATCATGCGCAGCTCACCAATGGTGGCGGCCAGTATGCGGCGCTGCGGATCATCCAGCCCGTCGATATCTGTTTGCGCGTCAGCCGCCGGCTGGCGACTGAGTATGGCAACTCCGTTGTAGGTTTTCTGGCCGGAAAACACGCTGTAATAACCCGCTTCCAGCAATTCATCAACCGGAAACCGGTCATCAGTCAGCTTGGTTTCCTGCAAGGCGAGGATATCCGGCCGGGCCACGTCACACCATGCCAGTACATGTGGCAGGCGGACATTCAGTGAATTGACATTCCAGGAAGCAACTTTGAGCATAACGGGTCCTGTTAACAAAAATAGTGCAGTCTGGATTGTTACTGCCGGGCTACTTGAGCATAATACCAGCAAGCGGTCTGTCGAACTTGTATGGCGGATTGCTAACACCCAACAGCTCGGAGAAAGCACAGGTGAAACCCGGACTCACCGGCATCAACAGGATTATCAAGGCATCAGGCCACTCATTTCGTGGTATGCGCGATGCATACAGGCACGAGGCGGCCTTCAGGCAGGAACTGGTACTTACCATCATCCTGCTGCCACTGTCCGTCTGGCTGGCCCAAACGATGACCGAATGGCTGTTGCTTATCACACCTTTGTTTGTGCTGGTCATTGTCGAGCTGCTGAATAGCGCGGTTGAAAATACCGTTGACCGAATCAGTGCACAATTGCACACTTTGTCCGGCAGGGCCAAGGACATGGCATCTGCTGCCGTCATGGTTTCGCTGATCTTTCTTACCGTCGTCTGGCTGAGTATCGCCTGGAGCAGATTTTATGTTTAAGCAATATTTGAGTGGCACCCTGGTTCTGGCCCTGGCTATGGTGGTGTTACCTGGCTGCTCTGCGTCTTCTGATCAGCAGGCCAACGCAAAGCAACCGGCAATGGCGGACAAAAAGGCAATAACTGAAAAATGCGTGCTTACGCCACCTGCGCAACCCTATCCATGTACCATGCAATATGACCCGGTTTGCGGCTGTGATGGTATAACCTACGGCAATGCATGCGGTGCCCGGGGTGCCGGCGTACCGGCAAGCACACCCGGCGCCTGTGATAAGAACACCAACGACTGACCGGTAACCTATACCGTTTGCCACCGACAACGCCTATCAACGGCCATAAGGAAGCTCGAGAAATGAAACTGATTCTGCGTACCATCACCATGCTTGGCCTGGCTGTCCTGCTCCTTGGTTGTCAGCAAACCAAAAAAAGCAAGGGGCTTTCGGAAACACTTAAGCAATACGAAACGATCGTTCGCTGGGCACAGTGGGATGCCGCTGTTGATTTCATTTCACCTGAGTACCTTGAAGAACATCCCATCTCCCGACTGGAAATGGACCGCCTGCGATTGTTCCGGGTCACGCAATATATCTTGCGTTCATCGACACCAGTCGATGGTGCGAAGGGCTTGATACAGATGGTTGAACTCCGCATATTCAATAAAAATCAAGCCCGTGAACGCACCATTACATACGAGCAGAACTGGCAGTACGACGAAAAGCGGGACCGCTGGTTATTGCATTCCGGGCTGCCGGACCCGACCCAAAGGGATTACTGAACCTTGCAAAGGCAGTAAGCTGCTACCGTAAACTTGCCCTCTTTTTCAGCTATAAACTGCAAGTCACCGAGTATGTTCTGCAACCAGGAAGCGGAAAAATTGACCGGCAGGCTAATTGACAGGTTCAATTTTACGATTGCTTTCGTCATAAATTCAGTAAAAAATTCATCCAGGGCCGAGCGTTTGGGCTCTATCCATTTAATCTGATAATTGTCTCCAAGTCCGGCCAGGCGTGCGCTGGCTTTAATGGCATCCTGGAATGTCCCGGTTTTGTCGACCAACCCGAGTTCCATGGCCTGTTCGCCACTCCAGACTCTGCCTTGCGCTATTTTATCTACGGCATCGAGGTTATCAATGCCCCGGGCTTTACTGACCAGGCTGATGAACTGCCGGTAAATCCTTTCGGTACTGGACTGAAACAAGCGTGCGATATCCGGGTCCAGCGGGCGATCCAGTCTGACCTTGCCAGCTATTTTGGTCGTTCCAAAACCATCGGTGTGTACTCCGATCTTGTCCAGCGTACCGGCAAATGTCGGCAACATCCCGAAGACACCAATAGAACCTGTAATGGTCGCCGGGCTGGCCCATACTTCATCTGCTGCCATGGCCATCCAGTAGCCACCCGAGGCGGCGACGTTACCCATTGAAACAACAACTTTTTTACCGGACTCGCGTAACTGTTGCAATTCAAGACGCAACGTTTCCGCGGCAAATGCTTCACCACCGGGGCTGTTGATTCTAAGCACGACGGCAGCCACCTGGTCGTCAAGCGCAGTGCGACGCAATTGCTCTGCAGTGGAAATAGAACCGATGCGACCGGCCGGATATCGTCCGCTGACGATTTCACCTTCGGCAACCACGATAGCGATCTTCTTGGCAGTGCTTGAGGCTTTCTGGGCCTTGGTGAGGTCGAGGTAATCCAGCATGTCCACCGCCCGATAACTATCGCCGGCCTTGTCCGCCGTGCCACGTTTGGCCAACTCCTGGCGGGACTCAGGAGCAGTCATCAAACGATCCACCAGCCCCAATTCCAGAGCATAACGGGCAAAATCCCCACCGACCGCTTCGATCCCGTTGGGCATGTCATTGATCGCATCCTGCAAGGTCTGAACGGGTATGCCGCGATGTTTCGAAACACCCTCAAGATATTGCTCCCACAAATTATTAAGCCAGAACTTACCGGCTTCCCTGGCGGCCGGGGACATATCATCACGAATGAATGGTTCCATGGCAGATTTATACTGCCCCACCCGGAACAGGTTTATCTCCACCGCCAGCTTCTCCAGTCCCTCGCGGTAATATTGCCGGTAGCTTGAATAGCCATCTATCCAGACCGTACCGTTGGGGTTGAGCCAGATTTCATCCGCCAGCGAAGCCAGGTAATACTGTTGCTGATCCATGTTGTCTGCCACGGCAATAACCGGTTTGCCCGTAGATCTGAACGAATCCACCGCATGGCCAAGATCTTTGAGCCCGGCAAGGCCTATACCCCGCAAGTAACTCGGATCGATCACTAGCTGGGTGATATCGCTGTCCGTCGCCGCACGGTGAATCGCTTCGAGCATGTCGCGCAGACGGGTTTCAGATCGCTCCTGGCCGGTAGCTTCCTGCAACGCCCGATCCATGGGCGTGCTTGAATATTGCTCCACTACCTTGCCATAGGGGCGGATAACCAGCGCAGTATCTGATTTCAGGCGAAACGTTTCCGGTGGCTGCACCGCTGCATAGACCAGATACAGAAACAGCAAGAACAGCAGGTTCAGGAAAACTTTTCTGCTGCCATTGATAAAATGCCAGACACCCAGTGCAAACTTGACTGGGGAAGATCGCTCATTAGCCATGGTATCGCCTGTTTGAGTAACTGCGGGTTATTGTATGGATAGTGACTGCCAATCACAATCTGCCGAAGGTCACAGTACTGAGACTGGCGAAAAAACCAACTATTTGCCAAAAAGACCATCAGTCATTGCCGGGAAGCCATGGATAAAAATTATAACTGATTGTTCTCTATGAATTTATATTTTATGGCATGAAATCTGCATTAAACAATGGTAACTGAATTAACCCGAAGGAGCCCACATCATGGGAACATTTTCTCGCCTGCGCTATGTTATAGCAGCCAATGTAAATTCACTGATCGAGAAAGCCGAGGATCCGGAAAAGTTATTGAAGGCGCTGATCCGGGATATGGAGGATGCAGCCGAAGATGCCCGCCTTGCCAGCGCCGATCTGCTGGCTGAGCAATCCCATCTGCAACGCCTGAAGGCGCGTTACGAGGGTGAAATAGGGGAATGGTCAGAACGTGCGGAACAAGCTGTACAAACCAACCGCGATGACCTGGCACGTGCAGCGCTAAAAGCCAGGTCGGAGCTTGAGCAGGCACTAAAATCTGCTATCGACGCGTCCGAAACTCTGGATGCCCGCATCATTCAGCTTGAATTTGATGTTGCCACACTTAAAAACAAGCTGGCGGAAGCCAAGACCAGGCTAAAGAATATCAAATTGAGTAGTAGCCCTTCTGCAAACGGGCACAGCGCTGGAAAAGCGCCGGTGCTTTCGCCCGGTGAGCGCAAAATACGGCGCGCCATGAACCGCTTTGACCACTTGCAATCACAGGTTGAAAGGCTCGAAGCCCGGGTTCGTTCTTATGAATTCGGCGGTCAACCCGACAATGTATGGACCGCTGAAGACACCCCTGCCGACCCGGCCATTGAAGCTGAACTGGAGCAACTGAAGAAACGTCTCGCACCCAAAATTACCAGCAAGGCAAACGGCGAAGCATCCGCTGAGCCGGGATAGCAGCGTAGGGTGGACATTCATGTCCACCGGGTCGAGCTTGATGAACCGGGACACGGTGGACATTCATGTCCACCCTACGTCCTGAGTATTTTATTACTCAGAATCAGGAAACGGCTGAGCAGCAATACTGCCCCAAACGACAGGCCGGTAATCATCCCGATCCACATGCCGGCAGGCCCCATGGCTCGGTTGAAGGTCAGGTAATAACCAACACTCAGTCCGACCAGCAAATACGAGAAGATATTGATAAACATGGGCACCAGGGTGTCCTTCAAACCGCGCAAAGCGCCTGCAGCACAAATCTGGATACCATCGGCATATTGAAAAATGGCGGAAAAGAACAGCAACCCAACAGCGATAGACGTGATCGCTGCATCGTCGGTATAAATACCGACAATGAATTCTGGAAATAACAGCATCACCGATGCACTCAAAGTTTGTGTGAAAAGTATGATGAACAGGCCAATCAAGCCAGCATAGCGCGCCGCTTGCGGATCACCCCGGCCCAGCGCATTGCCTACCCGTGTTGTTACCGCGCTGGCCAGCCCCAACGGCACCATAAACATCAGGGCAGAGTAATTGATCGCCACCAGATGCGCTGATGCAGGCAACGGGCCCAGGCGGGCTATCAATAGCGCCGCGCCAACAAACAGGCTGCCCTCCACAAATATACCCGTACCAATTGGCAGTCCGATCTTCAGCAGTTGTACGATGGAGGCCCAATGTGGCCCCCATTTCGACCCGTGGCCACGTCCGAACAGTTCATAATCCCGGAAATGCCCGTGTGTTCGTACGTAGTAGACCATCACGACCAGCTGCAGCGAAATAACGATTGAAGTAGCATAGCCGATCCCGGTTGCGCCCAATGCCGGCATACCCAGCTTGCCAAACATCAGTATGTAGTTGAGTGGGATATTCAGCCCGATGCCCATTAAGCCTATGTACATGGTCGGGCGGGTATGGCCTGTGCCTTCACTGAAAAAGCGCAGCAATAAAAGCACACATATCGCCGGCGCACCCCAGGCAAGAGCACGCAGATATACGACAGCAGTTGGGATAATGCTTGGGTCAACCCCCATGCCTCGTAGTATCAACTCTCCGTTCAGCAACACCACCACGTACGGAATCGCAACTGCCAGGGCCACCCAGAGCCCCTGACGGACATTGGCCCCGGCTTGCCGAAGGTCTCCAGCCCCGTCCAGATGGGCCACCACCGGCTGGATTGCCATCATCAGGCCGAGCACGAACATCAACATGGCTGACCAGATAGCACCCCCGGTCGCAATGGCGGCCAGGGCAATTTCCTTCTGCGGCAACCTGCCCGCCATGACCGTATCGACAAAATTCATGCCAAAACTGGCAACCAGGCCAATCATGACCGGTGCAGCCAGTTGCAATGTTCGGTAGATCTCGGCGGGGTGATTTTTGTATGTTCTTATTGTGTTCATTGGCTACAATCTGGTATTACCCGCAATTCGCGGGTTAGGCGCGCATTGTATTACATGGGGAACCTGCCAACATGACCGGATCAGATGATGCCATCCAGCAAGATCAGGCACCCCTCAGCACTGCTGATCCGACGCTGACCCTGGCCAAAAGAAAGCTGGCCGGCTCGGCCCATTGCCTGAATTGCGGTACTGAACTGAAAGGCCCGTTCTGTTATTACTGTGGCCAGCCAGACCGTAATTTCATGCGCTTCTTCCCGGTCTTGCTAAGGGACCTGATGGAGGATCTGCTGGACCTGGATGCGCGCTTCATGCGCACGCTCAAGCCATTGCTATTCAAACCCGGCCGCCTGACCTATGACTATATGAACGGACGCCGTTTTCGCTATACGACGCCAATGCGCCTGTATATTTTTTCAAGTATCACATTTTTTCTGTTGGCTACCTTGCTATCAAGCGACATAATTTCGGTGCATGGTGCAGATCAACAGGCTGGTAGTGACACCGCCATCCAGACCATCACGGATGATGACCAGGAACAACTGAAAAAGCTGGGCGAAGTCCTGCGTAAACTGCCCCTGGACACACAAACTCAAACCGAAATAGCCCAGGTTATCACCGAGGAAGACAGTAACGAACCCTTACTGAATAAGAGTGACTTCACAGTTAATGATAAACCCTGGGATCACGAAACCAACCCGGTGGATATACCCTGGCTGCCAGACCGGCTCAACAATCTGATCAATGATGAAATTGAGGAATCCCCGACCAAGGCCAAACTGCTCGACGAGAATCCTGGCCTGATTGTTGACAAGGTATTCGATATCCTGCCCGCCACCATGTTTATTCTACTGCCGTTTGTGGCGTTGTTGTTCAAATTCTGGTACCTGTTCGCAAAACGCTACTATGTCGAGCACCTGATCTTCTCGTTACACAACCATGCCTTTATCTTCGCCAGCCTGATATTGCTGCTGCTATTGAGCGGGGCCGGCGACCTGCTGAATACTTATGGCCACACGGCAATTGCAACGGCTGCGGATTGGCTGCAAGCCGCCGTCTGGATCTGGATTCCGGTATATTTGCTGGTTTCATTGCGCGTGGTCTACCAGCAAAACTGGTTCCTTACCGTGGGTAAATTCCTGCTAATCGGGATCAGCTATACAACATTGTTGTTACTGGTCACCGCCGGGGTGGCCATTACCAGTTTTGTGCTGTTATAAACTGGTGGCGCGCGGCCATCGGGCAACGGAACTGTCACCAACCCGCACAGCCTGGACTACCTCAGCCATACCGTTGGCGTAAATAATTAAACGCGGCCCGCAGCCCCAGAGCTTCCCCGCCAACAGGCCTGCCCGGCCGCGCAGACTGGTTCCAGCCAAAGGTATCGATGTGCACCCAGTCCGTTTCTTCAGTTACAAAGTGCTGCAGGAATAAAGCGGCGGTAATGCAACCACCGTATGCGGACTTGCCGACATTGCTCAGGTCGGCGATCCGGCTTTTAATCAGTTCATTGTAGGGCTGGTAAAGCGGCAGTACCCATAAGGGGTCTTCTTCCTGTTCACCAGCAATTACCAGGTCGTTGGCTATGCTGATGTCATTGCTGAAGACCGGTGGCAGGTCAGTGCCCATGGCGATTCTTGCAGCCCCGGTCAGCGTTGCGAAATCCATGACAAGGTCGGGATCCTGTTCACAGGCGTAAGCCAGCGCGTCGGCCAGCACCACACGGCCCTCAGCATCGGTGTTGCCGATTTCTACACTCAGGCCCTTGCGTGTCGGGATAACATCACCCGGGCGGTAGGCATTACCAGAAACCGAATTTTCGACGGCCGGGATCAGCACCAGCACTCGCACGGGCAACTCTGCCTGGATAATCAACTGGGCCAGAGCCAACACGTGTGCCGCCCCGCCCATATCCTTCTTCATCAGGCGCATGCCGTTCGTCAGTTTTAAGTTCAGGCCACCGGTGTCAAAGCACACGCCTTTGCCGCACAATACCAACAGCGGGTGATCTGCATTACCCCACTTCATCCTGAGCAGACGCGGTTCGCGGCCTGCGGCGCGGCCAACCGCATGGATGGCAGGAAAATTTTCTGTCAACAGGTCTTCACCGTGAACCACCGTCGCATCAGCGCCAAGCTTATCCGCCAACGCAACCATGGTGTCAGCCAGTTGCATCGGACCCATATCCTCGGTTGGCGTGTTGATCAGGTCACGCACCAGAAACTGTGCGGCCAGTAAAAGTTCTGCCTGCGCGGCAATGTCTTCATCCAATACCAGCGCCGGCATCTCTTTTGACGGCTTGCGATAAAGACTGAATTTATAGCAGGCGAGTCCCCAGCCAAGACTGGCCTGTAAACGCTGCTGTGGCTCCCAGTCTGCCACCAGCCGGTAATTTCCTGCTGCGAGTTTCTCAGGTAATGCCGCAAGCTGGTACAGCCACCCCTGGTTCTGCATCCCGAACACATAACCGTGCAACTCGCCATTGCCATCCGGCAAGCCGCACAGTTCACCGGGTTGTGCGCGGAAACCAGACGCTTGCAGCCACTTGCGCTGATTGCCGGGTGCATCCCGCAACCAATGATCGAGATTTTCGGCGTGCAGCGGGTATAACGGCAGGCTACTACCATTGCTGTTGTACGGATTGGTCATAGCAATATGCGGGCTCTTACTCGATGCGGGCAATGTAAACCCGCCCCCCGCGCCTTATCTGTAAGAGGATATTGCCATGTGGTTTCTCCAGTGCAGTGGTGAAATCTGCCAGGTTGCGAATGCGCTCACGGTTCACGCCGGTGATGATATCGCCTTTTGTCAGGCCTTCACGGGCCAGGCGGCTACGCGGTTCAAGTTTATCCAGCAGCACGCCGGACATATTATTCTGTTTATACCGGATACCCAACTCGGTAAACGATGCACCGGTAAGACGGTAGTCCAGCTCAGCCCCAACCAGTTTCGGTACCGCCCGTATGACCAGTTTCGCACGGCGAGTTTTTCCATCCCTGAAATATTCAACCTGTAGAGACTCGCCTAGCGCAAGACCACCTTCAGCGTTGTAGAAATCTTGTGCGTCTTTGATCTTACGCCCAGCCATGCGAATGATGACATCCCCCGGTTGCAAGCCGGCATCATCCGCTGCTGAGTCCGCAGCCAGTTCTGCCACCAGCGCACCCTGACCCTTATCCATAGCAAAGGCACCAGCCAGTTCAGCGGTCAAATCCTGCACAAACATGCCGAGCGTTCCACGCCGGACCTCGCCATAGCGTATCAACTGATTCATCACGTAGCGCGCCATGGAGGATGGAATGGCAAAACCGATACCGACATTGCCTCCGCTGGGTGTGAATATGGCGCTGTTGATACCCACCAGTTCACCACGTAAATTGATTAACGCACCACCGGAATTCCCAGGGTTTATTGAAGCATCAGTCTGGATAAAATTCTGAAACTCCAGGCCGCGTAACCCAGTACGCCCCAAAGCACTGACAATTCCGGACGTCACGGTTTGTCCAAGGCCAAAGGGATTGCCGACAGCAACAACAAAATCACCCACTTGCAAGTCATCGGCTTCAGCCAACGGGAGTGCAGTGAGGCCCTCAGCCGGAATCTGAATAACAGCCAGGTCAGTATCGGGGTCGGTACCGATCAATTTCGCTTCCATGCTGCGACCGTCCTTGAGTCCGACGGAAATCTCATCTGCCCGTGCGATCACATGGTTATTGGTTAGCACGTAACCTTTTTCTGCATCAACGATGACACCTGAACCAAGGCTTTGCGAAACACGCTCGCGCGGCGCATCGGGTACGTTAAAAAAACGCCGGAAGATGGGGTCGTCCAGTAATGGGCTGCGTACGCGTACCCGGGTTTGCGTGTATACATTCACGACCGAGGGCGTCACTTCTTTCAGTACCGGCGCCAGCGATGGCAGAGGCCTTCCATCAACCGCTGCGGGCAAGCCGGCCAGTACCGGACTTGACAGCAATACCACAGTCAGGATCAGTATAGTTTTTTGCACGATGGGTTTCACATTCAACTCCATTTTTGAATTATGCAGTTCAGACAAATGAATATTCACGAGGTTCATGGCAACGCAAAGTATTGTTCAAGCTTACAGTACCAGAATCGATCAATGGCACAAAAAATTCACTTGCGATTACGTTTAAAACAAGATATATACCTACCAGATACAACATCCAGTGTAAGCGGGTGTTGGCAGCCGATTCAGCAAGAGAGGTTATGGACTTACAGCAGCGGGTTCTACGCACAGATGTATCCGGCATGCCACTGGAGTGGGTCGGATACCAGGAGGCGGTCAGGCTGATCACGCTTGACCAGGTCCGCTACTCTCTTGGAAAAACCCTCTACGAAATCCACGGCGGTATTAATGCAGTTAGTGGCAACCAAAGCGTTGTCAGTGTCGATGCCATCATCGCCACAGCCGGGCAGCACCCCCACAAGCATCTGTTCGGCGAAAACTATGTTCCGCCATTGAGCAATAAATCCCTGTTCAGGCGTGATCAGGGCCTGTGCCTTTATTGCGGCCAGCAGTTTCCGGGTTTTCTGCTTTCCAGGGATCATGTCCACCCCCTTAGCCAGGGCGGTAAAGACCGCTGGGTCAATGTTGTCACCGCCTGCAAGCGCTGCAACAACCACAAGGCCGGCCGCACCCCAGAGCAGGCAGGCATGGAGTTGCTGGCCATCCCGTTTTGCCCAACCCATGCGGAATACGTGTATCTGCAGGGTCGCCAGATACTGGCTGACCAGATGGAATTCCTGCTGGCACACTTCCCGCGTAACAGCATCCTGCGCCGGCGGGTTGAAGACGGCGAACCATTGCTGGTCTGACCCGTCGAAGCCAGCGATCGCCTGTTTCATTTCACCTGTTTCATTGTTGATTTCCCAGGCCGGGAGAATAATTCGATCCTGTATCATTTTTCCGTCACGGTAAAATAGGGAATAAAACTGACGCCGGTGCGTATATATACTGAATCCCATGGAAAGTGGTGAAATGCGACAACAGTTGGTACAACTTGGAAACGGGGCACACGCGCTGGCCACCCAGATTCTGGGCAACGCGGATGATGCTGCCGACGCGGTTCACGACGCGTTTGCGAAAGTACTCAGGAAGCCTGATGCCTACGACGCCAGTAAAGGCCCGCTGAAGCCGTGGTTTTTGCATGTTGTCCGCAATCGCTGCATCGATCTGATCAGGCGCAGGCGACCGGGTGACGTAAATTCGGGCGATGTTAAATTCGAGGAACTGAGTGATCCCGGGCCAGGCCCCGCCAATTCACTCGAAATTGCACAGCGTGACCAGACACTACAACTGGCATTGGCAAACCTGTCATCCGAACATCGTCAGATTGTCGTTTTGCGTGATTACATGGATCTAAGCTATGCCGAAATCGCAAATGTGCTGGATATTGCCCACGGCACAGTGATGTCCAGGCTGCACCGGGCACGGCTTGCGCTGAAAGAGGAACTTACCCGTCATGGTTAGCAAGACACGACTTGTAGATCAACATGTGGGCGAACTGCTGTCAGGCCTTGTCGATGGCGAATTGACCCAACAGCAACGCCAGCGTGTCACGCTGCACTGTGACCAGTGCGATGAATGCCGGCGAAGTCTGGCCGAACTGCGGGCACTGCGGGAACGTGTCGGTAAGTCAAATCTCAGCGAAACAGGTCAAGACGAATGGAGAGAAACCATGCATGAAACGACTGTTAAAGCCACCCGCAGTATCGGCTGGTTGTTGTTTATTACAGGTATTGTGGCGGTCACCGGGGTCAGTTTAATTGGATTTATCATTTCGTCCGAAATATCTGTCGGCATGAAACTTATCCTGGTGGCGATTTATGGCGGCCTGGCAGTACTGTTGTACTCGGTGCTGCGGCAAAGGCTCATCGAGCGTAAAACAGACAAATACAAAGACGTGGAGATCTGACATGTTAATAACAACCAGCGAAACCATCGCCAACCATCGAATCGTTAAAACACTTGGCCTGGTGCGCGGCAATACCGTGCGCGCACGCCATATCGGCAAGGACATCATGGCGGGTCTACGCAATATCGTCGGGGGTGAAATCCACGAGTACGCCAAGCTGATTGCCGAAAGCCGCGAACAGACCCTCGACCGCATGGTGGCCGAGGCCGAGCAACTCGGCGCCAATGCCATTATCACTACCCGGTTCAGCACCTCGGTCATGATGGGCGGAGCGGCGGAACTACTCGCAGTCGGCACCGCCGTTGTGATTGAGCCGGAATAAGTTCGCAGCATGTATGCTTTCAACGGCCTGGTAAACCAGTTCCGGCTTGAGTGTATGCATGCAGCGGTTAAACACGCATTGTTTGTATATGGAAGTCTGGTAGCACGGTTGGCAGTCGATGCCGCTGCTCAGCACCCGGTAAGGCACTGCGCTGGAGTATGGCCCGGTCAACCCGGGGATGGATGGCCCAAACAGTGCGATCACAGGCGTACCGAGCGCCATGGCCAGATGCACGGTGCCGGTGTCTACTGAAATGACGCTGGTGGCTTTTTGCAGCGCGCCAACCAGCGTTTGCAGGGACGAGCCGAAAAGTGAGTACACTCCGGGCATATCCAGCAGTGTTTCGAAACGATGGCGTTCCTGTTCCGTCCCGTTAACTACAATGTCCAGGTCTGAGCGCCGGGAAAGCAGCTCGATCAATTCGACCCAGTGCTCAATTGGCCAGTTTCTGTGACTGCGGTAATCTTTTTTTTGCAGGCCGGAAAAACCGGGGTTAACAATGACATAATTCCGCGCCGTTTCAACGGGCTGAATGTCTGGCTGGGGCAGTATATCCAGTGAAGGGTCTGCCGCCGGGGCGGCCTCAAGACCAAGCACGCCTGCATAGATAGTCTTCTCGGTGTCCACACAGTGCCGTCCGGGGATATGCCGCGTCTGGTTCAGCGGACGACCGCAGAATTCCCGGCTATGAACGAACTCGACAAAGTCGTCGCATTGGCCACCGCATTCGAGGTTGATGACCAAATCATAGGGCATGGACCTGGAATGCCTGCGTAGCGCTCGCTTGTCCGGGTTTATGCGCCAGGGTACGCGACGATGGCTGATGGGAAACACCTGGTTGACGCGCTGATCCAGCGTCAGGATAACTTTTGAGGCGCCTGGACTGACTGCGAAGTCAATCTTAACCTCTGGACCAAAAACCTGCCGCAACGGCTCAATGATGGGGGTCGCCAACACGGTATCGCCAAGGCGGCCGATACGGATGACCAGCACACGCTTTTTATTGTTCGTCAACGAGAGAATATCGAAACCCCCAGCATCTGATCTGAAACAACAGTCTACCCGAACTGGAGAGCATGTTGCTGTTAAGATAGATGGCTTATGAGCTTGCAACCTGTTTACCTGGTCGATGCCAGCATTTACATATTCCGCGCCTGGTTTTCAATCTCGGATGAATTCACCAACACCCGCGGCGAACCAACCAATGCCGTTTATGGCTTTACCGGCTTTTTGTGTAGCTTGCTGGAACAAACCCGGGCCGGCCATATCGGCATAGCATTTGATGAATCGCTGTCGAAGAGCTACCGCAACGAGATTTATCCGGCCTATAAAGCCAATCGTGACCCGGCCCCGGAAGAGCTGAAGCGCCAGTTCAAGTGGGCCAGGGACGTGGCGGAATCCATGGGTCTGAGCTGTTTCGGCGACAATCAATATGAGGCAGATGACCTGATTGGCACACTGGCCGTTCATTGGCGCAAGCGCGGCCACCCGGTATGTGTAATCACCAGTGACAAGGACCTCGCCCAGTTAATCGGGGAAAATGACACCTGGTGGGATTTTACCCGCAATCGCAAGCTTGGCCGCGCTAAAATCAAGGACAAGTTTGGCGTCTATCCGGAACAAATAGCAGATTTTCTTGCACTGACCGGGGACAGTGTTGACAACATACCGGGCATACCGGGCGTAGGCCCCAAATCGGCCGCTGCGCTGCTGAGCCATTTTGATAATCTGGATGCGATCTGGGAGCGGGTCGACGAAGTGCAGCACCTGAGTATCCGTGGCGCCAAATCCCTGCATAAGAAGCTCAACGAACACAGAAATGCTGCCGATCTGGCCCGCCGCCTGACGGTTATTGAAACCGCAGTGCCATCCGCGCTTCAGAATCCCGACATTGCCCGCAGTGAACTTGATGAAGCCCGCCTTAACCGCTTGTTCGATGAAATGGATTTTGGCCAGATGTTGAGACGGCGCTGTTTGCTCACGGTTTAGAATCTTCAGCCTGTTTCTGCTGTGCCCGCATTTTTTCGCCACGCTTTCTGAGATACTCCTGCATATCCGGTTGCTCCAGGTCCCGGCTGGAATTCACTGGCGTACGTAAAACGGTGACGGGTTTCAGCTCGTCTTTACTTTCGCCCCATTGGCTATTGGCAAAATAATAGAGGTCTTCACCCACGATCGTACCGTAGCTGGGAAAGTCGAATTCAGGCTGTGCAACGGCCAGCGGTCTGACCGCTTCCACCCTGGTGCCTGTGGAATCGAGTTGCAGGCGCATTACCCGCTGTGGCTTTATGCCGTTTTGAATCATGATCAGGCGATTTTTCCACAGGTATAAGCCGGCTATACCGCCAATATTCAGTGTTTTTGGTACCACCAGTTTGCCGGTACGCTTTGCTTCAACATCAATGACCATGATGCCCAGTTCGCGGTCTGCCACGTACAGGATTCGTCCATCAGGCTGCATGGCAATGCCGCGCATGCTGACCATGTCCCTGGTGGCCAGTAACGGTTTTAGTTTTTGCTCTCCCGCAAGCTTTTCATAAACGAAGGGCAAGGCCCGGTCCACGATGTAAATATCACCTTTGGGGGTCAGCACCATGCTACCAAGGCTGTGGGGATTGCCATCCACGGGCACCGGGTAACGGCGTATAAGCTGCAGTGTTTTCAGGTTAAATTCAAACAGGGCCGAGCGTCCGTTATCTGCGGGATTGTATCGCAAAAACTTTGGCGAGGCTGCCGAGGCAACCCACAAACGATTGCGCGGCCCATCTACGAGGATACCGAAAACTGCCCACAATCCGTTGGCTCTATTGGCCTTCAGCAGTTCGCTTACCTGACCATCTTTGCCAACCGCAAGAATGCTGCCTTCTGCGACGGTGCCAATCAGGAACTTCTGCCGGCTTTTATCCCAGCTGATTGCCTCGGGCAAAATGATATTAGCTGGCAGTGTAAACACAGTTTCAGCCTCTCCCACCGGGGCCCCGGCCATTTTCATCAGGTCGTTGACATAATCAAACACCTCGGTGTTCCTGATGTTCATGGTGTCGTCTGTTTTGGTGAAATCATAAGCAAGGCCCTGTTGCTGCATGCGCAACATCAGGGCGTAGGCAGGACTTTTCTCATCCAGCAATGCATAAGCAATAACCAGTTGATACATATACTCGCTGTTATTCGGGCGCTTGCTGTTCAGTTGCTCCATGGCTCTGCGGAAAGTCAGGTAATCCTTGACCGCGTAGGCTTCGTTGGCCTTGACCAGCAAAGCGGGAACGTTGTCAGGCAAGTCCTCCCCACTATCAGCCGGGGTATCGGTCTGTGCTTGTAAATGGAAACTGGCCAGCAACAAACTGAGGGCCAGAATAAGGGTTGGAAAGTGCTTTTGTAGTGGTTCTTTCAACATGCTAATCCTCTGAATTCCGCCCATTTGAACGGTCAAACAGAAATTGGTTCAGTAGCCGCAACAACGCCGGCAGGATACAATCGGAGAAGTTTATCAGAGCGGCGGGCAAACCTGTGGCAATTGGCGAAAAAAATCATTACAGCGGCCGTTTTCTCGGCTTGAAAGAGCGTGATCACTGGGAATATGCCTACCGCACAAATGCCAGTGGTGTTGTCGTCATCGTGCCGGTCACCAACGCCGGTGAACTCGTGCTGGTTGAACAATTCCGAATTCCGGTGAACGGCCGCGTGCTGGAATTACCGGCCGGACTGGTGGGCGATAAGGGTGACCTTGACGAGGATTTCGAAGCAGCCGCCCAGCGGGAACTCATCGAAGAAACTGGCTACCGTGCAACCTCGTTGAAAAAACTGCTGACCAGCCCGAGCAGCCCCGGCATGGCTGATGAAATGATTACCATATATTTTGCCAGTGGCCTCGAGCGCGTGGGTTCCGGTGGCGGCGATAGCAATGAAGATATCACCGTTCACGTCGTACCACTGCCTACTGCTGTAACCTGGCTGGAGACGCGTATGGCTGAGGGCATCATGCTCGACCCGAAGATTTACGCTGGTTTGTTCTGGGCACAAATACACGCTTGACCACCACCGCCGTTATCGCCAACATTAAGTCTTCACCTGAATCCGGAAGCACCATGCATGAACTGCTATCAAAATCCCTCCGCATTATTGTTGCCACAGGAGCGCTCAGTATGAGCATTGCATACGCCAACCCACCCGTGGCGATCGTTATCCACGGCGGTGCCGGCACCATCACCCGGGCCAGTATGACCGCTGCGAAGGAAGCCGCAATCCGCGCCACGCTAAAAGCGTCGGTACAAGCTGGTTACCAGGCCCTGTTAAAGGGTTCTCCCGGCACCGAGGCGGTAACCGCGGCTATCAACGTGATGGAGGACTCACCACTTTTCAACGCCGGCAAGGGTGCGGTTTTCAATGCCGCAGGTAAAAATGAAATGGATGCCGCCATCATGGAGGGCGCAGGGCTCAACGCCGGAGCGGTTGCCTCGGTTTCTCATATCAGGAACCCGATCAACCTGGCACTGAAAGTCATGACAAATTCGGAACACGTGCTGCTGATGGGCAAAGGCGCCGAGGAATTCGCCCGCCAGCAGGGTTTTGAAATGATGGACCCGTCCTATTTTTATACTGATTTCCGCTGGCAACAACTTCAGCGTATCAAGGCGAAAGAAGCTACCCACAAAAAAACCGCGCAACAGGATCAACAGGACCGGTGGTTTTCTACCGTTGGTGCTGTGGTACTGGACCGGCAAGGCAACCTGGCTGCCGGCACGTCCACGGGCGGCACAGCCAACAAGCGTTGGGGGCGGGTTGGAGACTCCCCCATCATCGGTGCAGGCACCTATGCCAACAACAAGAGCTGTGCGATCAGTGCGACCGGTCACGGCGAGTTTTTTATCCGCTACGTGGTGGCTTACAACATTTGCAACAGGGTCGAGCTCGGCACACCGCTGGCTGAAGCGGCCGACACCGTTATCAACGACGTGCTGGTCAAAGCCGGTGGTGAGGGTGGCGTCATCGCCATGGACCATGACGGCAATATCACCACACCGTTCAATTCAGCGGGTATGTACCGTGCGAGTATTGATATCGATGGCAAGCTGAGCATCTCGATTTACCGTGATGAAGGCGAGGCGGAAGGTGCTCTGACGGGGAATGTGGAGCACTGAAATCTCGACCAGTGGAGCCGGTTCCCCTTACAAGTATCCACATAACTGAGCAGGGATACGGGGTACAAACCCTATCGAATCCGGAGTTGACCGTCCTACAGGTGGTTCAGGCGTTGCCACAGGCGCATGGTGGCGTTGGCGCGGTTCAGCGTGTAGATGTGCAGGCCGGGGGCGCCGCCATGCAACAGACGTTCGCAGAGCTTGGTCACAACATCCAGGCCGAATTCGCGGATGGATGCGCCGTCATCCCCATATGACTCCAGGCGCTTGCGTATCCAGCGCGGAATTTCAGCTCCGCACATGGCGGAAAACCGGGCCAGGCTGGTGTAGTTGGTAATTGGCATGATACCGGGGGTGATTGGAATATCTATGCCATTGCGCTCGCAATCGTCGAGGAACTGGAAATAACAATCGGTATTGTAGAAATATTGCGTGGTGGCGCCATCCGCACCCGCAGCGACTTTCTCTTTGAAATATTTGAATTCAGTTTCGGGTGACGCGGACTCCGGATGAAATTCAGGGTAGCAGGCTACCTCGATATGAAACGCACCCGGAAAAGACTCATTTACAAACCTCACCAGTTCACTGGCGTACTGGAATGATCCCGGCCCGCTAGTACCTTCGGGCCGGTCGCCACGCAACACGACCAGGCGTTCGACGCCCGCCTCTTTATATGACGCAAGCAAGCGCAACAGCATGTCCCGGTCTTTGACCATACAGGAGATATGCGGCGCCACCGGCACACCGGATCTCTCCAGCAGGTCGGTGACTGTTTGCAGGGTTGCATCCAGCGCTGACCCACCGGCTCCGAATGTGACCGACAGATAGCGGGGATTGAGCCGCGCAAGCTTTTGCCAGGTAGACTCAAGGATCAGCTTTTGCTCACCCGAACGTGGTGGGAAAAACTCAAACGAGATAGAGACGTTTGCCTTGGCCAGCATATCTGTTTAGTAGCGGTAGTGGTCCGGCTTGTACGGGCCATCGGCGTTCACACTGATATAATTCGCCTGTTCATCGGTCAGACGGGTCAGGCTGGCGCCGATACGCTGCAGATGCAAACGGGCAACCTTCTCATCCAGGTGCTTGGGCAGTAAGTAAACGTCTTGCTGATAATTTTGCGGATATTTCCACAACTCGATCTGCGCCAACACCTGGTTGGTAAAGGAGTTCGACATGACAAAACTGGGGTGACCGGTGGCGCAACCCAGGTTTACCAGGCGACCCTGCGCCAGCAGAATGATGCGCTTGCCATCCGGGAAAATAATGTGATCCACCTGCGGTTTGATATTCTCCCACTGGTATTGCTTGACGCCGGCAACGTCGATTTCATTGTCGAAATGGCCGATATTGCAAACAATGGCCTGGTCCCTCATAGCCGCCATATGGTCGTGGGTAAGGACGTGGTAATTACCCGTTGCAGTGACAAAAATATCGGCTTTATCTGCCACATCTTCCATGGTCACGACACGGTAGCCCTCCATTGCTGCCTGCAACGCACAGATCGGATCAATTTCGGTAATCCAGACCGTTGCACCCAACCCGCGCAAAGACTGCGCACAGCCCTTGCCCACATCACCATAGCCGGCAACAACCGCGACCTTGCCTGCGATCATCACATCGGTCGCCCGCTTGATACCGTCAACCAGCGACTCCCGGCAGCCATAGAGATTATCAAATTTTGACTTGGTCACCGAGTCGTTCACATTAATGGCGGGGAATGGCAAGGTGCCTTCTTTGGCCATTTCATAGAGGCGCTTGACCCCCGTGGTGGTTTCTTCGGTGACACCCTGTATCTTTGCCAGCGCTTTTGCATACCAGCCATGGCGTGATGCGAGCCGTTTCCTGACCGCACTGAACAAGGCCACCTGCTCTTCACTATCCGGATTGTCCAATATTGAAGGGTCCCGTTCAGCCTGTGCCCCGAGGTACAGCAGTAAGGTCGCGTCACCACCATCATCGAGGATCATATTGGCAAAATTTTCATCACCCTCGCCATTGCCCCAATCAAAAATCCGGTGCGTAAACTCCCAGTACTCATCGAGGTTCTCACCTTTGAATGCAAATACCGGCGTGCCACCGGCTGCAATGGCGGCGGCGGCATGATCCTGGGTAGAGTAAATATTACAGGACGCCCAGCGCACCTCCGCACCCAGCACCTTGAGTGTCTCGATCAGCACCGCCGTCTGGATGGTCATATGCAGGCTGCCTGCAATACGGGCACCCTTGAGCGGTTGCTCATCGCCATATTCTTTGCGTACCGCCATCAAGCCGGGCATTTCCGTCTCGGCGATAGCAATTTCCTTACGGCCAAATCCTGCCAGCTCTATATCGGCAACATAATAATTCTGCTTGCCAGCGTCCGTCTTGCTGGCCCCATCTAATACTGCATTCACTTCATACTCTCCTTCTGTTTACAGGCCGGCTGCTGCACGCAGCTCATCTGCCTTGTCAGTTTTTTCCCAACTGACGTTCAAATCTTCCCTGCCCATGTGGCCATAAGCGGCCAGCGGCTGGTAAATGGGTTTGATCAAATCCAACAGCGTAATGATGCCGTACGGCGTCAGGTCGAAATGCTCCCGCACCAGTTGCTCAATTTTTGCGGCCGGTATCTTTTCCGTGCCAAACGTGTCGATGCCGATGGAGGTTGGCTCGGCCACCCCGATGGCATAGGACACCTGGATCTCAATACGATCGGCCAGCCCGGCCTTGACGATGTTCTTGGCCACATAGCGCGATGCATAAGCGGCTGACCTGTCCACTTTAGAAGGATCTTTGCCGGAGAACGCACCGCCGCCATGGCGCGCCATACCACCATAGGTATCGACAATAATCTTGCGCCCGGTTAAGCCGGCATCACCAACCGGGCCACCAATCTCGAAGCGGCCCGTGGGATTAATGTGGTATTTGGTATTGCTGTCAAGCCAGTTTGCCGGCAACACGGGCTTGATGATCTCTTCCATTACCAGTTCTTTGATCTGCGCGGGGCTGGAATCCCTGTGATGCTGGGTGGAAAGCACAACCGCTTCAATACCGACCGGTTTGCCATGCTGGTACCGAAAGGTCACCTGGCTTTTGGCATCCGGGCGCAAATGAAATATTCCATCAGTGGAATTGCGACGCACTTCTGCCTGTTTCTTGACCAGCTCATGCGCGTAATAGATCGGTGCCGGCATCAGCACATCGGTCTCATTGGTCGCATAACCGAACATCAGCCCCTGGTCACCGGCACCCTGTTGCAGCGGGTCCTTCCTGTTAACACCCTGATTAATATCGCACGACTGCTTGCCAATGATATTGACTACCGCGCAGGTATTGCCATCAAAGCCGACATCTGACGAGTCATAGCCAATATTTACAATCACTTTGCGGATAATTTCTTCCAGATCAACCCAGGCATCGGTGCTGATCTCACCCCCGACGATGGCTACGCCAGTCTTGATAAAGGTCTCGCATGCTACGCGGGCTGCAGCATCTTCCCTGATGATAGCGTCCAGCACCGCATCGGAAATCTGGTCGGCAACTTTATCAGGATGGCCTTCGGAAACAGATTCCGATGTAAACATGTAATTACTCATATTTCATAAACTCCAACGAAATATATCTCTCTATTCGAATTAAGAGATATAGTTTAAAACAAGTATGCTGAAAATGCATCTTCGGATGTGCAATTACCGACCTGCACTTGGCACCGGTACCCGCGATGCGGGTACAATTTTCCGGCAAGCTTTAACATTGAGAACAACGTGCAGTTCAGTGCATAATAGCCGGATACGTTCAGTAGTCGTGCTGACCAGACCCACCAGGAGATAATAAAAAATGACAGAGACGCTTGTCATGAACGACTCGATGATGATTTCAGGAATTATTCTTGCTATCACTTTTATCGGGATCTTCACAGAGTCAATACACGGATTCCATCGCGCCAAGTTTGCCATGATGGGTGCCCTGTTGATGATCGTAGCAGGCCAGTATTATGGCTTTTACGATTCAAAACTCGCGGTGGCCGCAGTCGACTGGAACGTCGTATTCCTGCTGGGTTCCATGATGGCTATTGTTTCAATCATGATCCCGACCGGTGGTTTCGAAGCCATGGCCAATTACATGGCCAGGATCAGTAAGGGCCGCCAATTCATGCTGATGGTGTTGCTGGGAACGGCGGTAACCGTGCTGTCGCTGCTGCTTGATAATGTCACCACGGTGGTTATTTTTGGTCCTCTGATCATTCTGATTGCCCGGGCGATGAAAGTTTCACCCATTCCCTTCCTGCTCGCTGCAGCCTTGTTGTCTGATACCGGTGGTGTTGCAACCCTGGTCGGTGACCCACCCAACCTGATGATTGGCTCAGCCAAGGGCATCGACTTCAATACCTTCCTGGAGCACATGGGTGGTTTGACCCTGGCGGCCTGGGTAACGGTGCTATTCGTGCTGCGCTTCCTGTTCCGCAAAGAACTGGCCGTGGTCCCCCAGGGCGAGTATCACGAAAAAGCTGACTACAAGGATCGCAAACTGTGGAACCAGTCGGTGCTGGTACTCGGGTTGATGGTTGTGATGTTCACGATTCACGACATCATCGGCTGGGAGCCCTGGATGGTGGCAGCGGCTGGGCTGACCCTGCTGGTTTTCATTGCCAGGCACGTTGAAATGGACCATGCAATGGAAGATGTTGAGATACCATTGCTGATTTTTTTCATCTCCCTGTTTATCGTGGTCGGTGGTGTCGAGCAAAGTGGTTTTCTGCGCTACCTGGGGCAATTCATTATTCCGTTTGTACAGAAAGACCTGCTGACCGCGACCCTGGTGCTGCTATGGGTGGCTGCCATTCTCTCTGCTGCCATTGACAATATCCCTTTCACCGCCGCCATGATTCCCATCTTGCTGGGCATGGAAGCACAGGGTATCCATATCGCACCCCTGTGGTGGGCGCTGGCAGCCGGTGTTGGCATGGGCGGCAATGGAACCCACATCGGCTCCACCGCCAATGTTTACATCGTAACCATCTCAGAAAGGCTGGCTAAACGTGAAAATGACCCGTCGCTGGCCATCACCCCGTGGGTCTGGTTCCGTTTCGGCACACCAGCGATGCTGGCTACCCTGATAGTCACCACTGTGATTTTCTACTTGTTCTTTGGTTTTTTTGATATGCCACTTGGTACCACCACAACTGCGGCTGCGGCAGCAGTTGCGGGCTAGGAGCCTGTCGGGTTTTTTTTTACCTTGGCATGATGCGCCTGCACTGCCATGACTGAACATCACCAAAGACCCATCAGGAGTTTTGTTTTGCGCGGCGGACGCCTGACGGGCGCCCAGCAGAACGCGCTGGATGAACTGTGGCCGTATTATGGTATCGGCCACCACCAAACCGTGCTGGATTTCGACGACTATTTTGACCGGCGGGCCGACGTCATCGTGGAAATTGGTTTTGGCAATGGCGAATCCACCTGGCGAATGGCACAACAGGAGCCCGACAAGAACTTCATCGGTGTGGAAGTGCACCAACCGGGGGTCGGCCACCTGCTAATGGCGCTGGACGCCAACGGTATAGAAAATGTTCGCATTGCCCGTGAGGATGCGGTGGGGTTCTTACAACGGCGCATCCCGGCCGACAGCCTGGCCGGCATTCGGATTTATTTTCCCGACCCCTGGCCAAAAAAACGCCACCACAAGCGCCGCCTGATCCAACCGGAGTTTGTCAGGCAGATGGCACGTTGCATGGCAGCGGGCGGTATCTTGCACCTGGCAACTGACTGGCAACCCTATGCCACGCACATGCTGCAGGTCATGCAATCCAGCCAGGCGTTCAGTAATCTTTCACCCACAGGCGATTATTGCTGGCGGCCCGATTGGCGAGCACGTACCAAGTACGAGCAACGCGGTGAACGGCTTGGTCATGAAGTGCGTGATTTGCTGTACCAAAAGCTTGCTTGACGTTACGATAATAAGCAATGGAATCAGGCCTCACACTCACAGGTGACATGATGCTGGTGCTGGGCGTGCTGGTCGTTACCATCGCCTTGTTTGTGTTTGAAGTCGTCAGGGTCGACGTGGTGGCGCTATCGGTCATGGTGCTGCTGGGCCTGCTGGGCCTGGTACCATCCGATCAGTTATTCAATGGCTTTGCGTCCAACGCGGTCATCTCCATAATTGCAGTCATGATTCTCGGGGCCGGGCTGGACAGAACCGGCGTGATGTCGGTCGTTGCCGCATTTATATTGCGTATCGGCGGCAACACGGCCAACAAAATCATCCCGCTGATATCCGGCACGGTTGGAGGTGTATCCAGCCTGATGCAAAATGTCGGGGCCACTGCGTTATTTCTGCCGGTCGTGTCCCGTATTTCAGCGCGCACCGAAATTCCGCTCTCACGCTTACTGATGCCAATGGGCTTTTGTGCCATTCTCGGTGGCACCATTACCATGGTCGGTTCCTCACCGTTAATCCTGCTTAATGATCTGATATCCTCATCCAACGCGTCATTGCCACAGGGCGCTGAGACGCTGGGGCATTTTAAGCTTTTTGACGTGGCACCCGTGGGCCTCGCACTACTGGCAACAGGTATCATTTATTTTCTCACTGTCGGCAAATGGCTTTTGCCGGACAACAAAATTGAATCTTCTGCAATTCCTGCACGCACCAAGACCTATTTTTCCGATACCTACGGCATCGAAGGCGATGTATATGAACTGCTGGTCACCGTGGACAGTCCTTTGGTTGGCATGCGGGTTGGTGATGCAGAAAAACTGACAGGCGCACCACGTCTGCTGGCTATCCGCAACGTTGACGCGCCCCGCATGGCGCCACCCTCCGATGAGATGATCTGGGTGGGTACGATATTGGGGGTCATGGGAACCCGTGACGTGGTGGGACACTTTGCGCTCGACTACCATTGCCGCTTACAGCCCCGGGTAAAGACCTTTGGCGGCCTGTTCAACCCCAGCCGGGCTGGAATCGCCGAGGTCGTGGTCCCGCCGGGTTCCGAGATGATTGGCCAGTCCATTGGCGAGGCACGCCTGCGCAAGCGTTATGGCATCAGCGTGCTCGCAGTCAACAGGCGCGGTAAAATCATCAACGAAGAAGTTCGCGAACAGGAACTGGAAGCCGGCGATTGCCTGGTCAGCCACAGCACCTGGCGGGACCTGTCCGAACTGCAAAAAGAACGCAAGTTTATCGTTGCAACCGATATTCCCAAGGAAGAACAGCGACCGCATAAAGTTGGTCACGCACTGGCGTTTTTTGCACTGTCAATCAGCATGATCATGTTCACCGACTTCAGGCTGTCGATCGCCTTGCTGGTCGGTGCGTTGGGCATGGTGCTGACCAATGTACTGAGCATGGACGAAGCCTATAATTCCGTTAGCTGGAAAACTGTGTTCCTGGTCGCCAGCCTGATCCCCATTGGCCTCGCCATGGAGTTGACTGGCACAGCCGCGTGGATCGCCCAACAAGCCATGGTACTGCTCGGTGACATGCCGGACATTGCCGTACAGGTTGTTATCGCCGTGTTGGCCACTTTATTCAGCCTGGTGATGTCGAATGTCGGCGCGACAACTATCCTGGTACCCATTGCAATCAGTATCGCATTAACCACTGGCGCCAACCCGACCATGTACGCATTAATCGTGGCCCTGTCAACTTCCAACTCCTTTATCCTGCCCACGCACCAGGTCAATGCGTTGATTATCGGCCCCGGAGGGTATCGTGTAGCGGACTTTGTACGCGTGGGCAGTGGTATGTCGATCATTTTCCTGGCGGTCATGCTGACGGTCGTCAACCTGATTTTCTGAGTCCCACATTTGACTCTCTGTGGGTTCGACCCAATATTGGCAGGCATATTAGCTGATTCTCAAGGTTTTACCCGCCATGCCATACTACATTAGCCCGCCACCACAAAGCCCTTTGACCCGCGTCATTGCCGGCATTATTGCGATATTTGCACTGATCGGCGCGTTTATGATCGGCATGATTGCACTGCTGGTAATCGTCGGCGTGGGCCTGGTCATCGGCTGTGCCATCTGGCTACGCATTGCCTGGATTAAGCACCGCTTACGGAAAAGTGGTATCGACTTGGGTGCCGGCACCAACCCGTCAGCGGCAGATTCAAGCAAAGGATCCGGCCAGGTTATCGAGGCCGAATACACGGTAATTTCAAAGCACGAGGAGTGAATTTACTCAAGCACGTTGAAAAAAAATCAATCTGAACTAGACTTATTACATCAGCTCAAACGGAAATTGCCATGTCTACAATCTCGGAAATACTGGTTCGTAAAGGGGGGATGGTTCTTTCTGTCACCATCGATGAAACGGTGTTTGATGTCATCAGCCTGATGGCTGAAGTCAACATAGGTGCTGTACTGGTACAAAAAGGCGATACCATTGAGGGAATATTCACTGAGCGGGACTATCTGCAAAAGATTGCCCTCAAATCACTGTCCTCCAGGCAAACACGGGTGGGTGACGTCATGACGTCACCGGTAATTTCGGCCCAGCCAGGCGATTCAATCCAGCAATGCATGGAAACCATGACCACCTGCCGTTGCCGGCATTTACCGGTGGTCGAGAACGGAAAATTGCTCGGCATCGTGTCGATAGGCGACCTTGTCAAACGACTCGTGGATGAAAAAGAATCCGAGATCGAGCAGTTGAGCCAATATATCACCGGTACCTATTGATCGTAGGGTGGACATTCATGTCCACCGCTCTATTGATCGTAGGGTGGACATTCATGCCCACCGCTCTATTGATCGTAGGGTGGACATTCATGCCCACCGCTCAGACTCTCAACTAAAATGGTGGACATGAATGTCCACCCTGCAGGTCATTGAGAGACAGATGAACGCCTACACCCCGCAGTTCAATATTTAACGATATATCGGAGCCATGCAATTGTTACAAGGATTTGCACCTATGGCGTGCCCGGATGCCCGTATTCTGATACTCGGCTCAATGCCCGGCGTGGCATCACTTGAAGCGAGCCAGTACTATGCCTTCCCGCGCAATACATTCTGGAGAATTATGGGTGATCTGTACGCTGCAGGCCCTGATCTGGAATACCGGTCACGGTTGCAAATCCTTGCCTCAAACCAAATCGCTTTGTGGGATGTCATCAAAGCCTGCCGCCGTTCCGGCAGCCTCGATTCGGCCATCGTGGCTGATGGCATGATAAACAATGATTTCAACGGCTTTTTTGTGCAGTACCCGCTTATCAAGCAGGTGTATTTCAATGGCCAGACAGCCGCAAAACTGTTCAGATACAGGGTATTGCCTGGCCTGGAAGGCAGTTTTGAATACCTTACACTGCCTTCAACCAGCCCGGCCCATGCTGCAAAGAACTACGCCGCAAAGCTTGCGGCCTGGAGGGTTATTAAGAGCGATCAACCCATAGATTACACAGATTAGCGGTTACGGTGATCCAGCCAGAATTCAATGCCCTGGGTATTGAGCACTACATCAGACTCCAGCAGCCTGATACATGTCTCATCCGGCAGGGTTACACCATGATCTTTCTGCCTGCGCTGGGTGTCGTGTTGATACTTTTCCCCGATGGCGACCAACCTGTCAACCCCGTGGCCCATAGCCGCAGCCAGTCGCTGCAAATCCCCAACACGGCCAAAATGAGTGAGATACATGAATTCCGGGTGGTTGGCCATCAGCATTTTGACCGAATTCTTCAATGCCACCGGGTCGAACTGGATCGGAGTGGTGGTAGGGAACAGGAATGCCCCGTTATCGGTATCAAATTCACGGTAGGACAGGCCAAAGGTATCGCCGCTGAACCAGCTATTGGTCTGGCTGTCATGGACACAGAAATGATGACGCGCATGCCCGGGCGTATCGATGAATTGAAATTTGCGCTCACCGAGTCTGGCCACATCCCCGTCTTCCATCACCTGTACCCGCTCGGCGGCGACCGGGATCAGCTTGCCATATATTCGGTCAAATGATTCATCCCCGTATACAGCGCGCGCACCCGCCTCCAGCCTGGAGGGATCAATCATGTGGCGGGCCCCGTAGGGATGGACCAGGAAAGTGGCATTGGGCAGCAACTGCATCAGGCTGCCGGCACCGCCGGCATGGTCCAGGTGTACATGGGTGACGATGACATAGCGCACGTCGGCTGGTTGCCAGCCACGTTCTTCCAGAACGCTCATCAGCCGCGGGGTACTGGCATTGGCACCCACTTCGATAAAGGCAACTTCGGACCCTGCTTCCACCAGGTAACAGGCAACCATGTGCTCGCGGACAAAACCAGCATCGATCGCCACTATCCCACCGTCATATTCGGTGACGCTGATGTGATTGTCTGTGACCATTTTTAGTGCTTCCGTATCCAGCCCGGGTCGGGCAACATAACACAATGTTATGGCAGTGGGCTAACAACAAATTGCAGGTCTTCATTCTCGACCTTGACGGAACATTGATGCCCAGTGCCAAAATCGACAACCAGTGTTATTGGCAGGCAGTATTCGAGTGCTATGACCTGCACGGCACGCCGCCGGACTTACATGGTTTCAGGCATGTCACCGACACCGGGATTCTGGACGAATGGTGCCCGAGGAAGCTGGGGCGTTGCGCAACCCCTGCAGAAACAAGGCAGATCCGGCAGCGATTTTTGCAATTGCTGAAAAATGCAGCGTCCCGGCATCCCGCGTATTTCAGCCCGCTGGCCGGTGTTGAAGCGTGGCTACAGGCCGTTGCAGACTGGCCGAATGTTTTTGCCGGTATTGCCACCGGCGGCTGGGACCACAGTGCGCGCTGGAAACTGTCTGTTTCCGGGTTGGAAAGATTTATACTGCCGCTGGCCAGTTCAGATGATGCCATCGCGCGTACAACAATAATGCGGATTGCCGCCCAACGGGTCCAGGCGTTACACCAGCTTGAGGACGCCGTTACTCACTACGTTGGTGACGGTAGCTGGGATTTGCAGGCCAGCCACCTGCTTGGCTGGACATTCATTGGCATCGCCAGCGGAATCCAGGCGGAACATCTCAGGAAGGCTGGAGCCGATGATGTGCGGGCCGACTTCACCAGGCCTTAAAACGAATAGAATATCGGTGTACTATAGCCCCAAATTACAACGCAATATAGAGGAACAATGATGGCTAACTATCGCAGAACCACCCAGGCGGCTTATGCCTTGCTGGTCATTTTAACGGTGTGGCTGATCAGTCCTGCTATGGCGGTCAACGGTGACCCGGAAGTGGCCAAACAAGCCTGGCCGATGATTGAAAACGGTGCGTTACTGATAGATGTACGCACCAAAGAAGAGTTCGATGCCGGCCATATTGAAGGTGCAATCAACATCCCATACCAGGAAACCAACGCCCTGATCAAGGCCATTGGCACCGATAAGCAACGCCCGGTCGTCGTCTATTGCCGTAGCGGTAAACGTGCCGGTAAGGCCAAAGCTGAGCTCGACAAACATGGCTATACCCATATTTTCAATGCCACCGGTTATGAGGCTCTTAAAGTAACTGGTGCAGCGTCAACCCTGATTGTTCCTGCCGGGGATGATTGAGAACGAAAATTTTTGTATGATGAACCTCCGCGGAGGTTAGTCCCATGAGAACACACGCCCTGTCAGCCGCTCTTCTGCTCATCAGCGGCCTGCTTAACAATGCAGTAGCCCAGGACTACGCAACGGTTCCCAACTGGGATCGCAGCAGTGCCATGGCTGCAGTTAGAACAGTCAACGTTGATGCGGCAGTGGCTGAAATAAGTAGCCTGCAAGACCTTGAGGCCCTGCAAAACCGCAGCGACTGGCCCTTGCCGGCCCGGGAAGCGGCCATTTACGAATTCACCCGGTCGCTGGCCGCGCTGTCGCGCGATGCCGTGGCTGCCAATGTAATGAGCTACCTGAACAGTTACCAGGCACAGGTGCTGGTAGCACATGAAGACCATCGCGATGCCGCTGTTCCCCTGTTCAATATTCGGGGTGCTGCCGCAGGCATCGAGAACGGCTGGCTGCGGGCTGAAAGTGCCGCTGAGGCCCGCCTGGTGCTCACACAAAGTCCTGCAGAACTGGTCTCCAGGTACCTGCTATCCCGTCACCATGGCCAGCGCTCAGGTTACCTGGATGCGCTGGCAGAAGCCTCAATCCCGGCAGTGCAGGCAGTGCAAACCGCAGCGTTGTATCAACTGGGCGAGTCACCTGAGCTGACCCGCCTGGTGGCGGTCACTGCCGTGGTTACGGCTGACCCGGATGCTGCACGCCGTTTGCTGATGGACGGCCGCGGTGCCGGTATTGCCCCGGCACTTGCGTCCCTCGCTGCTGAAGCAGGCCCGCGCGAAACCGCCACCCTGCTGAAATTTGCAATTGCACAGGCGCCCGCCGGCAACGCAGCCCTGGCCATCGCCGCCTGGTGGCCGGCGCTAAGCAGGGATGCTGCAACACGACAACTGTTGCTGAGCAAACTGGCCGACCCTGTGCTGGGCTCTTCTGCGGCCCTGGCCCTGGCCCAAAGCCCGGACATTCAAACGATCAGGGAGCTTCAACTCATTGCCGCCGGCGACTCGATCGCCGCACGACGCGCACAACTGGCGCTGAAAATTAACCGTGATGACCTGACCGGCGAAGTACGGAAATGAAGCGCCGGATCAGCGGGGTGTTTTTGGTTGCAGTTCTTGCCGGCGGCGGGGTCAACGCACAGGTATTGACACAATGGGTTGAAACCCGCGCACCATCAGCTAGCAATGAAATCGCCCTGGGTTACCCGGTGCCGATACCCGTTGATACGCCCTTGCCCTTTGACGGCTTCCGCACCTACGCCGGCCTGAACATGCGGCACCAGGACCTGGCGGTGAGCACGGACTATGTGCACCCCGAGCAAATCGGCACCACCTTTGCGGGCCGGCCCATCTGGGCATACCGCCTCGGTGACGATGACAAGCTGACCATAGACGGCTTACCGGAGCCTGCCACTTTAACCAACGGCGGTACCCACGCACGTGAATGGCAAACACCGGAAGTCGTTACCGGCATACTGGAACTGCTGGCATTACACGAAAACGACAACTATTTTTACGATTACCTGCGTGACAACGTCAACATGATTGTGATCCCGACCTTGAATATTGACGGTTTTCTGCAGACCCAGCGCACGCCATCACTGAACTACCTTGGCACTGACCCGGATTTCCCTGCAAGCTGGCCCCGCGATGGCCGCATGCGCCGCAAGAACATGCGTGCCACCGATGAAGACCTGCTCACGACCATCGACCACCTCAACGGCGTGGACCTGAACCGCAACAACCAGCCCTTCTGGGACACCAATCCGGATCGGTCTTCGGATAACAAGCACTCGCTGGTCTACCACGGCACCAACCCCCAGTCAGAAAGTGAAACCCAGGCGCTGGATGTAGCGGCCGCGCTCGGACCCCTCGACAGGCTAAGGCTTTATACTGACGTGCATTCATTCACCCAGGTCCATTTCTGGGTAACCACCGACAATGACCGGCTGGCACGCCAGACGGAAGAAGTTCTGAAAACCTTCACCGACCACCACCGCGCGTTCCCGGCAGGTAAGTGGTATGCCTTTGCAGACCGTTTTGCGGTACCCAAAAACGCCGGTATTGGCACCACCGATGAGTACTTCACCAGTGTCTACCAGGTACCCTCCTGGACGCTGGAAGTCGAACCCAGCGGCGGGCAGAGCTTCCACGCCCCCCTGCCTGGCGGCGGCGCCGACTACGGTGGCGTCCATGAAAATGGCCACGACGGTTTCATATTGCCCGACTCGCAGATCCGCAGGGTACGCGAGCAACTGGCCCAGTCATTTGCAGCGGTGTACTACCGCCAGGCGGGCCCACCCGGCATCCGGTCCGCGCGCATCATCGATACCGAAAGCGGCGCCGTTGTGTACGAAGCCGATTGGGATATCGTCGATACACAAACCCGCAAACTGTTTGTGAACCAGCTCCAGCCCCTTCAGATCGGCCGCGACTATGAGCTGTGGTTAGCGTTCGACAAGCCGATGCGCTGGCGCGAAAATGGCGAGGTTGTGCCGTTCCCGGGCCAACCGGACGATGGGCTCAAGACCGATGCCAGCGTGCTGATCAACGACAGCACCATGAATACCAGCATTGCAAATACCGACTGGCTCAATGCACCGGGCGGCGCCCCGGATGGCTACCTCAACTACCAGGACGATGCGGTCAGGATAAGCTTCAGTTTCCCTGATGATACGCAAAACCGCGACCTGGTCGCTGGCGGCGTGGAGGGTGTGCTGAGACTGCGTACGACAGACATGACCGGTTTACGCACCGACGCCAACCCCGGCACGATTGTCGACTGGCAGGACGGTCACTGGACCCGCTACGAAGACAGCAGCGGCAACGATTCTGATTTTGGCGGCTTTGACAGCACGCTTTCAGTGCAGATAACTGACCAGGCGGTGGAATCGCCTTTTGTGATTGAGCCGGGCATAAGTTCATCCTGGTACGACCCCAGCCATGACGGCGAAGGGTTCCTGGTCCAGGTTCTGCCCAACGACAGGGCGGTCATGTACTGGTACACCTACGACGACGAGGGCGCCCAGGACTGGTTGTTTGCGCCTGGGGAAGTACGCGGCAACCGCCTCGAGTTCCCCACGCTGTACCGTGCCTCCGGCGGCGAATTCGGACCGGGCTTTGACCCTGAAAAAGTTACCATTGAGGATGTCGGCTCGGCGAGCTTTATCTGGTCGGACTGTAACAGCAGTAACATGAGTTACCGCATCGGCACCCGGCAGGGCCGCATGAAATTGTCCCGGATAGTCAGGCTGCTGGGCGTTCCCTGTCCCGACCCCTCAGCGCTGATTCAACCCAGGCCACCGATACCGGAGACAGCCCTTCTCAGCGGCTCATGGTATGACCCAAGCCACAATGGCGAAGGTTATAACCTGGAAATGCTGCACGACGGGCGCGCGCTGGCCTACTGGTTCAGCTATGACAAACAGGGTAAGCGGCGCTGGTTCTTCGGCGTGGGTGAGGAGCGCAATGGCAAGCTGGTCTTCGCTGACATGCTGACCACCAGCGGCGGCATATTCGGCCCGGACTTTGACCCTGCGAGCGTGCAAATCAAATCATGGGGCTCACTGGAACTTGAGCTGGGCTGTAAATCCGGTACCGCGACCTATAACAGCACCGAGGCCGGTTTCGGCTCAGGTGTCCTGAATGTTATCCGCCTGACCAGAATCGCGGGGTTCCAGTGCCCATAGCAAGGGTGCCTCCAACCCGCCAAACCATTTATAATTGCTCCCATCATTCAAAATCCAAGGCAAACTACCCATGGGCGACCGAGAAGACCACGACCACTGCACGCACAAATTTATTGAACTGGCCAATGAGCTGAAAGACCAGGGCCATGACATGCAACTGGTATCCGCTGCACTGATGGCGGCTTCCGGTATCTACGCTACCTATATCACCGCCGGCAATGCGGGCGGCCTGCAGCCATCCGGCATTGACAAAGTAGTGATGCTGTACCGGCGCAGCCTGGAACACATCCAGCAACGAAAGAAAGAGGAAAGTGAAAAAGCTGCTTCCTGACGCCCTGCGTCGCAGGTACAATAGCAACCCGCACAAAAACGGGCCCATAGCTCAGCTGGTTAGAGCACTCGACTCATAATCGATTGGTCCCAGGTTCAAGTCCTGGTGGGCCCACCATTTTTCCGAAGCGAACGATTACTTGGCTTTATATTTGAACTTCTGTCCGCCAATGGTGGCTTCATACATCAGTCCGCCTTCAGCGATGGTGAATACGGCTACGCCGCCGTCGTAATTGGCATCTGCCGAGGCGCCGACTGTTAGTGCAACGGCGGAAACCTGTGCACCCATTTCAAAATTGCCGCGCGCAAAGTTATCAAATGCGGTTTTGTCCTTGAAGAAGATAAATTCAGAGTAAACCTGTCCGCCCAACTGGAAGCCAATGGTTAGTTGCGAAAGCGTTGTTGAAGCAACGGTGCTGTCGCCACGGATAACGATGCCTTTGCCGTGCGCGCCACCGATGCCTATGCCGCCCTTGCCAACTTTCGGAAACACTGCATAACCATAGGCCGTGTCAAACCACTTTTTCAATGCGGGGTCTTTTTCCTTGGCTTTGATCAACGCCTGGGCCACCGAAAGCTCCAGCTTGTTACCGCTGTCGGGTTCCCACGCCAGTGTCAGGGTACTGGCAAAAACCATGCTTAAAGTGATCAATGCTGCTGAAAATTTTCTCATATTGTTTTCCAATTGAATTGTACGGGTGAAATTGCTGGTGAACTGTCAATATAGTCGATGGGAGGACAAGTTACAAAAGTTGCCTGCTGAGTTCAGGCCCAGGCCTGAATTTCTGTTGCCAGCGGTAACAACCGGCACGCCCTGTGGGCGTGCCGAAGTGGCTAAACAGTTACTCCTGCCTTCACCGGCGATGAATGGTCATGCCTGTTTCAACAGCGGCAGCACTGCCTGATGTAACACTGGCGATTGACAGTTTCTCCTTGACCTTATTGACCTTGAGGCGGGCAATCTCTGTCATGCTCTCGTCGAGCACCTCTCCAGTGTCCGGGTCTCGTATGATCTCAACCTCACCCACCGTAAACGTTTGACCGACGGTCACACCCTCGCGGGCACCACGATTGATATAGACCTTGTTCCCCTTGACCAGTACCACGGAACCCGTCCAGGGTATATTGGGTAATTGCTTGATCATAAAAGCGACCGCTTGTGCGACGGCATCCTGTAGTGCAAGCCCGACGTTGTCCTTCTTGTTGCCACCAAATTCAGCGCCCCAGTCTCCTGTTGCATATCCGACATCCATTGATGAGCGCTTATAGGTTCCCACAACGCTCTTGGAAGCCAGTACCTGACCGGTCGTGGATTCAACGATATAGATCGTGGCGTTCACTTCACCTTTGCCGCCGCCACCACCAATCCTGAAACCCTTGATACGTATCCCGCCGCCCGCGTTGCCGGTATCACCCTGAACGTGGGTTATCGCCCCTTTGACGAGTAGTTGAGCCGGTGTCATTTGGCCGGTCACGGGCGCTTTTTTACCGCCTGCGGTACGCCCCGATGCAGCAAAGTCCTGTTCCTCCATCGCCGCAGCGCGCATGTCAGTTTCGCCGAGCACGATAAACTTACCGGTCTGATTGAGCATATCGGTCATCACCGTGCCCCAGGCATCCCCGAGACTCCAGTAGCCAGTCCAGCCGGCACGGTTCTCAAATTTGGACACAGTAATTGAATAGCGCAGACCACCGGCAGCCTCTTCTGCCTGTACAGGCAACACCATGCCGACAATAGCCATTAGTACAAGTAATCTTATAGTCCCTTTCATGATCAATCTCCGTTGCTTGAAAACAAGAAACCTAAATACCCGGTTTCCCGGGGTCTGTCTACTCCGATAAATCGCCTGCAATGCGTCCAAATTTTGGCCTGAGAAGATCTTTAACCTTGCCTTCGACACTCAGTTGAGTGTAACCGATTGAAGCGTGCACGCCAGGACCCATCGGTCGGCCGTCAAGCAAGTCATTGGTCTCAAGGTTTAGCCTGGCCTGAAGTTCCGTGTCGCCACGGCCCATATAGTAGAGCTGCCGATCACCGGTGAAATCAGCCCGGATGAATACCAGGTAGCGTGCATACGGCCGCAACAGTGCCTGTATTGACCCGCCGCCGTTTTCGAGCACGTCGGCGACACCCGGAATCGACATACCGTCAATAACCATGATGCCTCGCCGGTCAAGCGTTTGCCGGACATAGTCTGCAGCAGCATCTGCTAACAGGGTTTCACCAATGCTGACCAGCGCCACACCGGTACCGATGGCCGGCTCAGCTTGCGGTGGCGGCGCAGAGGTCTCCTTGCCACCCATCGAAGTGCTTGCCCGCTGATCAGCGTACAAAGGCGGGGAAGTCTCCGTGGCGTTGGCCGTTGCAACCGTAACCGCACCCGCGCCTCTGGAACTGAAATCTGCACCGAGTGAAACTGCGGGTACCGCTGCCTGCTCGCTGGTCGGGGTATTATCCGGAGAGTTATCCACCGCAGCCAGTTGGTCAGCTTCCACAGGTGGCGGGGTGTCTGTCACCGTCACAGGGCCAGTTACAACCGCCAGTGATTCATCGGTCACTTCGGGTGGGCTACTGGTTGCCGCCAGCGAATCACCTGCCGCTGGTAGTGCCGGATAGTCATTGCTGGGGACCGCCGTCGTACCGTCGCTGCCGGCCTCAGTTGTGACCTGCCCGGCAGTGCTTTCTACGGCTTCACCACCGGCGATGAGGTTTCTGACAGCATCGACAGCACCAAAATGCCAGGCAGCATAACTGGCACCTGCAAGCAGCACCAGGCTGGCAACCGCAACCAACGCGCCGGCAGACACCCGTCTGGCGCCGCCCGGCGGGGCATCACTGCTGCTTTCCCCGGCCAATTTGGCACTATCCACAAGGACTGTCGGGCCGGTATTGGCGG
>QIKV01000078.1 GCA_003233115.1 Oceanospirillales bacterium
TTCCGGCAGCAGACCGGTTGGATCGGGCGTAAATGTGGATGCCGGGTGAATAGCCAGCCACTCGGGCAGCCGCTCAGACGCAATCCACCAATGACTGGTCCCGCCCTGCCCCTGTATCTTGACGCTGCAAGCCCGCAAGTCTTCCGCCAGGGCGCTGAACCAGACACCCCACTGGCCGGCCTGGCCCGCAGCGCCGCAACTGGAATTGCCGCTGGAAAACTCCGCCTTTGTCAACCAGCCGAGCTGTAACAGGCCATCATGCAATTCGTCGGTATTGCGTGGCTGGATCCAGGCCTCGTCACGGACCTGGGTTTGTGCCGCGACACTGATGATACTCAACGTGGCCGCAGAAGAAAGGTCGTCAGGATCATTGCTGATCGCCCGTGTACGACGGTTCTCAGCCTCACCATCATCGAGAAACGCGTATGGGCGTGCGTTGATGATCTCACGTGCCAGGGGTGACGGCGCGGTCAGGTCCAGGCAATGTACCCCGACTTCACCGGCAGCAATTTTGGTCAGTAGTTTCTCCAGACCCCCGATATCCATCGTATCGGTCAACAGGTCTTCAACGGTCTGCCTGACCAGCGGGTGATCGGGTATCTCGCGCGCCCCGCGTAGGTTCTCGAAACAGGCAATCTGGTCCGGAAAGACCACCGCAACGAGGTCCTCCGCCTGGTTTCTCTGCCACTGTGGCGGCAACTTTTTACCGTTGCGCATACGCTGTACAGCCAGCGCAATAGTCGCGTTCCAGCGCCAGCGCAGGGCAAACATGGGGGCATCCAGCATGGCCTGTATCAGGACATCGCGGACACTCTGCGCACTGAGGAAGGTCTGCACATCGGCAATTTCAAAACTGTGGGTTTCGCCCAGTGACAGGATCAGGGCGTCGTCCAGTGCAGAGGCTTGCAGTTCAAAATTGAACTGGCGGCAAAAACGCTTGCGCAAGGCCAGACCCCAGGCGCGCATCAGCCGTGAACCCAGCGGTGCGTGTACCACCAGGTGCATGTCTCCAGTGTCATCGAAAAAACGTTCCATGACGATTTTATTCTGCGTGGGCAAACAGCCCAGTGCCTGCCAGGCGGCCTGCAGGTACCCGACCATTTGCGTGGCGGCCAGCCGGCTGATACCCATGGCACAATAATGATCAATCACCTGGCCGGGTTCGCACCGGTTGAGCAGGTCCTCAACTTCACCACGCAAGTCGGAAACTGCCACAGACAACTCATCGCTGCGGCCCGGCGTTTCACCAATCCAGAACGGGATGGTCGGTGGTTGCCCGTTGGCATCTTCCACCAACACCCTGCTCTGCTCAATCTTGAGCATTTTGTAACTGCTGTTGCCAAGCTGGAAAATATCCCCGGGCAGGCTTTCGAAGGCAAAATCTTCGTTCAGGGTACCAATGCGGTGACCTTGCGGCAGCATGATGACTTCATAATCAAAGTGATCGGGGATCGCACCGCCATTTTGCAAGGCTGTCAGGCGGGCTGCCGGCCGGCTGCGCAGGCGGCCATTGATGGCATCGTAAAACAACAGCGCTGAACGTCTGCCACGGCGGGTGGAATACCCGTCCGCCAGCATGCGAACGACTGCCAGGAACTGTTCTTTTTCCAGTTCCCGGTAGGGCCAGGCGGTGCGTACCACCCGGTGCAAACCGTCCACGTCCCAGTTGCGTGCAGCAACCTCTGCCACCACTTGCTGGGCCAGCACATCCAGCGGCGCGGACGGGATAACAATGGTGTCAAGCTCTCCCTGCAGCAAAGCCCGTTGCAATGCGATGCATTCAACCAGGTCATCCCGGCTCAGCGGAAACAACCGCCCCTTCGGCGTTTCACCCACGCAATGGCCGGAGCGGCCGACCCGCTGCAGCAAAGCCGCGATGCTGCCCGGCGTTCCCATTTGGCAGACCAGCTCTACATGGCCTATGTCGATGCCAAGCTCCAGCGAAGCCGTGGCCACCAGGGCTTTCAATTGACCAGCCTTGAGCGCCTGCTCTGCTGCCAGCCTGTGTTGGCGCGACAAACTGCCGTGGTGGGCAGTCACGGCTGCCTCGCCGAGCCGTTCAGCCAGGTGGCGGGCGAGACGCTCTGCCAGACGCCGGGTGTTGACGAAAATCAGTGTGGTCTTATGCGCATTGATATAGACCACCAGGCGGTCATATAACTCCTCCCACACTGCGTTGGGCAAGACGGGCGCCAGCGGTGAATCCGGCAATTCCAGCCGGATATCCATGTGGCGTTTGTGACCGGTGTCAACAATACTGCACGGCAAGCCGCCACACAGGTAATCCGCAATCCGGCCAATGGGTTTTTGGGTCGCTGACAAGCCGATTCGTGCAGGTGGATCGCCACACAAGGCGTCCAGTCGCGCCAGCGATAGTGACAGGTGGCTGCCACGCTTGTTGCCGGCCAGCGCGTGTATTTCATCGACGATCAGGGTGGTGACTGCCGACAGCATCTGGCGGCCCGAAGCCGAGGTCAGCAAAAGGTAGAGCGATTCCGGCGTAGTCACAAGGATATGCGGCGGACGCCTGCGCATCTTTGCGCGTTCACTTTGCGGCGTGTCACCGGTCCTGACGGCAGCGCGGATACCCGCACAGGGCTCGCCGCGCCCGGCCAGTTTTTCTTTGATGCCCGCCAAAGGCGCTTGCAGATTCTTCTCTACGTCATTGGAAAGCGCCTTGAGCGGTGACACATACAGAACATAAACTTTGTCCTCCAACACCCCGTGGCGGCTTTGCAGGACCAGTTCATTGATGGCACACAAAAATGCCGCCAGGGTCTTGCCGCTACCGGTCGGCGCCGCGATCAGGACACGTTTGTCGGTTGTGATTTTTGTCCAGGCAGCGGTTTGTACAGCGGTGGCTGCTGTAAACGCTTCGGCAAACCATGCAGTGACAGCCGGGTGAAAATGGGCGGGCGTTGAAATTTCTGCAGGCACCGCTTGATTGTAAACCAGACGTTCTCAAAAACCGATAATATAAAAGTAAATACACAATGCCGAAAATATTATTTGCCAGCGATCCCCCTGACCGCGCACACTGCACCAGGCCCGACAAGGAGATTCAAATGCACAGAAATTCATTCCATAAATTACTCTATCTTTCATGGTTGCTGTCACTCGGGCTGCTGGTCGCCAGTGAGCGGGGTGAGGCTGGCACCAGCGAGCGCACGCAAGCTTCTCAAAGTAAGGCGACTGACACGCCATCTTCCAATCTTCCACCGCAGCAGCAACGGGCCCACGATATTTTCAAACAACTCATTGAGATCAATACGACACACAGCACCGGTGACACCACCCTGGCGTCGCAGGCGATGGCTGACCGGTTACTGGCAGCGGGATTTCCTGCCGCAGACGTGCAGGTGCTGGGGCCGGTGGAGCGCAAAGGGAATCTGGTTGCCAGATACCGTGGCAAAGACGCCGGCCTGAAACCGCTGCTGCTGCTTGCTCACCTCGACGTGGTCGAGGCCGACCCGGCCGACTGGACGCTGGAACCGTTCACTTTTACCGAGCAGGACGGCTACTACTACGGTCGCGGCACGTCAGACGATAAAGCCATGGCCGCGATTTTTATGGCAAATTTTTTGCAGATGAAAGAAGCCGGATTTCAGCCGGAACGCGACATTATCCTGGCGTTAACGGCGGATGAAGAAGGTGGCGACCACAACGGTGTCAAGTGGCTGTTGGCTAATCATCCGGACCTGATCGATGCTGAATTTGCGCTCAATGAAGGCGGTGACGGTGAGCTGAAAAATGGCAAGCGCATCGCCAATACAGTCCAGGCGAGTGAAAAAGTCTATCAGACGTTCACCCTGGAGGTCACCAACCCGGGTGGACATAGTTCGGTACCGCGTAAAGAAAACGCCATTTATCGCCTCTCTGAGGCACTCCTGCGCATTGCTAACTTCGCCTTCCCGGTAAGCCTGAATGATGTGACGAAGTTATTTTTCGAGCGTTCGGCGAAACTCGAACAAGACGACCTGGCCGAGGCCATGCGCGGTGTATTGCAAAGTCCGCCTGACCCGGCGGCCATCACGCTGCTTGCTGACATGCCGCTGTACAACGCCATGTTGCGAACCACCTGTGTAGCAACGCGACTGGATGCCGGTCACGCCGATAACGCATTGCCCCAACGCGCCCGCGCCACGGTAAATTGCCGGGTGCTGCCGGGCACATCAATCGACTCGGTGCAAAATACGCTGGCAACCGTCATCGGCGACAATCAGGTAGCCATCAGCCGGGTTGGCAAGGCAACGGCCTCCCCGCCCTCGCCGTTGACACCGGAATTGCTCCATACGATTACCTCGATCAGCGAGGAATTGTGGCCGGGTGTTCCGGTGATTCCGGTCATGAGTACCGGCGCAACTGACGGCTTGTACCTGCGCAATGCCGGTATCCCGGTTTATGGCGCATCCGGTATTTTTGATGACATTGATGATATTCGTGCCCATGGGCAGAACGAGCGCATCCTCATCGAAGCATTCTATGACGGTCAGAAGTTTCTGTACAAATTGACCGAAGCACTGAGCCATGAGAATCTGAAGTGAGATCTGTGTTCCGCCACCGGCAGGTGTCGCGATCAGGTCACGTTTTAAAACAGGCGTGACCAGGCGCAAAAAAAGCGGCAGGAAACGCAGGACCGGCAGCGGCATACGCCAGTTGCCCTGGCAAGAGATTATTAACCCCTACCCAGCGCTGGAGGTACTCAGTGCCGAGCAGGTCGAGCAGATTCACCTGGCCTCGCTCACGTTGCTGGAGAACCAGGGTATGCGCGTGCTGCACGCCGGTGCGCGCAGCCTGCTGGCTGGCGCCGGTGCCAGCGTAGACAATGACACCCATATCGTGCGCATGGACCGGGGCCTGGTGCTGGAGAAGGTTGCGCTGGCACCGCCACAAGTGACACTTCAGGCAAGAAATCCCGCCAAGAATCTGACCCTGGGTGGTAATCATCTGCTGTTCACTTCCGTCGGCGGACCGGCCTACTGCAATGACCTGGACCGGGGCCGGCGACGCGGTACTTTTGCAGATGTTTGCGACTACCTGAAAGTGGTGCAAAGCCTGGATATCATTCACCAGGAAGGCGGCGGGCCGTTCGAGGTGATAGAACTGCCGCCCGAAACCCGCCACCTGGATTTGTATCATGCGCAAATACGCCTGTTGGACAAGAACTGGCAGGCCAATGCACTGGGCCGCGAGCGTGCACGTGACGCGATCCAGATGGCGGCCATCAGCCTCGGCGTCAGCGTTGCAGACCTGGCCCGCAAGCCAGCCCTGTTCGCCATCATCAATACCAACTCGCCGTTGCAACTGGATATCCCGATGGCTGAAGGCCTCATTGAAATGGCCACGGCCGGCCAGGTGGTTTGCATCACCCCGTTCACACTGGCCGGTGCCATGGCACCGGTGACGCTGGCGGGGACCCTGACGCAACAGAACGCCGAAGTGCTGGCAGGCATTGCCCTGGCCCAGGTGGTCAGAGCGGGTACGCCGGTCGTGTATGGCGCATTCAGCTCCAACGTGGATATGAAAAGCGGTTCACCCGCCTTCGGCACACCCGAATATGCCAAGGCGGCCCTGGCCAGCGGGCAACTGGCGCGCCGCTACGGCCTGCCACTGCGTTCCAGCAATGTGACATCGTCGAACACGGTTGATGCGCAGTCGACCTATGAAAGCGCCATGTCCTTATGGGCTGCGACTACCGCACACGCCAATATCATCGTGCACGCCGCTGGTTGGCTTGAAGGCGGGCTGACCGCTTCTTTTGAAAAGCTCATCATTGATGCAGAAATGTTGCAGATGATGTCTGAATACCTCAAGCCCATCATCGTCGACGACAGTACCATTGCACTGGACGCGATCGCCGAGGCCGGCGCCGGCGGCCATTTCTTCGCCGTCGGACACACCCTGTCGCGCTATGAAACCGCGTTCTATCAGCCTTTCCTGACGGATCAGGCTAATTTTGAAAGTTGGGAGGAGGCCGGCGCCCTCGATACCCAGGCGCGTGCCAACCGCATCTGGAAGCAATGCCTCGAGGACTACCAGCAGCCACCGCTGGATCCATCGATTGATGAGGAACTCACGGCCTATGTCGCCCGGCGCAAGGAGGAACTGGGCAGTTAGAGAACCGCCTGTATGGCCGCTTCAAAAGCGCGGGTGAAGCCTGCCTCATCACGCAATGATGATTTCCCGAAGCGCTCCCGCAAGTCGCTGCGATAGCGCACCAGTCTGGCCTGGTCCCTGCTCAGTTCGGTCGCAATACGCACATACGAAGCTTCATCCATGGCCGCCAGTTCAGCCAGGTCAAGCTGGTGCAACACACTCGCGACCATGCGCCCCGCGTGGCTGGTTCCAACCTGGGAAACCACCGGCACGCCCATCCACAGGGCACAGCAAGCCAGTGTGTGACCGCTCCATGGCTGGCAATCAAGCAGTATGTCTATTTCTGCAAAGAGGCTGAAGAAACTTTCTGCCGGGTCGTCCAGGTGACGCATTTCCAGGCGCTCGCCAGCGACACCGTGTTTCCGGAAGATGGCACGCAACCGGCGCTGCTGCCAGGCGTCCAGTTGATCCCGGGCCAGCAATAAGCAGGTAGCCGGGTTTGCCTGCAAAATCTGCGCCCACAGGCTGATGACACGCTCGTTGAGCTTTTCCAGTTTATGTAAGCTGCCAAAGGTTACCCTGCCCTTGTGCAGGGCGGGCGTTGGCGAAACTTCCGGCGTGTGCGCGGGCGGACGGAAACAGGCAAACCCCTGCGACAACCGCAGCAAGCTTTCTGGTCCGGGCGAGTCTTCATTCTCGGGCGCGGTGCGGGTATCCACGATACGATAGTCCATGGCCTGCAGGCCCGTCGTATTGGGATAGCCGAGGAAACCAAGCTGGCAGGCGGCCGGCTTGCGGGCAAACACGCCAAGCCGGTGGTGCTCGGTATGTCCGGCAAGATCCACCAGTACGTCAATTTTATCGGCCCTTATTTGCGCACAGACCCGGTCATCCGGCCAGCCCGCAATAGCACGCCAATGCTGCGCAGTCTGCCGCAATCGTTGCGTGACGGTATCCGCGCAGAGCACGTCTGAATAGCACCAGGTTTCGAATAATTCACGGTCGTGCTGCGCCAGCACGGGTTCAAAAAAGTAGTTGACAGCATGGGCACAAAACTCACCTGATACATAGCCCACTCGTATGCGCCCCCTGCGCTTTTTCACGGGTGAACCGGCTGGAATATCTTTAAACAGCCGTGCCACGACATCCCGGTGCTCGGCGGCGACCGTGAGTGGATCCGCGCCCGGCAGCAGGTTCAGGATGTACAGCAGGCTGGTCGCCGCCCTGGCGTATGCCGGTCGCAATTGCAAGGCGCTGCGAAAAGCATCAGCAGAATCTTTCAGCAATACGTGGTCAAGCAGTACCAGGCCCAGGTTGAACCAGCCCTCCGGCCGGTCAGGATCAAGCCGCACCGCTTCCCGGGCGTGCAACAAAGCAGCGTCATGCTCGCCTGTTTCACAAAAAATTGAGCCGAGGTTCTGGTGGGCTCCGGCGTAATCGGGTAGCAGTTCCAGCGCACGGCGTAACTGTTTGATTGCACCTTCGGCATCACCGGCCTGATACAGGGCGTCACCCAGGTTATTGCGCAAAACAGGCTGAGACGGAACCAGCATGACCGCCCGCTTTATATACGCGATTGCGGTTGCATGATCACCTTGCTGATGACAGGCCAGGCCATAGAGATGCAATGCGTCCGGGTGTTGGGGTGTTGCTTTGAGAACCCGTGCATACAGGTCTTTTGCCTGTTCAAAATCACCACGCTGGTGAAGTTGCATGGCTTGCCTGACAAGCTGCTGCGGTGACTGTGCACCCATCGACGGGCTGGCTTCAGGCACCGGGCTGTTGTGGCAATGCCACAGGCTGCCAGGCGGCCCGGAGCAACCGCCAGTCACTGCCATCCCGTTTCCATTCGGTTTCAACTTCAAATAACTGTCCACGCTCGGGCAGCAGGCCGCCCCCGCCGGTGATCAGTATTTTGAACCGGGCTGACGCCTCTGTTGCAGGTTTGGCGGTGCCCTCTGCCTGCACGTAAATGGGGAAGAACTGGGCGTACAGGCGCCGGTTCTCGTTCATCTGGAGTAGCATGTAGCGGTGAAAATCGCGCCGGTCCATGCTGCCAAGCTGGCCGTCAAAATCATCTGCCACGTACCTCATGAAATCCATGTGCCGGCCTGCTTCAGCGTCCTGCTTCATGTTTTCAAGGGTTGCTATGACCTGCTGTTCCACGCTGGGCTCTTTGCCACAGGCGCCCAGCAACAACCCCACCAGCAACATGCCGACCGCAATCCTCATGCGGCGCTCATTTTCCTTCATCCAGGTAGCGTTCCAGCAGGTGGGAAGAAACCACGATCAGGTCGTGCTCGGTAATCAGGCCCACCAGCTTGCCTTCATCAACCACGGGCAGGCAGGCTACCTGCGCTTCACGCATCAGCCGAATCGCTTCGACGGTGGTGGTGTCAGAATTCACTGTCACCGGATTTCTTTTCATAATTTCATCCACCGTCACCTTGTGCTCGCCACCGACCCTGCCGGTAGCAACCAACCGCAGCAGGGCGCGATGGGAAACCAGGCCGACCAGTTCGCCATCATCACCCTCGACCGGCACATGCCGCACGTGCCGCCAGTCCATCAGCGTGGCGGCAAAATCAACGATATCGTCGGGGCGCACGGTAAACAGGTCGGTGGCCATGAATTGGGAGACTTTCAGGTAACTGTCACGCCAGTCCTGTTGCTCACAGAAGTCAGCCAGGCGCCACTCAGATATCGGCCGACCGCTGCTTTGCTGTTCGACCATGCTGGACACCAGGCTGCGCAGGCGCTGGTCTTCAGTACCGCGGCCACGCATGTTATTCAGGGATTCCAGCGCCCAGCGCGACCCGGTTCTGCGGGTGCTGACGCGCTCGCGCAATACCCCGAGATAGCGGTCAATATCCGCCTGGTCAAGGCCGTGGTTCTGCAGGCCTTGTTCAGCCAGCGGCAATAAATGTTCGAGGATAAGTTCCTGTGCCGGCATGTGCGTATCACCAAACCAGTTCATTTGCGCGCGTATGCCATCCCTGGCCGCGGCCATGAAGTTGGCCTTGATATCATCAAACGGGATTAACTCGCGCACATCGTCGATCCTGTCTGACATGCCGGCCATCATGCCGACAAAGAATGCCATGTTGGCAATTTCATCGAGAATGGTCGGCCCTGATGGTATCACCCGGTTTTCAATGCGCAGGTGCCCGACGCCATTGTGTACGCCGTAACAGGCACGATTCCAACGGTAAACCGTGCCGTTGTGCAGACAAAGTGCTGTCAGTTTCGGCGCAATGCCCCGGGCCACCATGGCCAGCGGGTCATTTTCAGTTTCGGCGGTCAGGATGACCCGGAACCGGGCAATATCCTCTTTAAATATTTCCGTTACCGATTCGTCGACCCAACGGTCGCCAAAGTGCACCCGTGGCTTCAGCCCGCGGGTCTGGTGGGTGCTCGAGCGGGCATCGACAGAATACTCAAATACCGAGATACGGGTTTCGTGCCACAGGCGCTTGCCGAGCAGAATAGGTGAATTGACCGCAGCAGCCAGCAATGGACCGGTGACGGTCTGGGCAATATTATAGAGTTTGGCAAAATCATCCGGACTCACCTGAAAATGTACCTGGAAACTGGTATTGCAGGCTTCCAGCATCAGGTTGTCGTGATTAACCACCAATTGGTCGATGCCGTTGATCGTAAACTGCAGGTCGTCACCGCGCAATGCCATGATGGCCTTATTGAGCGCGTGATAACGTGGCGTTGGAACCATGGAGTCGAGGCCAAGGTTCTTCTTGGTCAGGGTGGGTAAAATACCAACCAGGGCGATTTCACTGTCACAGGCCTGTGCCGCCTTGCGGGCCTTGGCATACACCTCTTGCGCCTCGCTCTCCATGCGGCTGAGACAATCCGAATGAAATTCCTGGACCGCGAGATTGGCCTCGATATTGAACAGCCCAAGCTCATGTGTGAAGCGCGCGTCATCGAGTTCCTCCAACACCCCGAGCACGCTCAGTGCGGGTTTGTGTGCCCGGTCGATCAGGAACATTTCCTGTTCTGCTCCGATGCGGCTGACACCCGACTCCACCATGCCTTTATCAAGCATGGCCTCCAGTGCCCTCACTTCATCCAGAAGAGACTTCATAAATGCCTGGCGAGTGGCCTCGTCAGCATGTTCTGCTATGTTTTGTTCACCCATCTGGCAGTGCCTTGAGCAGTGGTAGCTGTACTGATAATAAACACAGCCATGCGGGTCGGCAAACAAAAATCATAAAATACCTGCACGAGGCCAATTATCATGCAAAAATAGTGAATTGAAATCCCCTTAAATCTACCTTCAGAGGTCTGTTAACGATGGAAAAGCCCTGGTTAAGCAGTTATCCACCCGGTGTACCGGCAAATATTGATTTGGGAGAGTATTCTTCCATTGTCGATTTGCTTGAAAGTAGCTGCAACAGGTATAGCGACCGTGTGGCTTTCCACAATATGGGTGCGGACCTGAGTTATGCCGAACTGGATTTCCTGACCAGGAACTTCGCCGCCGCGTTACAGGACATGGGATTGAAGCAGGGCGACCGTATCGCCCTGATGATGCCGAATCTGCTGCAATATCCGGTGGCCATGTTCGGCGCATTGCGGGCCGGCCTGATCATCGTCAATACCAACCCGATGTACACCGCACGGGAGTTGCGTCATCAACTGCTGGATGCCGGCGTCAAGGCGATCGTGGTGGTCGAAAATTTTGCCGCCGTACTCGAAGGGGTCCGCACTGAGGTTCCACTGGAGCACATCATCACCACCGGTGTCGGCGATTTGCTGAATTTTCCCAAGTCAGCATTGGTCAACTTCGTTCTGCGCCATGTTAAAAAATCCATCCCCGCCTGGTCATTGCCGGATTCGGTCAACTTTGCGGATATGCTGGAAAAAGGCAAAAAGTTGCCTTTGCGGCCCGTCACCATTGGTTTCGAAGACGTGGCATTCCTGCAGTACACCGGCGGCACCACCGGCGTAGCCAAGGGCGCCATGCTGACGCACCGGAATATCGTTGCAAACCTGTTGCAGGCGCGCGCCTGGCTCACTCAACTGGACGCATCCAACGAAGTCATCATTACCGCATTACCGCTGTATCACATCTTTGCGTTGACGGCCAATTGCCTTACTTTTATTTATCTTGGCGGCACCAACATCCTGATTACCGACCCGCGCGACATGCCGGGTTTCGTCAAAGAACTGTCGCGCCATCGTTTCACCTCGATTACCGGTGTCAATACACTTTTTAATGCGCTGCTGAATACCAAAGGTTTTGCCGGGCTTGATTTCTCAACCCTCAAGATGACCCTGGGTGGCGGCATGGCGGTGCAAAGGTCGGTCGCCGAACACTGGAAGAAGGTCACTGGAGTGACCCTGCTGGAAGCCTACGGACTGACCGAAACCTCACCGGCGGCCTGTATCAACCCGGTCAATCTTACCGATTTCAACGGTTACATCGGCCTGCCGATATCATCAACCGATGCCTGCATAATGGATGATGACGGCAGGCCCGTAGGGGTTGGAGAAACCGGCGAATTGTGTATCCGCGGGCCACAGGTCATGAAGGGCTACTGGCAACGGCCCACTGCCACCAGTGATGTGCTGGATGCGGACGGCTGGCTGCATACGGGTGATATTGCCTGCATGACGGAGGCTGGCTACTTTAAAATTGTGGACCGCAAAAAGGACATGATCCTGGTATCCGGCTTCAATGTTTACCCGAACGAAATTGAAGACGTCATTGCCATGCATCCCAAGGTCCTGGAAGTCGCTGCCATCGGTGCAGCGGATGAGAAGTCCGGCGAGGTCGTGAGTGTGTACATTGTTAAAAAAGACCCGACACTGACAGAAGAGGAAGTCAGGGCATTTTGCAAAGAGAACCTGACCGGCTATAAACGGCCGCGCTATGTAGAGTTCCGGGATGAACTGCCCAAAAGTAATGTCGGGAAAATTTTGCGCCGCGAACTGCGTGATTCGACGGTTTGATCAGTGGTTGTGGGTGAATTGCATAACTGCCCTATTTTCCGACACCATAGCGTTCTGGCCACAGCGTTCTGGCCATAGCGTTCTGGCCATAGGGTTCCGGCTATAGGGTGCTGGCTATATCGTCTTCGATCGTTTTGAGTTTTGACATGATCTGGCGACCTATGGTCCGGTCAGATACAAGACGCAGGATAAGCTCAAACGCAAAGGCCAGCAGGAACATACCAAGCAGGGCATAGAGGATATTTGGCAGCGACTTGATCGCGTATGCGCTGGCAAAACCGGCCGCGCCAAATGTCCCAATGACCGCGGTCAGAATCCACCCGGCATTTGCACCGGTTTCTGCGCGTCTGAAAAAATGGCCGGTATGGGTAAACCCCTGGATTAGCAGCACCGCAATGGCTGCCACCGCCGCAATCAGAGACAGGTCAAAGAACAGCAGCATCGGCACCACGAGAGCGGCAGAGATGATCAAGCCTTCGGTGTTGTTAAAGACTGAATATTCATATACTTTTGGAAGCTCACCATCTTTTGCCAGGGTATAGCTGATTTGTGTCACCGCATACAGGGTGGCGTTGATCGCCGATGCCGTTGCCAGCAACGCGGTCGCGGCCATGATTTTGAAGCCCCACAGTCCGAACGCGGGGCGGGAAGCTTCGGCCAGTGCGAAGTCCTTGTCCCTGATGATCGTTGCCAGCGGCAGATTACCGAAAACGCCGACCGAGACCGCGATATACAGTAGTGCGACGACTACGATCGCCACAATCATTGAGGTCATCATGGTGCGCCTGGGATTATCCATGTCTTCGATGCTGTTGGTGATGACACTGAAGCCCTGGTAGGCGAAAAATGTCAGGCCAAGCGCATAGAATATATTGATGGCAGCCGGGGCGTCGCTGATGGCCAGGTTCGCAGGATGGATGAAAAACAGGGCCGCCCCGGCAAACAGAATCAGGATGGACAGCTTGACCACCACAATGGCGTTTTCCGCCCGGGCGACCACGCCGGCCCCGATCAGATTGATGATCACGAAGAATCCCAATATGCCCAGGCTAAAAACATTGGTATAAAAATGGCTGTTACCGCCATGCACATAGGTGGCGGCATAGGTGCCGAAAGACTTGGAGACGGCCGCCAGCGTCACGAGTTGGGCAAAATAGAACAGTACCCCCAGTGTGCCGGAGAAAAGCCCTTCCCCATAGCCCTGCACCAAATACTCGGTAATCCCGCCCCGGCTGGGGTAGCGAATGGCCAGCTTGGCCAGTGAATAGCCACACAGCAGGGCAATGACCCCGCCGAGCAGGAACGATACCGTAACAAGGCTGCCTGCAATGCTGCCTGCTTCACCGATGACGATAAAGATACCCGCGCCTACCATCGAGCCAATGCCCAGGAAGACAGCACTCCAGAGACCGAACGGTTTAGAACCGGTAACATTATCCTGCTGCATGCCTGCTCCCTGACGTTTCACTAAAGTAAGACCAGGATCATAGTGCCAAAGTTCTGTGGATATTGGAAAGTTTATCCCGCAAATGCACACGGATTGTGGTGAAATCACAGACGGGTGCTGTCGCCGGTCTTCATAGCCGGCAGCAAATATGGAATAATTTCTGTTCACAAGCCAGGGGTTCACAAGCCAGGGGCTGCCGAAATGGGGTTCAGATAACAATGCGAGGTGGCCGCCAACGTAGTCTGGCTGGGATTATCGCGGCCATGGCGGTGGTCAACCTGGTGTATGGAATCACCTTTCCCCTGCTGGCCCTGGTGCTCAATGCACAGGGGGTGAGCAAGTCCCTGATTGGGTTAAGCACCATCGTGCAAGCTGCAGCGATCCTGGTTATTGCACCGTTTGCACCCGCATTGATGGCCCGTTTTGCACCAGCCCGGCTCATGCAGACCATGTCGGTCATTCTCGCCCTGGGGTTTCTGGTTGTCGGGATGTATCAGAATGTCTGGTTCTGGTTTCCACTGAGATTAATCATCGGCGCGGCAACCGCCATGTTGTGGATCACCAGTGAAGCACTGATTAACCGGCTGGCTGCGGAGCGTTGGCGTGGCAGAATAATCGGGGTTTATGCTTCAGTCGGGGCCGCGGGTTTTGCGCTGGGGCCCTTATTGCTGATCGCAACCGGGTCGCACGGCATGCTGCCGTTTCTGGTGACCAGTGGTGTCACATTACTGGCTGGCCTGCCGTTAATTTTTATTTCGAAACATCCGCTCAAGTTAAGCGAGGCGACCAACCAGGGTGTCTGGAAGATATTCCTGCTCGCGCCGGTGATCATGCTGGCCAACGTCGCGTATGCCGCAGTGGCTGAATCCATGATCACGTTCTTTCCGCTTTATGGTATCCATCTCGGTTTGACCCAGGAGTTTGCGCTGGGTCTGCTGACCATCATGGGTGCCGGAACCATGGTCCTGGTGCTGCCATTGAGTTGGCTGGCCGACCAGGTCAACCGCATGGGCATGCTGGTCTTTATATTGCTACTGACCATGCTTGGCCTGCTGGCTTTCCCCCACGTTCTGCAATTGCAGCCCCGGCTAATTTTCATATTCGTATTTTTGTTTGGCGGCGCCGAAGGCATGATTTATACGCTGGGTGTGGTGTTGATCGGTGAACGCTTCAAGGGCGCGCAACTGGCTACCGCTTCAACCGCGTTTACAGCCTGTTGGGGTGCCGGAACCATCCTCGGCCCATTGATTGCAGGCGTGGGCATGGACTGGTTTGGGAGCCAGTCATTGCTGCTGATTGTTTTTACAATCTTTGCGCTATACCTGCCGTTGCCGGTGCTGGCGTGGCTGCGGTCAATACGCTAGCTGGTGTCGTGCCAACCCTGTAACCGGCTGGTTTCTATATTGAAAGTTGCTCCACGGAGGCGAAAAACGCGTCCATATCAACTTGAATGATTGCCCGCCCGGATTTTGCCCCGGACCTCGATTGGGGCTTGGCATTTGCGCTCAGGGCCACAGTGCATTCATTATATCGGCATGCATACGATAACGGCAGCCCGGATCCCCGTTGATGAGTTCCCGATTCTGCAACATGGCCACTACGCCAACCATGCGGCTATCTCCCCATGGCCACGGGCCACATCCCGGGCGGTGACAGATTTCGGTGTTGAAAACAGTGAACTCGGACCCCAGAAATACGCCCACTGGTTAGTACGCGAAACACAACTGCGCCGCATGCTGGCAGCCATGCTCAACGCCAACTCGGCTGACGATATTGCCCTGCTTAAGAATACCACCGAGGGCATCTGCACCGTCGCCAACGGTATCGACTGGCAGCCTGGCGATAACCTGCTGTTGCCGTTGGGTGAATTCCCCTCCAACCGGCTTCCATGGCTGGCCTTGCGAGGTCTTGGCGTGGAGGTCCGGGAGGTTGACATACGGGCGGGTACTCAGCCTGAGCAGGCTTTACTCGAGCATATGGACGCGCGCACCCGGGTGCTGTCTGTGAGTGCGGTGCAATGGACTGACGGGCTGCGACTGCAACTTGAAACCCTCGGTGCCGCCTGCCGCACACATCATGTTTTGTTTTTCGTTGATGCCATCCAGCAGTTGGGTGCCATGCAGATGGATGTAGCGGCATGTGGCATTGATTTTTTGGCTGCGGACGGCCACAAGTGGTTGCTCTCGCCCGAGGGGATTGCAGTCTTTTATTGCCGTGAAACTGTGCGCGAGCAACTAAAGTTAAGCCAGCATGGCTGGCGCATGGTAGACGACCCCTACCACTTCAACCGTGCACAGTGGCAACCGAGCAACACGGCCAGCCGTTTCGAAGCCGGCAGCCCAAACACCCTGGGACAGGCGGCCATGCATGCTTCGCTTGGCCTGCTGCAGGGCATCGGCATGCAGAACGTGGAAGGCCTTATTGAGGAAAATGCCCGGGTTCTGGCTGAAAATCTGGCCAGCATCCCCGCTATTGAGTTGCTGCGGCCATTTGAGCCGCTACGGGCGTCAGGCATTGTCAGTTTCAGGCTGCCCGGCAAGGATCCCCTGGAGGTGCAACGGGCACTGCGGCGCCGGCATCTGACATGTGCGGTGCGCGGCGGGGCTATTCGACTGTCGCCGCATTTCTATCAGGCCGGCAAACCGTTGCAGGATATCCTCAATTTGATCGAGGATGTAACGCGCGGGATTAACTAATTAATTAGATTAAGTATTAACTATACACTACTGATTATTCTCACATTGTATGGGTTCGTTTCTCACCAGAGAGTAACTGGGCCAGATGTGACTCGATAATCGTCCTGGCATGTGCGCCATCCGATGTATCGGCGAACTGCACACCAATTCCAGGCCGCCTGTTGCCCTGTGCGCCGGCCGGTGTCACCCAAACCACTTTACCCGGGATGGGCAGGCGTTCTTCCAGTTCCATGATGGTCAGCAACAAAAAAACCTCATCGCCGAGTGCGTAACGCTTGGTGCTTTGCACGAACAGGCCGCCGCCGTGAATAAACGGCATATACGCGCCGTAAAGTGTCTGCCGATCCTTGATCGATAGTGAAAGTATGCCTTGCTGTACCATATTTAAACCCCTCCCGGGTAATCAGATATTCTGTTCCGCCCATCTTATCAGCCAATCCTGCAGAAGTAAGTCCCCGCGTACCTGTGTGGCTGACAAGCGGCGGTTATCATCCGCCTGCTTTTGTAATTCCAGCAGCGACTGCATCTGCAAACGGCTACCCGCAGGTATCCAGTTTGCTGCCTTGCCGGCCATACCGGACCTGACCGCCTCAGCCAGGCACATGGACAACCAGCGCCACAATTCATCGGCGTCCAGTTCGGCGAGCCCTGCGCTGATTTGCGAAACCGAGCCGGGGCGTGCAAGCAATGTAGCAAGGCTTTCCTGTACCCGGCTATAGGCATTGGATTCAGGTGACGCGAGGTAACGGGCTGCGCGCAACGGACTGCCAGCAGCCGCCTGCAGCGCCACACTGGCCGCGGCCCTTGATTTGGCCGAGGTCTTTTCCAGCCAGTCCAGCACCAGCGGGGTGTCCGGCTGGTTGACAACAATGGACTGACAGCGGCTGCGAATGGTGACCGGCAGCCGCGCCGGCTCATTGCATACCAGGATAAGCACCGCATCGCCGGCAGGCTCTTCGAGGCTTTTCAACAATGCATTGGCCGCAGCCAGGTTCATGCTTTGTGCAGGCTCGATGCAGGCCACTTTGCGGGCACTGATCGAACAGGTCAGGTCGAGTGAGGCAATCAGGCTGCGGACCTGCTCCACCTTGATCACCTCACTGCCTTCCAGCGGGTGCAGCTCAAACCGGTCAGGATGGGCGCCGCCGGCAAGCAGCTTACAGGAGCGACACTGCCCACAGGCTTCGGCCTGTTCTTCACTGCACAGAAGCTTTGCCACCATGGCACTCGCCAGTGCGTGCTTACCGTTCCCGGCAGGCCCTTCAATCATCACAGCATGTGCCAGCCTGTTCTGCTCAAGGCGCCGCAAAAAAAATGACCAGTGGTCCGCCAGCCAGGGATAAATCATAACCCGGGCAAGCCTTGCAATATGTCTTGCACTTGTTGCCAGACCTGATCCTGACCCTGCCCTGCATCAATAACGCGGAAGCGCCGGGGAAATGCTGCAGCACGTTCAAGGTAGGTATTCCTGACCCGCTCGAAGAACTGGATTGACTCGATCTCGAAGCGGTCAGCCGCGCCCCGCCCGGCGACTCTTTGCATGCCCTGTTTTATCGGCACATCGAATAAAAGGGTCAAATCCGGTTGTAAATCCGGGTGGATAAATTGTTCCAGCGCGGCAACTGCTGCAACCCCCAACTGGCGGCCACCGCCCTGATAGGCGTAACTGGCATCCGTGAAACGGTCGCTGACCACTACTTTGCCGGCGGCCAGCGCCGGCCTGATCACCTGTTGCAGCAACTGTGCGCGGGCAGCAAACAGCAGCAGTAATTCAGCCTGGCTGTCGAGTCCTGCGTTGCGTGTATCCAGAAGAACCTGGCGAATCTCCTCGGACACCTCAGTGCCACCCGGCTCGCGGGCTTCCACAACTTCTTTGCCGTGCGCCTCCAGCCACGCCACAATATGGACGTGCTGAGTACTTTTTCCTGCGCCCTCGCCCCCTTCAAGGGTAATAAAGAAGCCCTTCCCTGCTGATCTCACGGCTTTGACTCCTGCTGTGGGGCATTGCGCTTAAGCAATCGTTGAACCGCCTTGTTGTGGGCCTCAAGGGTGGTGGAAAAGCGGTGCCCGCCCTGCCCGTCTGCGACAAAAAACATGGCTTCACCCTGCGCCGGATGCGCTGCTGCCTGCAATGAGGCCAAACCTGGCAGCGCGATGGGCGTTGGCGGTAAACCATAGCGCGTATACGTGTTATAGGGTGTGTCAACATGGAGATCACGGCGGCGAATATTGCCGTCGTATGACTCACCCAAACCATAAATGACCGTCGGATCGGTCTCCAGTCGCCACTTTTTCAGTAAGCGGCGCACGAATACACCCGCAATTTCTGCTCTTTCACCATCACGGGAAGTCTCCTTTTCCACAATGGATGCCATAATCAGCATTTCATAGCTTGTTTCATACGGCAGGTTGTTAGCCCGCCCGGACCAAACCTGGCGAAGCGTGTCTTGCATATCCCGGTAAGCACGCTGCAGGATTTGCAGATCAGCATCACCCCGGACAAAAACGTAGGTTTCCGGCAGAAACCAACCTTCAGCCGGTCCCGCCGGCAGGCCGTCCAGGGATGCCAGGTCCGCTGCCCTCAACGAACTGTGCTGCAGCACCGGATCCTTATCCAGCGCCACCAGTAACTGTCGCACATTCCAGCCTTCCACGATTGTAAAGCGGTAGGTAACGACCTTTCCGGATGCCAGCTTCACCAGCAGGGCTGCCGGCACCAGGCCGGGTTCCAGGGCATATTCGCCGGCCTTGATGGTGACTGCCTGCAGCCTGTTCAGCAGGCGCCAGCGCCAGTCCATGCGCGTAACCCCACGCTGCGCGAGTTCAGCCACCACCGAGCGGATGCTGGAACCCCGTTTAACCACGAACACCATGCCGGCGTCTCCAATAGCCAATGGTGTCAGCAGGAAACTCCGGTATTGCTGCCACAGCCCGATGGCCACGGCGCCCGCCAGCACCAGCACAATAACCGCAACTGGCACAGCCCGTTTGAGCGTGCCTTTCATACGCTGGCACCGCTTTGAAGCCAGTGTTGCAGTTTCCGTGTGAACGGACCAATTTCATACCGCTGACTATCAATCGCAGTCACCGGCACGATGCCGCGCACGGCATTGCAAATGAACACCTCATCGGCCTCCTGCAACAGGTCTACCTGGATTCGACGCTGCTCACAACGCGTGCTGAACGCAGCCAGCAACTGGCTGCGAAGCACGCCACGAACTCCGCAGCGGTCCAGCCTGGGCGTCAACAGCCTGTCGTCCAGAACCAGGAAAATATTGGCTGAAACAGCACTGATTACATGGTCCTCCTGATCCAGCAGAATACCCTCGGACACACCTTCGGCAAAAAATTCAGTGCTGGCCACCACCTGTTCCAGCCGGTTGAGGTGCTTGATACCGCCCAGTGCCGGTTGAATTGCCAGCCTCAGATCACAGATACGGGCCTTCACACCCCGGGCGGTATTTTCATCGATATCCAGCGGGAACACATGAGCACTGACGATTCTTATACAACCGGCATCCTGCGACGGCCGGTAGCCACGTGCGCTGCCACCTCGGGTAAGGACTATTTTCACCACCGCATCAACCAGCGCTGTGCTGACGGTTTGTACTTCCCGTAACAGGAGGGCTTGCGGTGGCATGGCAATGCCCAGGCGTTCGCAGCCAACACCAAGACGGTCCATATGGGCCTGCCATCTGCGCGGCATGCCGTTGTGTACCACCAGGGTTTCGAACAGGCCATCACCATAGCCCAGACCACGGTTTGAGGCCGACACAACGGTCGAAATCTCGCCATTTACAAGACATTCAAGCATGTTAGCAGACTCCCAGGGCACGCAACAAACCCCTGGCTTTATCCTCGGTTTCAGCCACCTCCCGGTTGGGGTTGGAATCCGCAACGATGCCGGCCCCCGTACGGAAACTGATATGTTTGCCACGCAATAACATTGAGCGTATCAGGATATTCAGATCCATACGGCCATCCAGCCCCAGGTAACCAAAAGAGCCTGTGTAGTAACCCCGGCCATGCGCCTCCAGTTCAGCGATAATTTCCATGCAACGGACTTTGGGGCAACCCGTAATTGTGCCGCCCGGAAAAACTGCCCGGATAACATCGACGGGTGTAACCCCGGGGCGCAGGCGTCCGCATACGTTTGAAACGATATGATGAACATGCGCATAGGTCTCTACGACCATCAGTTCGTCCACCTCTACCGTTCCCGCTGCGCAGACCCGGCCGAGATCGTTGCGTTCCAAGTCTATCAGCATAATATGTTCAGCGCGTTCTTTCGGGTGCGCCAGCAATTCACGGCTGAGTGCGCTGTCTGCCACACTGTCTGTACCGCGCGGGTGAGTGCCGGCAATCGGTCTCGACTGAACCTTGCCGTGGCCCATCTGGACCAGCCTCTCAGGCGAGGAACTCATCAACGTATGCCCGCACCAACGCATCATGCCGGCAAACGGTGCGGGGTTGCTTTCGCGCAGCGACCGGTAAAGCCTGGCGGCGTCAACCGGCCTGCCAAACTCGCCCTGCCATCCCCGCGACAGATTCACCTGAAACACATCACCGGCGAGGATATAGGCATGGATTCTCTCAATGGCCCGCCTGAATGATTCCGGCGGTTCCGGCAACAGCAACGGCACATCCATGGGCGCAGGCGCAGCAATTTCCCCGAGGGCTTCGATCTCCCCGCGTACCTGCTCCAGCAAGTCCGGTTCCTCCGCACCAATATGCAATATGCCCGGTTGCTCAGGCCGGGTTAGAATCACCGCGGGGCAGCGCGCTGCAAAGGCAATGGGAAAGTCATCATCGGCACTCGGAAAGTTTACTTTCGGCTCAATTTCTGCAGCCAGTTCATAACCCAGGTACACAAACCAGCCGCCCGCAAACGGCCAGTCATTTGCGTCATTCGAAGAGGGTTCTTCCTGCAAGTACCAGTCGTTTAAGCGGGACAGAAAATTACTGCCCTCGCCGGGACCGGTGATGTGCCCGTCACTGTGCTTGCACAGTTGTTCGCCGTCCGGCCTGAGCAACAAGCTGTACTCACCCAGCGGGCCGGGTGCGGCGCTGTCCAGCAGATACGGGTAATGATGGGCTAGCGCGGCCGCAATACTTTGCAGGTCAAGGCTGCTATTCAGCGTACAACAATGCAACGTCAGTCAGTAAATTTTCGGAAAACCAGGCTGCTGTTGGTACCGCCAAAACCAAATGAATTGGAGATCGCAATATCTATATCCTGTTCACGGGCCGTATTGGGTACGTAATCCAGGTCACAGCCTGCGCCCGGCTTATCCAGGTTTATGGTTGGAGGAATAATGCTGTCGCGGATGGCAAGCAGGCTGAAAATGGCTTCAACACCACCCGCGGCACCGAGCAAATGCCCGGTCATTGATTTGGTTGAGCTAACCGGAACCGTTAGCGCATGGCTACCAAAAACCGTCTTGACGGCAATGGATTCGGCCAGGTCACCCAGCGGTGTGGATGTGCCGTGTGCATTGATATAGCCCACATCCTGCGGGTCTATTTTGGCGTCGTTCAGGGCAATCTGCATACAACGGGCTGCACCTTCACCGTCGTCGGGAGGCGCCGTCATATGTGAAGCGTCTGCACTCATACCATAACCAATGAGTTCACCATAGATCGCTGCGCCACGGCGTTTGGCGTGTTCCAGTTCTTCAAGAATAACGATGCCGGCACCGTTGGAAAGCACGAAGCCATCCCGCTCTTCATCCCAGGGGCGACTGGCCTGCTCGGGAGCATCATTGCGGGTCGACATGGCACGGGCAGAAATAAAACCACTGACGGATGTCGGTGTCGTAGCGAATTCAGCACCACCGGCGACCATGATGTCCGCCTCTCCATACTGGATCATACGGGCTGCCGTACCCATACTATGGGTGGCGGAACTACAGGCGGAGACAATGGCAATATTCGGACCCTTGAGGTTATAACGAATCGAAAGGTAACCGCCGATCATGTTGATGATTGAACCCGGAATAAAAAATGGGCCAACTTTGCGTGGTCCGCCTTTCAGGTAGGCTTCGGTGGTCTTCTCAATGGTCGCAAGACCGCCAATACCGGCACCGATGGCACAGCCTGTGCGCTCAGGATCATGACGCGAATTTTCATCCAGCAGACCGGCATTCGCCAGTGCGTCGGCACCCGCCGAGAAACCGTAATGGACAAAGTTGTCCATGCGCTTGGCTTCACGAGGCGTGAGGTAGTCCGCCACATCAAAATCGATCACTTCCCCGGCAATGCGGGTCTTCATCTGCTGCGCATCAAAAGAGGTAATCGCCCGGATACCACTGCGGCCGTTACATATTGCTTCCCAGGCAGAATCAACCGTACTGCCGACGGGTGACACAATGCCCATGCCAGTCACTACAACCCGACGTTGCGACATCTGCTTAAACCTCGATTCACTAATTAACTATATAAAACGAATGACGGCCGGCAAATTGCCGACCGTACACGCTTGATTCGGGGTTTCAGCCCTAGCTGTTAGTGGAATTGATATAATCAATTGCCTGCTGAACACTGGTAATTTTTTCCGCTTCTTCGTCAGGTATTTCACACTCAAATTCTTCCTCGAGTGCCATAACCAGCTCAACGGTATCCAGAGAATCTGCACCAAGGTCATCCACGAAAGAGGCATTGGCGGTCACTTCCTCATCTTTAACACCCAGTTGCTCTACAACGATTTTCTGAACGCGTTCTTCAATACTGCTCATATTTAAATGATTCCTTAAAGTTTCGACACAGAAACGCCATTTTAATGAATATAGCGCAACTGTGCCAGTCTTATGCCCTTCGCCGCCGTATGTATCAATGGCGACAACCATGTTAATAAATTGTTATCTTCAATCCGGCGCTTAACCCATGTACATGCCACCATTTACATGGATCGTCTGGCCGGTTATATACGCTGCGGCAGGCGAAGCAAGAAAATTGACTACTGCTGCAATATCGCCTGGCTCGCCCAGGCGTTTGAGCGGAATGTCTTTCAACATGGCCTCGCGCTGCTCCGCGCTCAATTCCCGGGTCATATCCGTATCAATAAACCCCGGTGCGACCACATTCACGGTGATGCCTCTGGAGCCCACCTCACGCGCCAGTGAGCGGGAGAAACCCGCCATGCCGGCCTTGGCGGCTGCATAGTTTGCCTGACCTGCATTACCCATCGAGCCAATAACAGATGCAATACTGATGATACGGCCCGTGCGTGCTTTCATCATGCCCCGCAAACACGCTTTGGACAGCCTGTACACGGAACGCAGATTGGTATCAAGAACGGTATCCCAGTCATCTTCATTCATACGCAGCAATAACTGGTCGCGCGTCACGCCGGCGTTGTTCACCAGGATTGTTGGCGCTGAGGCCTGTGAGGTAATTTCGGCCATCACCGCAATGATACCGTCGGCCTCATTGACGTTGAGCACCAGGCCGGTCAGGCCTGCAATACTGCGCCCGCTGATGGCCGCCGCGCCGGTAGCGGTGGTCGCGGTGCCGAACACGGTGGCGCCGCTGGCGGCGAGCATGTCAGCAATGGCTGCGCCTATTCCACGGCTTGCTCCGGTGACCAGGGCAACCTGATCCTGCAGGTTATTTCTCATGACTTTCCTCCGTCTGCATGGCATCCTCAATCGCGGCACGCCCGCTCAGGGTAAATACCGCTGTGCGTTTGGCAATGCGGCGATTCAGGCTGGCCAGCACCTTGCCCGGCCCGCATTCTACAAATCTGTTAACACCCGCATCCAATAGCGACCTGATGGTTTCCGTCCAGCGAACCGGTTGCCACAGTTGCCGTGCCAGGGCCTCCCTGACCTGTTCCGCATCAGCGTATGCTCTGACATCGGCATTTTGAATGACCGGCAGTGAACTATCGGAGAAACGTGCTTCCAGTAGCAATTCCTGCAGCTTTGCTGCCGCCGGCTTCATCAGTGTGCAATGCGAAGGCACACTCACCGACAACGGCACTACGCGCCGTGCACCGGCCTGTTTGGCCAGTTCACCCGCTTGTTCCACCGCCGTTTTATTTCCCGAAATCACAACCTGCCCGGGTGCGTTGAAGTTCGCGCAGGCAACGACCCCGACAGCCGCAACCTGCTCACAAATTTCATTCAGTACCTGGTCGTCCAGGCCCAACACGGCGGCCATGGCGCCGTTACCTGCCGGTGTGGCCTGCTGCATCAAGCGGCCGCGCTCGGCCACTATTGTGACGGCATCGCGAAAGCGCATGACCCCGGCCGCCACCAGGGCTGAATATTCGCCCAGGCTATGGCCAGCAAGATAATCGGGTTGTGCGCCACCGAGTGCCTGCCAGATTCGCCAGGTGGCGATTCCGGCGGTCAGCATGGCGGGCTGGGTTATTTCCGTCCGGTTAAGTTCTTCTGCCGGGCCGTCTGCCACCACGGCCCACAAATCATAACCCAGCACCGCTGACGCCTGGTCAAATGTTGCCTGCACCTGGCTGAACTCATCTGCCAGCGCAGACATCATGCCCACTGACTGGGAACCCTGTCCGGGAAACAGAAATGCGGTTTTTGTCATATTCTATCCCTGTTGAACCACGGCTGGCTTACGCTTGCGGTCAGTACTTTATCAATGCTGAGGCCCACGTGAATCCACCACCGAAGGCTTCCAGCAGCAATATCTCGCCACGCTTGATCTTGCCTGAACGCGCTGCGGCATCCAGCGCCAGCGGCACCGATCCGGCCGAGGTATTGCCGTGTTTGTCAACGGTAACGACAACCTGGTCCATGGTCATACCCAGCTTCCTGGCGGTCGCCGTTATAATGCGGTAATTCGCCTGATGCGGAATCAACCAGTCCAGGTCCGACTGTTCCATCTGGTTGTGTTCAAGCGTCTCATCCACAATACGCCCCAGCGTGCGCACGGCCACCTTGAACACTTCGTTGCCTTTCATCTTCATGCGCACGCCGCCGCCAGGCTCTGCCTTGAAGCCGGTGCTCACACCTACGTCAACCCCCAGCAAGCCACTGTGCCGGCCGGCTGCGTGGATATGCGTTGACAGTATGCCCGCCTCATCAGAGGCTTCCAGCACGACTGCTCCCGCACCGTCACCGAACAGAACCGCCGTGCCGCGGTCGTTCCAATCTATCATTGCGGTCAGTTTGTCCACGCCGATGACCAACGCTTTTTTTGCGTCGCCGCAACGGATGTATTTGTCTGCAATCGACAGGGCATACAAAAAGCCGGAGCAGGCGGCATTGACATCCATTGCGCCGCAGTCCGGCAAGCCAAGGCGCGCCTGTAACAGGCATGCAGTACTCGGAAACACCAGGTCCGGGGTTGTCGTGCCAACCACGATCAGGCCAATTTCCTGTGGGTCTGTAGCCGCTGCCTCCATGGCCCGCCGACCTGCAACTTCGGCCATGTCGCTGCTGGTTTCGTCAGCACGCGCCACGCGTCTCTCACAGATACCGGTACGCTCACGGATCCACTGGTCAGAGGTATCCAGGATTTTCTCCAGGTCAGCGTTGGTAACTATCTTCTCTGGCAAATAGCTGCCGGTTCCGGCGACTCTTGAATAATTCATGCATCTACCTCAATGGAATAGTCCTGGATCATTGACTCGATTGACTTTGGAACCTGTTGCCTGGCCTTTTCTACCGCTTCATCAATGGCGTGGCCCAGCGCTTCGCGATTGGCGTTGCCGTGGCTTTTTACCACGACACTGCGCAAGCCCAGCAGCGGCGCACCATTATGCTTGGATGGCTCAAATCTCGCCAGTATTTGTTCCAGTGAAGGCCGCACCAGCACACCACCCAGTCGCGCGAGCACGCCTGAGTGCAGGGCCAGATCCAGTTGCCGGAAATACATTTTTGCCAGCCCTTCGCCAGATTTCAATATCAGGTTGCCCGAAAACCCGTCACAAACAGCAACATTCACCTTACCGGCAAAAATATCGTGGCCTTCGATAAACCCGGTATAGTTAATCGGCAATTCCTTCAGCATGGCGTGCGCTTCTTTCACGACCGCGTCGCCTTTGCTGTCTTCATGCCCGACGTTCAGCAGCGCCACTGACGGTCGCACATTGCCCTCGACCGCGCTGGCCACTGAACCCATGATGGCAAACTGCACCAACTGGTTGGCGCTGACATTCAGGTTAGCGCCAAGATCCAGCAGGCTGGTGTGGCCAGAGGCCGACGGGATACGCGACATTAATGCGGGGCGTTCAATACCGGCAAGCATGCCGAGCAATTTGACGCCGAGTGCCAGCATGGCAGCAGTGCTGCCGGCACTGACACAGGCATGCGCCCGCCCGCTGGAGACCTGCTCCATGGCAAGCCACAAGCTGCTGCCCCTGCCGCGCCGCAGGGCTTCAACCGGTCGCGCATCCGATGCCAGCGCATGGCTGGCCGCAATGATCGTCAGGCGGTCCGGGGTGGTGCGCCCGAGCAGGGGCTGAATATCTTCCGCCATGCCGCACAACAGAATCTCAACGTCCGGCCGCGATGCCAATACATCCAGCGCAGCCGGAACGGTTACGGCGGGACCGAAATCACCGCCGTGCACATCCAGTGCAAGGATTGTTTTGCCAGAGCCTGTTGACAATGGTCAGGTCGCTGCGTTGCCGGTGGTCAGTACCGTGCAAAGATGTTATTTGTTATTCATCGCCGTCGAATTCAACCACCGGCATATCAATAACTTTGCGGCCCTTGTAATAGCCCTCTGGGGTCACATTGTGGCGCAGATGGGTTTCACCGGTGGTCGGATCCACAGACAGTGTCGGCGCTTTAAGAGAATCGTGTGAACGCCGCATACCGCGACGTGATGGGGTCTTCCGGCTTTTTTGTACAGCCATGATCATTTACTCCTGATGCAAAAAAATATCAATCCTGTTTTTTCCGCTGCAGCATTCCCTGTAAAGCGGCAAAAGGGTTTTTGTTACCCTCATCTTGAGAGGTCACGCTTGCAGGCGTTTCCCCACCGGTCGAATACTCAACCTTTTTTATACCCGGCTTGCGCGGTGTTTGCGGCAAGCCCAGCAGCAGTTCTTCTTCTACCAGACTGGCAATTGCCAACTGGCCATTTTCCATTTTGACCGGCTCGTAATTATCCGGCAATTCGTCCTGTTCGCTGTCGTGCTCAATGACAACCAGATCGCAACGGCGTTTCACCTGCTCGTTGTAAACTTCAAGACTGGCCTGGCAAATTAACGGCAGCGCGGCCTCCACCTGTAAATCAATAATGACCCGCTTATCCATATCACGCCTGAAGGCGGCCACAAACACCGCGTCGCCACCCGCTGTCACCAGCAAAGGTGCCAGCCGTTGCATACGTGACAACGGCACACTACCGCTGAAAATGCGCTTGCCCTCAGCCGCGCGCTCCGGCGAAATCCAGTCTGGATATTCCCGTGACATAGCTTCTCAATTCCCCGCTGATCCTGCCATCCTAAAGATACTTGTCCAAAGATACCAAATATAATATTTTCAGGCTGTATTGAGTTAACCTGAACATTTACAATTGCTGATTCAGGCTGGCAGCGCGTGCAATATATTTATATGGGCCAACGTAAACGGGTAATTTTACTACATAAATGAACAGTGAGTCACCACCCAGAAGGCTAATTCTTGCCTCAACCAGCAAATATCGCAAAATGCTGCTACACCGGCTTGCCCTGCCCTTTGCGTGCCAGGCCCCTCAAACGGACGAATCCGCCTACGCGGACGAGGCTCCTGCAGACCTGGTCAGTCGTCTGGCCAGACAAAAAGCCACCGCCGTCGCAACCGAAAACCCGGCGGCAATAGTGATCGGCTCTGACCAACTGGCCGTTTTTAACGGCCAGCTCATTGGCAAGCCCGGGAATCACCAGGCTGCGGTTAAACAATTAGCCACTTTTAGCGGGCAAAGTATTGATTTCCTTACCGCTGTTACGGTGTTGTGCCAGGAGACCGGTTTCTCCGGGCAGTTTACCGATCACACCCGGGTTTGTTTCAGAAACCTGCCGCAAGAAGAAATTGAACGCTACCTGCGACGGGAAAAACCTTACGACTGCGCCGGTGCTTTCAAAGCCGAATCCCTCGGGATTGTACTGTTTGACGCCATTGTCAGTGAAGATCCCACCGCACTGACGGGCCTGCCCCTGATCCAGACCGCCGCCATGCTACGCAAAGCCGGCCTGGTCGTACCATAGTTTCTAACCAAGCCACGCATGGACACATGGACTTCACTTGCAAGCGACATATTTGCCCTTATCTTTTTATAACTGCCATAAGACCGGAATTCTGATGAACGACACGCCTCTCAAACAGCCGAGCTATAAACACTGGCAACTTGCAACCGATATCGACAAGGTGCTGTGGCTGACCATCGACCGCGCAGACGAACGCGTCAACAGTCTGTCACTGGAGGTGCTCAGCGAACTGGACTCCATTGTCGAAGGACTGGAAACCAATCCACCTGCCGGACTGGTTTTGCAATCCGGCAAGCCGGGCTCATTCATTGTCGGTGCCGATGTGCGGGAGTTCGATGCCTATGACGATGCAGACGAGGCCAGCGAGGGGATCAGCCGGGTCCACCGCCTGTTCAGTCGGATTGAGGCACTTCCGTTTCCTACCATTGTCGCCATTGATGGCTTGTGCCTCGGTGGCGGCCTGGAACTGGCCCTGACATTCGACTATCGCATCGCCAGTAATGTTGAGCATACGCGTCTTGGATTTCCTGAAGTCCAGTTGGGTATTTACCCCGGCTTTGGCGGCAGCGCCCGCAGCATCCGCCAGGCCGGCGCATCCAACGCCATGTCCATCATGCTCAGCAGCCGGAATTTGCGGGCCAGGGCCGCCAAAGCCATGGGTTTCGTTGATGAACTGGTTGGACCGCACGGCTCGCTGCGCTGGGCCGCACGCAGGGCCGTCAAACAGGGTCGCAAGTCCCGCCAGCCCGGGCCATTGACCCGCTTACAGAATTTCGCACCGGTCAGGAACCAGTTGGCACGGGTCATGCGTAAAAAGGTCACCGCCAGGGCCAACCCGAAACATTATCCTGCACCCTTTGAACTGATCGATGCGTGGGAGCGCTACGGCGACGACCCGCGGCGCATGATGGTCGAAGAATCAGTCCGGGTCGGCAGGCTGATCACCGGTGAGACCTCGAAGAACCTGCGGCGGGTATTTTTTCTGATGGAGCGGCTTAAAGGAATCGGCAAGCAGGCAAACCTCAAGATCCGTCGTGTGCATGTGATCGGGGCAGGTGTGATGGGGGGCGATATTGCTGCCTGGTGCGTACTCCAGGGCCTGGACGTAACATTACAGGACCGCGAATTGAAGTACATCGAGCCGGCCCTCAAACGGGCGAAATCCCTGTTTAAGAAAAAGCTGCGGGAGCGCAGCAAGGTTGCCGGGGCTGTCAGCCGCCTGCTAGCCGATGTAGACGGCAAGGGCATCGCTAAAGCCGATGTCGTCATCGAGGCCATTTTTGAGGATGTCGAGGCCAAGCGTGAGCTGTTCGCAAGCATTGAGCCACGCGTGAAAGCCAGTGCGATACTGGCCACCAACACTTCGGCCATACCGCTTGCGGATATCTCCTCCGCGCTGAAGAAACCCGGTCGCCTGATCGGGATCCACTTTTTTAACCCGGTGGCTAAAATGCCGTTGGTTGAAGTGGTGCATGACAAGAAAACCAATGTCGGCCAGATCAAAAAGGGTGCGGCATTTTGCGGTCTGATCAAACGTTTTCCGTTACCGGTCAAAAGCACACCGGGTTTCCTCGTTAACCGGGTTCTGTCCGGCTACATGGCCAAAGCAATGACCATGCACATGGAACAGAAGATCCCGCTCGAAGTACTGGACCAGGCGGCCAGGTCTTTCGGCATGCCGATGGGGCCGGTGGAACTGGCCGATACGGTCGGTCTGGACGTGTGCATGAAGGTCGTTGCCCTGCTGGGCGGAGAAGCCAGCGAAAAGGAAGCTGCCCTGCTGCAGGCAAAGGTTGCTGCAGGCAAACTGGGAAAGAAATCCGGCCAGGGTTTTTATGTGTGGGAGAAAGGCAAACCGCAAAAAGACAGCACTGCCGGCGGCCATCACGATTTGGGTGAAATCTCCAGAACACTACTGCAACCCTATTTCGACGCCTGTGAGTCGGCCCTGGCGGATGGCATCGTGGAGGATGCAGATGTTCTCGATGCCGGCATGATATTCGGCACCGGCTTCGCCCCCTTCCGCGGTGGACCCTTGCACTACTTGAAGCAACAGGAACAGAACCATGACTGAGACAATGCGCAGAGTTGCCGTTGTGGGTGGCAGCCGTATCCCATTCTGCCGTTCCAACACGATTTATGCCGATAAAAGCAACCTGGATATGCTGACCGCGGCCATCGATGGTGTGGTGGACCGGTTTGGCCTCGGCGGAGAACAACCTGATGAAGTGATGGCCGGTGCGGTCATGACCCACTCGCGGGATTTCAACCTGGCACGTGAAGCGGTATTGTCCAGTAAATTATCACCGCTGACCCCCGGCATAACACTACAGCAGGCCTGTGGCACCAGCTTACAAGCCGCTCTCAACCTCGCTGCCAAGATCGCATGTGGGCAAATTGATAGCGGCATTGCCGCCGGCACGGATACCACCTCGGATCCACCCATTGTTTTCAGTAGTAAATTTTCCAGGCGCATGATCAATCTGAGTCAGGCGCGCAGCATGCAACAGCGCCTGACTGCATTGAAAGATTTTGGCCTGTCTGAACTCAAACCGGTTTCACCCACCAACGGCGAAATGCGCACCGGCCTGTCCATGGGCCAGCATTGTGAGCGGATGGCACGCGAATGGGAAATTGCCCGCGGGGACCAGGACCAGTTGGCGCTGGAAAGCCACCTGAAGGCAGCGGCGGCTTATGATGCCGGCTTCTTCGACGACCTGGTCATCCCCTGGGGCGGTGTCAGCCGCGACAATAACCTGCGTGCAGACAGTAACCTGAAGAAACTGGCAGGTTTGCGCACCGCTTTTAGCCGCAGCCCTGAAGCCACACTAACGGCTGCCAACAGCACGCCACTGACCGATGGTGCAGCGGCGGTACTGCTGTGCTCGGAAGAATGGGCCGCAGCGCATGATTTACCCGTGCAGGCCTACCTGGTTACCGGGCGTTCTGCAGCGGTGGATTTCGTCAACGATGAAGGCCTGCTGATGGCGCCGACAGTGGCGGTTGCTGAAATGCTGCAGCGCACCGGCCTGAGCTTAAAGGATTTCGATTTCTACGAAATCCATGAGGCCTTTGCCGCCCAGGTGTTGTGTACCCTCAAAGCCTGGCAATCAAAGAAATACTGCAAGGAACGCCTCGGCCTTAAAAAGCCCCTGGGCAGCATCAACAGGAAAAAGATGAACGTCAACGGCAGCAGCCTGGCCCTCGGCCACCCGTTCGCCGCCACCGGTGCCCGCATCATCGCGACCCTGTCACAAATGCTGGCAGAAAAAGGTTCCGGCCGGGGCCTGATCTCTATCTGCACAGCCGGCGGCATGGGTGTTTGCGCAATACTGGAGCGACCCTGATACCCACAGACTCCGGGTTCGCCTGACAACGAGACAGTGAGGAAAGCTGAAAGCCAGAAACCAGCCGGGAGACTGTAACAAGTTGTTACTCCCAGTCAAGGCATTATCGGTTCTGCAACATCTATGCCGGCTGCTTCGGCCGTATTTTGCATCAGGGTTGCCCTGGTCATCGGGCCAACACCGCCGGGCACGGGTGATATCCAGGCGGCTTTTGCTGCCGCACGCTCAAAATCGATGTCGCCCACCAGTTTGCCGCTTTCCAGCCGGTTAATGCCAACATCAACCACAACCGCTCCGTCAGCTACCCAGTCAGCATCCACGACACCGCGCTTCCCGACAGCAATAATCAGTACTTCAGCATGCCTGACATAGAACGCCAGGTCCTCAGTAAAACGGTGACAGGTTGTCACGGTTGCCCCCTGGTAGAGCAATTCCAGCCCCAGCGGCCGGCCGACAATATTCGACGCCCCCACGACCACGCAATGCCGGCCTTTTATCCTGATTCCGTAGTAGTTTAGCAGCGTCACGATGCCGCGCGATGTGCAGGGCCGCAAGCCGGGCTGGCGCAGTGCCAGGCGGCCGACATTGAAGGCGTGGAACCCGTCCACGTCCTTGCTGACGCTGATCGCATTGGTAACCGCCACTTCGTCAATGTGGGGCGGCAATGGCAGTTGCACCAGCACGCCCTGGATTTTGTCATCCCGGTTGAGTTGGTCGATCAGTGCCAATAGTTCTGCCTGCGAAGTCTCAAACGGCAGATCAAAATCCCCCGCCTGTATCCCGGCCCGCTCGCAGTCCTTGCGCTTGGCCCGCACATAAATCGACGAAGCGGGGTCCTCACCCACCAGTACAACTGCCAGTCCGGGTCGCTGGCCGCCGGCCCGGACATGGGCTGCAATCGCTTCGTGCACGGATGTCAAAACGGCGGCGCTGACCGCGAGGCCGTCAAGTATCTGTGCAGGTGCAGGATTCATGCTTTTATTCATCGTAGTTTTCAGGCTGGAGAAGCTCCGTGCATTGTACCGGATAGCGAGCATGGCTGTTGCCTGCGCCTCCTCACAGCGTCGCCCTCCCACAGGGTTATTTCTTGCGTTTGGTGAATTTCTTCAGGCGCTTGCGTTTGGCCAGTTGTCGCGCACTGAGTATATTTTTCTTATCTTTGTACGGGTTGCTGCCACTCCTGAAATCTATGCGGAGTGGTGTGCCACGCAGTTTGAAGTGCCGTATAAACACGTTTTCAAGGTAGCGTTTGTAGGATGCCGGAATGGCTTCTGTGCGATTGCCGTGAATGATGATTCTTGGCGGCAGGCTGCCGCCGGCGTGGGCGAAACGCAAACGGGACCTGCGGCCCTGGCTCATGGGTGGCTGATGGGCTTGCCAGGCTTTTTCCAGTACCCGTGTCAGCTCCGGGGTCGGCATTTCCACGGTCGCACTGCGCCAGGCTTCCTGAACGGCCTTAAGCAGTTCTTTGAGCCCCGAACCATGCAGGGCGGAGAGGCGGATGCGCCGTGCCCAGGTAACAAATTGCAGGCGCCGGTCCAGTTGTGAAAGCACCTGCTCACGGTCGTATTCTTCCATACCGTCCCACTTGTTCAGCGCGATGACCAACGCCCTGCCCTGTTGCAGGATATGCCCCAGCAAGGTGGTATCCTGATCAGTGAGGCCTTCGCCGGCATCCAGCATCAGGACCACGACATGCGCCCGGTCAATGGCCTGCAGTGCCTTGATGACGCTGAACTTCTCCACAGCCTCGGTCACCCTGGAGCGCCTTCTGACACCGGCGGTGTCAATCAATTCGTATTTAACACCCTTGTGTTCCATGAATGTGCTGATGCTGTCGCGGGTGGTCCCGGGCCGATCAAAGGCCATCACACGTTCTTCGCCGAGCAAACGGTTGACCAGCGTTGACTTGCCAACATTGGGCCGGCCGACGATGGCCAGGCGCAAACGGTCGTCCGCTTCAGCGTCGCCCGCGTCACTTTGATCGGCAGGCGGCAAAGTTGCGCCGGCCTGCTCCATCAGGGCGCTTACGCCCCTGCGGTGAGAGGCTGCCACAGGCAGTGCTGCACCCATGCCCAGGGCAGTGAACTCCAGCAGCGATACGTCCAGGTCCGTGCCATCTGTTTTATTGCCAACCAGCACAACCGGCCGGTCGTGCTGGCGTAACAGCTTGCTGATTTCTTCATCTTCGTGGGTCAGTCCTTCTCTTGCGCTGACGACGAAGAATACCAATTGGGATTCATCAATGGCCTGGTGGACCTGGCGGGCGGTCAGATAGTCGATGCCTTCGGCCTGGCCGACCAGTCCACCGGTATCAATCAGGACGCACGGCACTTCACCCACGTCACTGATGCCGTACTGCCGGTCACGGGTAACACCCGGTATATTCGCAACCAGCGCGTCACGGGTGCGGGTCAGGGCGTTAAACAGCGTAGATTTTCCGACATTCGGTCTGCCGACAATGGCAACGACGGGCAACATGACCTATGGCATCCTGAAGTGTTTCAGCATGACGGTATCACAGGGCCTTATTTCAACGCTGCGCCTGCGCGAAAGGCTACCAGCTGACCCTTGTTGGTCAAGACATACAAAGTCTGTCCCACCACCAGGGGTGGCCCGGAAAAACCTTTGCCGCCCACCTTGGCGCGAGCTGCAAACAAGCCGTCGGAGATATTTATCCAGTGTAAGTAACCCTCTGCATCACCCACTACGACGAAGCTGCCGTAAATTGCCGGCCGGGTAAGCCCCCGGTGCAGCAATTGATCGTTTTTCCAGAACTCGGCACCATTGCGCCGGTCAACCAGCCATACATTTCCGGTCCTGTCACTGACCGCGAGGTTGACACGTTCCACCGCCACACCCGTGGCGGATGATATGTCTTTGAACCACAGCAAGCGACCGGAATCGGCAGCCAGTGAGGCGAGGCGATCTTTATAGCTTGAGACCAGCAGGTCCGACGCGACAAACACCAGTTGCCCGTCAATATCAGAGAGTCGCTCCAACTCGGTGCGGCCTTCGGTCGTTACCAGCGTCTGTTCCCACATCAGGGTACCGTCATCCAGGCGTAGCGCCACCACCTGGCCTCCATCGTAGCCAATAAAAACCACACCGGCACGCAGCAACGGCGGCGAATTTCCCCGCAGTGACAAAAGCGGGACACTGTGGTCATAGATCCATACCCGTCTGCCGGTGTCGGCATCCAGGCCAAATACGCGTCCATCAATGGCGCGGACGACAACGATGCCATCAGATTCAGCCGGCGCTGCCAGTACTTCCGAGGTGACAGTGGCTGACCAAAGCTGGGTACCACTGGTCGCATCGAATGCGTAGACCTCACCATCCTCCGTGCCCATCAACAACAGACCGCCCGAAACCCCGGGCCCGCCGGTAAATGGCAGCTTCGTTTTGACTTCCCAGAGCTTGCGACCGCTGTCGGCATCAACCGCTGCTATCAGGCCCTTGTAGTCGGCGGCATACACCACGCCTGACGAATACGCCGGCCACAACTGGCGGCCGGCCTGGTCCAGCCCGCTGCCGATACCGGTGGACCAGATCTTGCCTACTTTGAGCGTCGGTTCGAACTCAACCAGTTGGGCGGGCGCGTCTTCATCGTCGTCTTTGCCCCAGCTTTTTATCCAACTGCACCCATTGAGCAGAACAAGTGCTGCAAGTGCCAGGAAAAGCCATTGCCTCACATGTCACCCCCACTGGCACCCGCTTGTATGTCCACGCCCAGCGCCTCCAGTTTCATGGTCAGGAATTGCCGGTTGCCAACGCCTTCCTCGAGTAAGTCGAGCGCGGTCCGGTAGCTTTTAATGGCTTCCTCACTGGCACCATTGGCGAGCTGGATATCCCCACGAATCTCAGCAAACTGCGACTCGAAACCGGTATCCGACGGTGCCGCATCGATCAACTTCAGTGCCGCGCCGGTATCGCCCTGGCTGAGTCTGACCCGCGCCAACCGCTCCCGCGCAATCACCTTGACCGGCGCCGGCTGTGCGTGCTCCATCGCATCGGTCAGGGCCTGCGCTGCCAGGTCTATTTGCCCGGCTTGCAAGCGCGCCCGGGCCATCAGCAATGAAGCCATGGAGGTATAAGCAGATTTTGGATATTCAGATTTCAGGACTTCATAATTCGGCACGGCGGCATCCATTTGCCCCAGCTCCAGAGAACCGACCAGCGACAGGTATTCCGAAGACGCCTGCTGGCGTTTATTTGTTTCCCACTGCTGCCACTGCTTGTAGCCAAACATCAGGCCGAAAGCAAGCACCAGCCCCATAACGATGGCGCTACCATTTTCCCGCAACCAGCGTTTAACGCGTTCACCCTGCTCGTGGGTATCGTACATGTCAGACATTGAATTTATTTTTCCATCAATTTGTAGTTAACCGGGTTTGAATCCGGCAGAAAGTTTATATGGAGTCGATGTAGGTCCGAATCCAGTCCAGAACCTCATCGCGGTCCAGGGTCAACTGCGCCTCATCGCTACGCAAAAATTTAACTGCCACCTGCCCGTTGCTTATTTCTTCTTCGCCCAAAACCAGTGCCAGGCTCGCCCCACTGCGGTCTGCACGTTTGAATTGGGTTTTAAAACTGCCGCCGTTCAGGTTATTGACCAACCGCAAGCCCGGGCTGCCGGCGCGCAAATCATACGCGAGTTTTAACGCAGATTCAGTGCTGCCCGCACCCGCCGCAACCAGATACGCGTGCACAACGGGTGGTGCCATATCGTCTTTTTGCCGGAGCAACTCAACCAGGCGCTCCTTACCCATGGCAAAACCGATGCCCGGCCAGGGCTTGCCGCCCTGCAGTTCAACCAGGCTATCGTAACGCCCACCGGCACACACTGTACCCTGGGCGCCCAGTTCATCTGTGATCCACTCGAATACGGTGTGGCAGTAGTAATCCAGGCCGCGCACCAGCCTCGGATTTTCAAAGTAGCCGATTCCCAGCAGGTCGAGATAGCGCTTCACGTTCTGGTAATGGTCGCGTGACGCTGCACCGAGCTGATCTGTCAATAACGGTGCAGTTTCGAGCAGGGCTATGACTTGCGGGTTTTTGCTGTCGAGTACGCGCAACGGGTTGCGCTCAACCCGCTCATTGGTCTCATCATCAAGTTCAGCCTGGTGGGCCCTCAGGAAGGACTGCAATAATTCCCTGTAGGCCCGGCGCTCTGCCGCAGTGCCCAGGGAGTTAATTTCCAGCCGCAAATCAGTTAACCCAAGCCTGCTCCAGAGCCGGGTACCCAACGCCAGCACCTCAGCATCGGCATCCGGCCCGGGTGCACCAAAAAGCTCTGCACCAATCTGGTGAAATTGTCGGCTACGGCCTTTTTGGGGGCGCTCATAACGAAACATGGGACCGCTGTACCAAAGGCGCCTGACCGGCCCGTATAACAATCCGTTTTGCAGTACTGCGCGAACCACACCGGCGGTGCCTTCCGGACGCAAGCTCAGCGATTCACCATTGCGGTCTGCAAAACTGTACATTTCCTTGCTGACCACATCCGTCGCTGATCCGATGGCACGCGTAAATACTTCTGTTTTTTCCAGTAGCGGAACCCGAATCTGCGCGTAATTACTGCTGGCAAATACCTGCTCGGCAGCTTTTTCCAGTACCTGCCAGTGGCACACATCTTCCGGCAGGATGTCGTGCATCCCACGGATTGAGCGAATCGGAGTCGTCATGTCAGTTTTTGCCCGGCTTAACGTCCGCATTTGGCTGTCGTTGCAGTGGCCAGGTCATCTGCGCAACGTCATCACTGATAAAGGGTGTCATATCCACCGTTTCACCATTCATGGATAGCCTGGCAGCGGATGCGCGCCCGATCAGAATCCGGAATGGCACCTTGCCCTGATAATTCTTTTGACTGCCGCCACGCAACAAATCCATCTCCAGTTCCCGGCCATTCGCGTCGCTTATCTCAACCCAGCTATCGGCTGACACACTGACTTGCAGGCGGCCTTCCCCGGCAGGCAAAGGCGCATCCGACACTGCCGCCAACGCCGGCCCGGACCTCGCCGGGCCCATTGCCGGGCTATCGTGGGAAATAGCCAGGGATGCAATGGAAGCGTTGACCGGGCCGATCAGCGCCTGCCCTGGCTGCGAAGCGGTCTCGCCCGGCAGCCTCGATCCATTCTGCGACAACCGCACGGCCTCGTGGGTAAATTGCCATGCCAGCGTGCCGATCAACAGGGATGCCAGTACATAGCTGCTGGCGCGCAGCCAGTTGTCTATCGGGCTGCGTTTGGGCGGCCCGGAAAAAACCGTGCGCAGAACCACTTCTTTACCGGCAGCGGAATCGATCAGTTGCTGGATTTCATCCTGCGGGATTTGCAGATACCTGGCGTAGGCCAGAATATACCCATTCCTGTATACCGGTGCGATATGGCCCGCCTCATCCTGCTCAATTTTCCTGAGCAGGTTTTCATCCAGAATGATAGCCCTGGCAACTTCTGCGAGGCTGAGTTTGCGCGCGGTGCGTTGCTGGCGCAGAAATTCGCCCGTCGCTATCGGGATCAGTTCTTGCTGCTGTGTCATGTTCTGTTGATTCTCCGGGCTTCTTTGGCCTCTTTTGATGCAGGAAAGTTACTATTCAGTAATGACAGGTACCGCCGCGCCATTTTGTCATTGAGCAGGGCAGTCTCGATCTCGTAACCAAGAAACAGGCTTTCAGCGGTCTGCGCTGTGGCCGCTTCAAAACGCTGTAAAAACGCCCGCGACCGCAGATAGTTTTTCTGCTGATGATTCAGGTCTGCCATCGACAACAGGGCATCCGGGAACTTCGCGTCATGTGCCAGTGCTCTGCGCAAATAGTCATCGGCCTCAGCCAGCATGCCATTTTTCATCGCACAGGAACCGGCATTGGCCAAAGCAACTGCCGGGGAACTGTAGAACGGGTCATCCAGCGCTTTGAGCATATACGTGATGGCCTCCTGTGGCTTGCCGGTCTTGCACAGGTATACACCGTAATTATTGTTGACACCGCCACTGACCGGATCTGCCTGCACGGCTTTTACATAGTGCGGTCCGGCGAGCTCAAACTCCCCGATCCGCTCATACAGGATTGCCAGCACGGTATGGCCCGGCGCGTAATCCGGGTCATCTTTGACCGCTTTTTTCAACTTGCCCAGGGCCACTTCAAACTGGCCGCGGTTCATGTATTCCAGCCCCAACTGAGTATTGGATTCCGCCGCCTTGCGGGTCGCAGTTTTTGCGTCGGGGTCGACAGGCTGTTTTGCCGCACAGCCGCTCAGTGCGATTAACAACAGCAGCAAGCCGGCCAACAGGGTGCTGAAAGGTATCTTATTCATGGGATTTTATTCACGGGTTTTATTCACGGGCTGGCCTCCGCCAATTGCAGTTTAATACGCTCGCTTCTGCGCGTGCGGTCCTGTACTTTACCCACCAGTTGCCCGCAGGCAGCCGCGATATCCCCGCCACGGGTCTTGCGGACGGTGGCAATCAACTTGCCGCGCATTACAATTTCCTGAAACTCTGCTATTCGATCAGCGCTGGAACAACGATAGCCGGTGCCTGGAAACGGGTTAAAGGGTATCAGATTCAGCTTGCTGGGTACGGATTTAAGCAATTTAACCAGTTTTCGGGCATGTTCAGGTTGATCATTTACGCCGTCAATCAGCGTATATTCAAAGGTCACCGAGCGCTTATGCCGGCCTGCTACATAATCCCTGCAAGCCTGCATCAATTCGGCAATCGGGTATTTGCGGTTCAGCGGGACCAACTCGGAACGCAAGCCATCAACGGGCGCGTGCAATGATACTGCAAGTGCAACGTCAATGGCCTCACGCAGGCGATAAATGCCCGGCACCAACCCGGCCGTACTGAGCGTGACCCGCCTGGCCGCAAAGCCGAAACCCAGGTCACTGCGCATCAATGACATGGCCGGCACAACCGCGTCGAAATTCAGCAGGGGTTCGCCCATACCCATCATCACAATGTTGGTAATACGACGCCGGCCATTGCGTTCATGGCCCAGGGCAGTTGCCGCCAGCCACACCTGGCC
>QIKV01000111.1 GCA_003233115.1 Oceanospirillales bacterium
GGCCAAAAGCAGATCGAGGAACGATGCGACACAGCCTGTCACAACCCCCTATATCCGGCCTTCACGTACACCACCAACATGTCGAGCCGCAAATGCTACAAAATGTAATCCTGCCACCAAGCTGGGCGTCTCCTGCGCATGGCCCAGGCCAGTCTCTCGACCAGTTCCCAGTCTCACCTTCTCCATACGCCCGCGACATTAGTGCGTCCATGCACGTCAAGTGGATGTGTGCATTTAGGGGCATCGCCAAAACACTGGATCAGCGTGACTGCGCCAGTCCGTGCCGTGGCTTTGGTGTAACCGGCTTTGCGGGTCAGATGCGTGGCAATAGTGCGGTAGATGATACCCAGTACCTGGCCCATGACGGCAGGTTGGCTAGCAAACAGAAAATGCAGCGGGAACGGTACAGTGAGTACCCTCGGCAATTGCTCCTGCATTGCTCTACTACACGCCATCCCTGGCGCTAACTGGCGCATGGGCTGATAGGGTAGACATCATCCACCAGCAGAGCGGTGCTGTCGGCCATTCTTCGTGCCCCACAACTGGGACAGAAGCCTCGTTTATGCAGTGCACCGCATAAACGAGGGTATGCGAAGTAAAAGAATATGCGAAGTGCGAGAAGATCGAGGTGGTCAATGTTATGATATTCTGGGAAGTTGGCAACGATATTCCGGGAAACACACTCCGCATATTATTCAGCCTCTGAGTGCGGCAAGATACGCTTGTCGTGCAGTGACGGGCAGCGCTGGCTTGCTTCAGTCAAGTGTTTTCGTAGTAGATACTCAAAGCCGGCTCGCGTGATCGCCTTGCCTCGTGCATTGAGAAAGAGCTCAGGAACCATAGCTTCGCCACGTACGGCGAGCCAGGCACGCACTGATTCCGCGACCGCCCTCCAGAGTGTAAGTAGCCGATCTTTCCGGCCTTTGCCACACACATGGAGGTTCAGGTAGCGGGACTCGAATGAGATATCACTCAAGCGCAGGCCAACCAACTCCGAGACACGCAATCCAGCGGTGACACTCACATGGAGCATGGCGCGATCACGTATGGCGAGTCGTGTATGGGGAGCCGGGTTGTCGAAGATGGCCTGGCACTGCTCGGCAGTCAGATGGTCAATCAGCCGCAGGTCAGTCTTCAGGTTGGGAATAGCGAGCACACGGTTGATTTGCTCAAGTGCGCTGGAGACCCGGTGTTCAACAAAATGCATGAATGATTTGATTGCTGTCAGCCGCGCATTGCGCGTGCGCGGCGCGTTGCCCCGCACCTTTTGCAAGTACTCCAGAAACTCGAGCACCAAGGGTGCATCAATGGGTTTTGCAACTCAAGGGGAGGCACTGCTTCAAACACTGACTGAAGATGTTATTAAATCAAGTGATATTGAGGGCGAGAAGTTAGACAGCGCTCAGGTGAGATCTTCCATAGCTCGACGTTTGGGGATGGACGTCGCTGGACTGGTACCAGCGGATCGTAATGTTGAAGGTGTTGTCGACATGATGCTTGATGCCACTCAAAAATATAATTCTCCATTAACTGCCAAGCGCTTGTTTGATTGGCATGCCGCACTATTTCCAACAGGCCGCAGCGGCATGCGCGAGATCATCGTGGGTGACTGGCGCGACGACAATGAAGGATCGATGCAAGTGGCTTCAGGTCCCATAGGCCGTGAACGTGTTCACTTCGAAGCACCACCTGCTCAAAAGATACCAGCACAAACCACCCAGTTTCTGGAATGGTTCAATCAACCAAAAAGAATGGATCCGTTACTGGCAGCCGGACTTGCCCATCTCTGGTTTATATCACTTCACCCTTTTGAAGACGGCAATGGAAGAATCGCACGTGCGATAGCTGACATGGTTTTGGCGCAAGGTGAAAACAGTTCGCAACGTTCGTATAGCATGTCGGCACAAATACGAGAAGCGCGTGATGATTATTACAACACCCTGGAGAGAACCCAGAAATCATCACTTGACATAACATCCTGGCAAGAATGGTTTTTGAGTTGTCTTGGCCGCGCCACTGAGCACGCACACAAAAACCTCGATGAAGCATTTCGAAAAGCACGTTTCTGGGAGCGCTACGCCAGAGAGCCACTAAATGAACGACAGACAAAGGTTCTAAACCGTGTAAAGGATAATTTTGAGGGTAATCTTACGAGTTCAAAGTGGGCAAAAATCGCAAAATGTTCGCGAGATAGTGCGGGACGGGATATTAAGAACCTGATTGAGCGAGGAGCCCTGCGTAAGGATCCCGGCGGTGGTCGTAGTACCAGCTATTCCATCGTCCTGGATTGAGGTACAGTCATTGCACTAACCCAGACTCAGGTTCATGCAACAGAAAAATCAAGCCATGACAAGTAATCTAAAATTTGTTCGGAGGTTGATGTAAAGTATCCCCGTTCCGCGGTTACCTTCACGGTATTTCCCCAGGCTTCAGCATATGGACTACATGGTATGAGCACACTCGAATCTGTCCACAAACTCCAGGCCCGGATGGGTGAATCCATTATCGGCCAGGAATCGGTGGTTGAACAGTTGATCATTGGCCTGCTGGCCAATGGCAACGTCCTGATGGAAGGCCTGCCGGGACTGGCGAAAACGCGTGCTGTGAAGAGTTTGGCAAAGAACATGGATGCAGAGTTTTCGCGTATTCAATTCACGCCCGATCTGCTACCTTCAGATATCACCGGCAGTGAAGTGTTATATACAGAAGCGGGCCAGCCGACCTTCCGTTTTGAACCCGGGCCGATCTTCGCCAACATCGTGCTGGCGGATGAAATCAACCGCGCGCCCGCCAAAGTGCAGGCGGCGCTGCTCGAGGCCATGGAAGAGCGCCAGGTGACAGTGGCCGGAACAACGCACAAGATGCCAAATCTGTTCATCGTCATGGCCACACAAAACCCCATCGAGCAGGAAGGCACCTACCCTTTACCGGAAGCACAGATGGATCGTTTTCTGTTGCATGTTTATATCGATTACGGCACCGAAGATGCCGAGGTGAAAGTGATCAGGCTGGTCAGGGGCGAAGAAGACCCTGCTGCATCAGCAGGCAGCGCGGGACCGGTCGCCCAGCAGGTCATTTTTGATGCACGCCTGGAAATAAACCACGTTCAGGTGTCAGAAGTTATCGAGAGATATATCGTTGACCTGATTTTCGCCACGCGTTACCCGGATCGATATGATGAAAAACTGGCTACCTGGATTCGCATCGGGGCCAGTCCACGCGGCGCAATTGGCCTGGATAAATGTGCGCGTGTTCATGCCTGGCTGCGGGGGCGTGACCATGTGCTGCCGGATGATGTTCGTGCCGTTGCACACGCTGTGCTGCGACATCGCATTGCACTCAGTTACGAGGCCAACGCTGACAGTATCTCTGCCAACGATGTGATCGATGAGATTCTGAAACTGGTGGCAGTGGCTTGAACGATTGAAAGATCAGGTGATGGCAGGCAGCACACACACGAGCAACGCAAGCCGCCGGAGTGATGGCGCCAGAAATGACGGTGTGTATGTGCAACTGGACGAGTTGGTCCGCTTACAACACAAGGCGTCAGGCTTCAGTTTCCTGCCGAAACAGCCCATTCACAGCGTATTGAGCGGCCACCACGCTTCCAAACTCCGTGGCCGTGGACTAAATTTCGAGGAACTGCGTAGCTATCTGCCCGGTGACGATACCCGTAACATTGACTGGAAAGTAACGGCACGGACACGCACTCCATATGTCCGCGTTTATACAGAAGAAAAGGATCGTACTGTCTGGTTACTTATTGACCAGCGGGTCAATATGTTTTTTGGCAGTAAAGAGCGAATGAAATCTGTAGTAGCCGCTGAAGTAGCGGCGATATCCGCCTGGCGGGTACTCAAAGTCGGGGACCGTGTTGGCGCCCTGGTGTTTGATGATTCAGACATTGTGGTCGTACCACCACACCGTAGCCGCGAACGGGTCATGCAAATACTCAAACAGGTGGTAGAGAAGAACCAGGCGTTGAGTGCCAGTCCCGGCCTGAAGTCCGACGCCGGCAAACTGAACGAGGTTTTAAAACAGACCAGCATCCTGGCCCGGCATGATTGCCTGGTGTGCCTGATCACCGATGGCAACGGCCTCAACCCCGAAACCCGCCGGCATATCACCCGTCTTTCAGAGCATAACGATGTGCTGGTGGCTCTCATTTATGATCCGCTGGAAAAAGACATGCCCGCTGCCGGGCGCCTGAGGTTCGCAGATGGCCAGGGCCAATTGGAGGCTGATACGTCGAACAGGAAGTTACGCACAGCTTTTCATTACGATTTTGAACAACGGCTGGAAAGGGTGCGGGCAGCCTCGCGTCGATTTTCAATTCCACTGCTGCCTATCCATACTTCCAGCCCGGTGTCTGAGCAGCTACGCGAAGTGCTCGGACATCACCAGGGCACAAAACGATTTTGAGTACGGCAGAATGAAATCCACAGACCCCGCCAGCCTGCAAAACCTCAATGACATCGTCCTGCCCGCAACTGTCAGTTGGTGGCCGCTGGCGATTGGCTGGTATTTCCTGGCTGCATTGTTGCTGATCGCATTTGCCTGGTTCGCCCGTCGATCACTGCAGCGCTGGATGCATAACCGCTATCGGCGTGCCGCCTTGCGTGAACTGCAGTTACTGGCTAAAGGCGTGCGCAGCGCCGGGGGTCGTGATTCCAGTCTCAGCCAACTACCCATCCTGCTTAAGCGTACTGCCCTGGCAGCTTATCCGCGCAGGCAGGTTGCTGCGTTAACCGGCAGAGACTGGCACGATTTTCTGAATTCGAAGGTCAGTACCCCAACTTTCACCCAATCTACCGTCACAACCCTGGACAATATTGCCTACTCCACCGGTGAATTGAGCGCGGTTGACCTGCAAGCAGCAACTGCGCTGTTAAATGCCAGTCAACATTGGTTGCAACACCATCAAACCACCCCTCGATTGAAACACAGCAGGGAAACTTGAAGCCATGCTGACTTTTGCCCATCCCTGGTTGTTTCTACTGGTGCCCCTGCCCTGGCTAATACGCAGGCTTGTGCCTGCCCACCATAAGCGCGAGCTTGCTGTGCGCGTTCCCTTTCTGCGACGTCTGTCACGGCTGACCGGCTTACAACCCGGAAGCAGCACGGTAGTGGCCAAACGGGCGCTCTCACAATGGTTGGTGTTGAGCCTGGCCTGGTTGTTGGTGGTGGTGGCTATCGCGCGGCCCCAATGGCTCGAAGAGCCCATCATCAAGGAACTGCCAATGCGTGATTTGCTGGTTGCAGTGGATCTGTCAGGTTCTATGGAAACCAGGGACTTCACTGATCTTGACGGCAATACGGTGGACAGGTTGACCGCTATCAAACAGGTACTGGACGCGTTCTTCGCCCGCCGTGAGGGTGACCGCATCGGGCTGATCCTGTTTGGCTCTGCAGCATTTGTACAGGTGCCTTTTACCGACGACCTGAAAGTGGTCAGGGAGTTGCTTGATGAGGCACAAATTCGAATGCTGGGCCCAAGAACCATGCTGGGTGATGCCATGGGCCTGGCGATCGACCTGTTTAAACGCAGCAAAGTCGATGAGCGTGTCCTGATCATATTAACCGACGGCAACGATACCGGCAGCCTCGTGCCGCCTGAACGTGCCGCAGAGATCGCCCGGGATAACGGCGTTGTGGTGTATACCATCGCTATTGGCGACCCTACTGCAGTGGGTGAGCAGGCATTGGATGAGAAGACCCTCGAAAACATTGCCAGCATCACTGGCGGCGGTTATTTCCATGCCAATAACCGCAAAGAACTGGAAGCCATTTACCAATATCTCGATGAAATCAATCCGCGCCAGGTAAAAATACAAAGCTATCGCCCGTTAACCGACCTGTATGACTGGCCTTTGGCAGCCACGCTTGTGCTGACCTTGCTATATATCCTGACCCTGGAAATCCGTGCACGCTATTTCAGATGGAAACTGGATGGCCTCGCAGCGCAGGACCGGGCAAACTGATGGATATCCTGACGTCCCTGGAACCCTTCCATTTCCTGCGCCCCGCGTGGCTGTGGTTACTGATTCCAGCGGGTTTTCTGATAGGGTCCGTGTATCAGCGCAGCGATTCTCTGCGGGCATGGAGAAAGGTGATCGCCCCACACCTGCTGCAACACTTGTTGTTACACGAAGGCGGTGAAGCTGGCCATTGGCGGCCTGTCTACATGCTCGGAATCGGCTGGCTGGCTGGCATCCTGGCACTGGCTGGGCCAAGCTGGCAGATGCAACCCGCACCGTTCAGCGAAGACCAGTCAGCGATGTTCATTATCGTCAAGGTGACCCCTGATATGCTGGCCCAGGACATCCAGCCCAGCCGCCTGCAGCGCAGCGTGCTCAAGATTCACGATTTACCGGCACTGACGAAAGATGTCCGCACTGGCCTGATTGCCTATGCCGGTAGCGCGCACCTGGTATTGCCGCTAACCTCGGACGCCGGCATAATCGATGATTTTGCAGCCGCACTGGAACCCGCTGCCATGCCCTTGGTAGGGGATGAGCCTGCTGCGGCTATTGCGCTGGCCAACCAGCGTATTAAAGACGCGGCAGTCCCCGGTTCCATTGTCCTGATCACCGATGCTATTAACCCGTCGCAGATAGCTGCACTGGGTGAAATTCGCAAACAGGGTGGCGTAGAAGTACACATCCTCGCCATGGCCGCAGGAGCGGAAGTCATCCCGCCGCCCGGCAGCTACCCGGCGCCCGCGCTGAACATGGATTCGCTCCGCGAGGCGGCCCGTGCGATGGGTGGAACAGTGACTACCGTAACAGCAGATAAGCGTGATGTTGAAGACTTGTCCGCCAGCATCGAACGCAGCATCAGCCAGGCACCAGAATCCGAAGGCCGACAATGGCGGGATGCAGGCTACTATCTGCTGCCGCTGCTGGCGCTGGTTATGCTGTCTTTTTTCCGCCGCGGCGGCTCGGTGGCAGTAGAATGAAGCTGGTATTGTTGGGAATCATCGCATTTTTTACGCAGGTGCCATCTGCACTGGCGCTGGAATGGGCAGACCTGTGGCTCACACCAGACCAGCAGGGCCAACGGCTTATGGACCAGGGCAAATACCAGCAGGCCGCTGACAAATTCACAACACCTGAGCGCATTGGTGCAGCCCTGTTCCTGGCCGGCGACTTTGAAAGAGCTGCGGCGGTTTTGGGCCGTTCCGGGAGCGCGCAGGCACACTACAACCTCGGCAATGCGTATATCATGCTGGGTGAATATAGTGCTGCTATTGGGGCCTATCAAAACGCCCTTTCCAAACGACCGAACTGGCCGGAAGCTGAACAAAACCTGCAAATCGCGACCCTTAGAAAGCAGGCATTAACCCCACCCGAGGATGATTTTGGTGGCACCGGCGGTATGCTGGAAGCCGACGAAATCGTGTTTGACCAGACCGGACGCGTTAATAAGTCATCCAGCGAACAGGTCATTGATGCCACAAGCCCACTATTGAGTGAAGATGCCATGCGCGCCTTGTGGCTACGCAAAGTGGTGACCAGTCCAACAGACTTCCTGGCGGCAAAATTCAGTTACCAGTTGGCAACCAGGGAAAGCGCGCAAACTAAAGACGTTGTCACAGACAGCAATGACTAAGTTTTTCCTCAAAACTATTTTTTTGACCGGCTTACTGTTTCCGCTAACCGGAATGACACAGGAAAATACTGTCAAGGCTGATGTCGGTATCAGCATTCAAAAGAATCAGGGAATCTGGACGGGACAGCAAGTGACTGTGAATCTGGACCTGAAAACCTCTGGTATCAGTTTTTCAGACTCACATTTTGATTTACCCGAAGTTCCGGGCGCATTTCTGATACGAACCGATACCACGACCATCAAATCTACCGAGAATATCGGCGGTGAAACCTGGCAGGTCATTCGCTATCCATTGGCGCTTTACCCGGAAAAAGCAGGCCAGCTGGAAATCCCGCCCATTGCCGTACGTTTCAGTGCATCCGCGGGTATTGGCGAGAATGAGAGGGCCTTCGAATTCCAGACCAAAGTACTGCAATTGACCGTAAAATCCCCACCAGGAGTGCAACCGGGCGATCTGGTCATCACGACCACATCTTTTGAACTTGATCACGACTGGCAACCGGTATCGGGGACTGCGTTTACAGGTGATGCACTGACCTTAACGGTCACCAGACGTGCCAAAAACATATCTGCAATGTTGCTGCCCCCGCTACCGGTCTACCGGGCCAAGGGTCTCGCCACCTATCCCCAAGCACCGCAGATCAACGACAAAACCAATCGCGGCGACCTGACTGGCGAACGTATCGACTCCATCATCTGGGTGATTGAAAAACCGGGCACCTACGACATTCCCGGTATCCGTTTCCAGTGGTGGGATCCAGACAAGCAGAAATTGAAACAACAAATTATTCCCGGCCGAAGGCTGGATATCCTGCCATCACCAAGAGACAGCGGTGCCGCAGATAGCGGTGATCAACCTGAACTACCGGGCCAGGGTTACTGGTGGCCGCTGGTGGCCATATTCACGGCCTTTGTAGCTGTTTTCCTTTGGTTTCGTTTCGGATCCATGAGACCAGGGAAAACACCAGAACAAACCGTTGACACTGAGAAGTCTACCTTTGCCACGCTGCGAAAAGCATGCAAACGTAACCAGCCCGTACAGACCCATTCTGCCATGCATGCCTGGCTTGCAAGCTATTCACGAGCGCTTACATTAAGTGAATTTGCGCGGGCCTGTGACGATTTGCAATTGACCACTGAACTACAGTATCTGCAAGAAGCGCTGGTCTCTTCACCAGGCACCTGGTCAGGTGCTGAGCTACTCGGTGCCTTACAGCGTATCCGGCACAAGCTCAATGGTCAGAAAATAGTACAATCGAAAGTTCATCTGGCACCACTCAACCCATAACGGAACCGATCTGAAATGTTGCGAATATTCAACACAGCCTGTACCGCACTGCTCATTTCTTTGGCGGGCATATCCTTGGCAATCGCTGCAGAAAGTGAATTTACCGGCAGCCAAAGCTGTAGCAGTTGCCATGCTGAACAACAGCGCAGCTGGCAAGGCTCGGATCACGACCTGGCCATGCAGCATGCGCGCGAAGACACTGTGTTGGGTGACTTTAACAATGCGGAATTTTCGGCCAATGGCATCACCTCGCGGTTCTTTAAAAGAGACGGCAAGTTCTGGGTTAATACGGACGGGCCCGATGGCAACATGCGGGACTTCGAAATCAAATACACCTTCGGCGTCAGACCCCTGCAACAGTACCTGATTGGGTTCCCTGGCGGCCGGGTTCAGGCATTGGGCATTGCATGGGATTCACGGCCTGCCAGTGCCGGCGGGCAGCGCTGGTTCCACTTATATCCTGACCAGACCATCAATGCCGGCGACGAACTGTACTGGACAGGCCCCCAGCAGAACTGGAATTACATGTGCTCGGATTGCCACTCGACCAACCTGGCCAAAGGCTACAACAGTGCAACAAATTCCTTCAATACAACCTGGTCCGATATCGATGTAGGCTGTGAGGCCTGCCACGGCCCCGGCAAGCAACACCTCAAATGGGCTGCACAAGATGACAAACTGAAGCAGGAAGACATCAGCAAGGGCCTGGCCTATCTGCTGCACGACCGAAAAAATGTTAGTTGGACCATGAACCCGAAAACAGGTATCGCAGAACGTAGCCCGGCCGCGACGGAAAATCGGGAAATCGGCGTGTGTGCGGCCTGTCATTCACGCCGCGGCCTGCTGAAACCCGGGATTGAATCCGACGGCTCATTCCTGAACCATTACCGGCCTGCATTGCTGAGCAGTGGTTTGTACTATGCAGACGGGCAGATCCTGGATGAAGTGTACGTCTGGGGCTCCTTCACACAGAGTAAGATGCAATCTGCCGGCGTTACCTGCAGTGATTGCCACGAGCCGCACAGCCTGAAATTGCGGGCAGAACAGGGACAGGTCTGTGCTCAGTGCCACTTGCCAGCAAAATTTGCCAGTACTGAGCACCACAAACACACGACAGGATCAGCGGGGTCTAATTGCCTGGATTGCCACATGCCGGCAACCACCTACATGGTCGTTGACCCACGCCGTGACCACAGCCTGCGTATACCCCGGCCTGACCTGTCGTTGAAATATGCCACACCCAATGCCTGCAACCAGTGCCATACTGACAAGAGTACTGCGTGGGCAGCCACGGAATTTGCCAGGCTGTGGCCTGCAGCAGCAGATCCGTTCCAGGACTGGACAAAGGCATTTACACTGGCCAGATTCGGCGCACCGCAAGCAGAAATCGCACTGATCAAAATTATCAGGGACCTGGACGTACCTGCCATCGCCCGTGCAACCGCCGTCTCAGAACTACAGCCATTCCTGAGTCCTTTATCCGGTGAAGTCCTGCAAAAAGTACTCGCTGACAGCAGTCAACTGGTCCGGTTTGCGGCGTTAGGGGTTCTGGAAGCATTGCCGCCTGAAAATCGCTACCGGTTTGCCTCAGCATTGTTGAGCGATCCCGTACTGCTGGTGCGAATAGAGGCAGCGAGAGTCTCCGCCCCGGCATTGCGCTCACAGCTAAGTTCAAAGGAGCGCAGAGTTTTGCAATCTGCCTTGCAGGAATATATAGATGCTCAAAACGAAAATGCGGAGCGGCCCGAGTCCCATTTGAATCTCGGCAATATGTACTCACAAAGCGGAGATCAGGTCAAAGCAGAAGCGGCCTATCGCCAGGCGACCAAACTGGATCCAAAATTCGGCCCTGCCTATACGAACCTGGCTGATTTGTATCGTACCCAGGGTTTGGATCAGTTTGCCAGTAAGGTCTTGAAGGATGGCATTGGCAAGCTACCTGAAGATGCAACCTTATATCACGCGCTGGGCCTGGTGCAGGCACGCACTCAACAGATGGATGCGGCCCTCGTGTCTTTGCGCAAGGCCGCAGAATTGCAGCCTGAGGCTGCCCGCTACACCTATGTCTACGGCGTGGCACTCAATACGGCCGGCGATACTGCGGAAGCGTTGCGCGTACTTGACCAGGGTTTTGCCAGACACCCGCGCGACAAAGACATTATCTTTATGATCGCCAGTATCAAGCGGGACCAGGGACGCAAGGCTGAGGCCCTGGCGTGGGCACAGAAATTACTGGCGATTAATCCCGCAGACAAAAACGCGCTGCAATTCATTAAGATGCTTAATGCCGCAAAGTGAGAGGTGAATCACAAAAAGATGAACCGGCCGGGAGTTTCCGAGCCGGTTACTTGAGGTTTACTGGCCGGCGCGGAACGGATAGCCGGCAAACATTTCCTGAATCCCTGCATAGATATTAGCCCGCATTTTTTCACGGGTATTTTTCTCATTGATCCGCCCGACCGCGACACCTTCCCATACCATGCGCTTGTTTGCCCGGTCAACAATGTCGATGTTAACCGTACCTTCGGTATAGTTGCTGACATGCGTTTGCGTTCCATAACCGTACCCACCCCAAGTGCCATAGCCGTGGCGGTATCCATAGTAGCCGCCGGCCATGTAAGGATCAGATGTGGTCGTGACCTTGGTCTTTTGCTGCAAACGCCCTGATACGTTGATCATCAGGTCGGGGTTGTCAGACTGTTTATAACCCTTGCTTTCCATCTCCTTGCTGATGGCATCACGGAAAATGGCACCATAAATGCTGGAGTAGTTCGGATTCTCGATACCCATGGGGCTGAAGAACCCATAGGTTTTATACTGGCTGAAATCAATCGTGTGGTCGTAATCACTTTCAATGGTGGGTTTTGAGGCGCAGCCAGCCAGCAATATTGCTGCACCTGCAAACAATATATATCGGGAAGCCTTTATGAACATTGAGTTGGTTTGCATGGTTCAATCCTTAATAGATGGTATTCAAAATTATTTAAAATGGCTGAGAACTATATAACACAATTGGTTCACTGGTGATTGAAATCAAGACTTACAGGTTCTTATGGGTTAAGACCAGCGCTCTTCGCTATAAATTGCAGACCCGATGCTCTCTATTTTCATTGCCGTTCAATTCTGTGCGGATTTCTTTTGCATCCGGTACTTACTGTAATTGTCCATACCCTCGATGCGGGCCAATTCCTGCCGGTCCAGTTCCGCACGGCTTAAGGTTCGTTTGTGTGCGGGCAGCCATTGGTCGTCGTATTGGCGCTCATGACGCACCGGCCGGTTCCGCTTCAGCCGATGTGCTTTGGCAGGCTGAAAAGACAGCCACAACGATAAATACAACAATATGATGATTCAGGTTCAAAGTATTCCCTTGGGCGCCGGCGGCAAGGGCGTCATGATAGAGGTTTTAGTCCGACCTGTCCTGCCCGCTATCATCCAATCAGCCACATGGGTTAAATCCAATTCAGACACTGTTTTGTGTAGAATTGAGAAACCTGTCACGACCTTCAAGAGAGACAAGCTCATGCCTGGATCAGCACAGCTGCAGCTACTCGGCAGCATTTTACTCAGCGTGGCACTGTCAACGACCAGTGGCACCGCGTTTGCCGCAAGCAGTCAATGCCTCAGGAAAGCTGTCACTGACCGCCCAAAAATTGGCCTTGTGCTTGGTGGTGGCGGCGCACGGGGTTATGCACATATCGGTGTACTGAAGAAACTGGAAGAAATGCGCATTCCCTTTGACTACATCGCCGGCACCAGCATGGGCTCCATTATCGGCGGATTCCTTGCCATCGGAATGGAACCAGATGAACTCGAACAAGTCGTCAGAGAAGCCGACTGGGATGACCTGTTTAAAGACAAAACCGAGCGGGAAGATTTGCCAATCCGTCGCAAAGCCGATGATGACCTCGGCTTGTTCGGGCCCAAACTTGGTATCGGCAAAGACAGCAGTTTGCTGCCAGAGGGTGTGGTTTCCGGTCAAAAAATCGTATTTATGTTCGAATCCATCACATCCCAGCGCATGCACACCTCAGATTTTGACCAGCTCGCCATTCCTTACCGCGCCATCGCGACCGATATCGTAACTGGCAAAATGGTGGTCATCGGTAGCGGTGAGCTCTCCATGGCCATGCGTGCCAGCATGTCGGTGCCGGCTGTATTTGACCCGGTTCGCCGCGGCAATGCCCTGCTCGTAGATGGAGGCCTGGTGCGAAATTTACCCGTAGATGTCGCCAGGGACATGGGTGCTGATGTGGTGATTGCCGTTGATGTGGGCTCCAAGCTGGCTGGCAAGGAAGAATTAACCAACGCCCTGTCTATCGTGTACCAGATGAGTGGCCTGCTGACAGTGGCCAACACTACTGCCCAGATTAAGACATTGAGCGAGAATGACGTACTAATTGCTCCTGCAATCGGCAATACGATTGGTTCCGCTGATTTCAACAAGCTTGACCTGGCGATACCACTTGGCTATGCCGCTGCTGAAGCAATGCAGGATCAGTTACAGAAATTCTCACTACCTGAAGCTGAATATCGCGCCTGGCGTCAACAGGTACAAAACTGTGTCAACGGACCCCCTCAAGTCAATTTTGTACAGTTGGATAATCAATCGAGGTTTTCGGATGAAGTTATTCGAAAGTTAGTTACCATAAAGCCCGGCGAAACACTTGACCTGGCCCAACTCGATCACGATCTTCGACAGATTTACGGGCTTGGATTTATACGCCAGGCCCGCTATAACTTTGTTGAGCAGGATGGCCAACAGGGTATTAAAATTACCGTACTGCAGGATGAACGTGGAGAACAGTTTATTGAAACAGGCCTGGATCTGAGCTTCAGCGGACGAGGCTCGGTTTTCAATATCAGGGCAGGCTACCTGAACACCGGTCTGGATGACCGGGGTGCTGAACTACGGGCAGTGGTCCAGTTTGGCGAATCACCCGGGATATTCGCGGACTATTACAAACCGCTGGATGATGGCCTCAAGTACAGCTTCCGACCCAGCCTGGCCATATTCAGTCGGCCGCTGTTGGTGTTTGGTCAGGAAGGCGACGCACTGGCAAAAATTGAACTGGATGAAATTAGTGCTGCGATTACCTTGGGACGTGAATTTAGCCGGCATGCTGGAATATTTGCAGGCTTTACCCGCTATGCGGGGAAGATGGATATCACCGTTGGCAATCCAGATCTGACACCTTTCAGTTTTGATGGCTCTGAAGTATTCCTGGAATTCCAGTTCGACCGCCTGGATGACCGCTACCTGCCAACACGTGGAATTTATTCCAGGTTCAAATACACCCGTTCAGTTGAAAGTCTGGGTGCTGACACCTCGTTTGACCAACTCGAATTCACCCTGTTTGGCAGCCATACCTTTGGGCTGCATAATTTTTCCTGGGGCGGCCAATATAACACCAGCATGGATGGCGAAGTACCCATTTATGCCTGGTATTCGGGCGGTGGTTTTTTGAATATGTCTGGTTTTGAACCCAACTCCCTGGTGGCACCAAACTTCGGCCAGGTACTGGTTGGCTATCGCTACCAGGTTGCCAAAAGCGGTTTTTTGCCGGGTTATGTCGGTATGACGCTGGAATACGGTAACGCCACGCTAAAGCGCAGAGATATCTTTTCAGATGGAATCTTCAATGGCAGCCTCTACCTTGGCTATCGCTCACCGATAGGCCCCGTTTATCTGGGCATCGGTTGGAGCGAGCAACGCAACCCTATCTATTTCCTCCGCATTGGCTCGATATTCGGATCAAAGAATCTTGGGCGGCGGTAGCTGATCGGCGGACATAAATGTCCACCCTACGGGAATGTTCGAGATTGTAGGGTGGACATTTATGTCCACATATATTTATTTTCAATTGTAGGGTGGACATTTATGTCCACATATATTTATTTTCAGCTGAGATAGCGGGCTTCGAGTGCGGCCACAGCAGGTAATGTCTTGCCTTCCACATATTCCAGGAATGCCCCACCGCCGGTTGAGATATAACTGACGCCATCCACTACATTAAACTGGTCAATGGCGGCCAGCGTATCACCTCCACCAGCGATACTGAAGGCGCTGGATACGTCGATCGCATCAGCAATTGCGCGTGTGCCGGCAGCGAAATTATCAAACTCAAATACACCAACCGGACCGTTCCAGATCACCGTTCCGGTTCCCTGGATCATGGCTGCATAGTCCACCGCAGTCAGTGGACCAATATCAAGAATCATTTCGTCAGGCTGAACCTCATCAACAGAACGCACAAAGGCTTCTGCTTCCTTTGAGAAGGTCGTTGCAACAACGACATCTTTTGGAATCGGTATTTCACCACCCCTTTTATGCGCCATGCGTATCAGGCGTTGAGCCGCATGGATCAAGTCTGGCTCATATAGTGACTGACCGACGTCAAAACCACTGGCAGCAATAAAGGTATTGGCGATACCACCACCTACAATAAGCTCATCAACGCGGGACATCAACGACTCGAGCACTGTCAGCTTGGTAGAAACCTTAGAGCCGCCCACAATAGCCAGCAGCGGTCGCTCCGGTTCGGTCAGGACTGATTCAAGCTCATACAACTCACCACTTAACAGAGGTCCAGCACAGGCAACCGGTGCAAATCGAATAACACCTTCAGTGGAAGCCTGGGCACGGTGGGCGGTAGCAAATGCATCCATAACAAAAATATCGCACAAAGATGCCATACGACCGGCCAATGCATCATCGTTGTTTTTCTCGCCAGCATTGAAACGCACGTTTTCGCATAACACCACTTCACCGGGCTCAATATCAACTCCATCAAGCCAGTCCTTTTGCAGCCTTACCGGACATGCCAGCAACCCGGACAGGTGTTCGGCCACCGGTGCCAATGAGAATTCACTACAGTGACAGCCTTCGACAGGCCGGCCCAGGTGGGACAACAGGATCACGGCAGAACCCCGTGCCAGCGCCAAGCGGATAGTAGGTACCGCAGCCCGCAATCGCGCGTCTGAGGTCACCCTGCCCGCATCGAGCGGAACGTTGAAATCTTCCCGGATCATCACACGTTTACCAGCCAGATCCAGTTCATCCATACGCAGGAATGACATATTCAGGGCCTCCAGTTCTTCCCGTAACTCCGTCAGGCGTTAACCAGGGCCAAGGTCGTATCAAGCATGCGATTGCTGAAGCCCCACTCATTGTCATACCAGCTTAGTACCTTCACCAGGGTGCCTTCCATAACCTTGGTCAGGCTGGCATCAAATATTGAAGAATGCGGGTTGTGGTTGAAGTCTACAGAAACCAATGGTGCTTCATTGTAGGCCATTACACCTTTCATCGCGCCCCTGGAGGCAGCTTCTACCGCCGCATTGACTTGCTCAACCGAAGTGGACCGACTGGCCGTAAAAGTAAGATCTACAACCGACACATTGATGGTGGGAACACGCATGGAAAAACCGTCCAGCCTGCCGTTGAGCTCTGGCAGTACCAGGCCTACCGCTGCTGCGGCTCCTGTCTTGGTCGGAATCTGGCTCATGGTAGCCGACCGTGCCCGGCGCAGATCACTGTGAAAGACATCCGTCAGCACCTGGTCATTGGTATAGGCATGAATGGTAGTCATCAATCCATGTTCAATGCCAATTCTGTCATGCAATACTTTGGCCAGCGGTGCCAGGCAATTGGTCGTGCACGAAGCGTTGGAAATAATGTCGTCACTGGCTTGCAGTGAAGTATGGTTAACACCGTAGACAATCGTGTTGTCCACATTCTGGCCGGGTGCCGAAATGATGACCTTCCTGGCGCCCGCAGTGAGATGTGCGCCGGCAGTTTCACGGCTGCGGAAAAAACCGGTACACTCCATCACCACATCAACACCCAACTCCGCCCAGGGTAGCTTTGACGGATCGCGCTCGGCGAAGACTTTCACCCGGTCACCATTAACCAGCAAATCGCCATCATCTACAGTGACCGTGCCGGGGAATGTTCCGTGCGCAGTATCATACTGGGTCAGGTGCGCGTTGGTGTTCGCATCACCGAGGTCATTAATCGCGACGATGTTGATCTCGTCCGTACGACCCGACTCATACAGTGCCCGCATAATATTGCGGCCTATGCGCCCATACCCATTGATCGCTACCTTAACTGACATATTTTATACTCCTGATAATCTTCAGTCAGCACTGAGCAGTTCTCGTACTGCATTGCTGACGTTTTCAACTGTTAATCCATAGTGTTCAAATAATTCCGGGGCTGGTGCAGATGCACCAAAACGATCAATACTGATGATGCGGCCATGATCGCCTACAAAGGGATACCAGTAATGCCCTACGCCTGCCTCAACGGCCACCCTCGCTTTGCAATCTGTCGGAATAACCGATTCACGGTAAATCCTTTCCTGGGCCATAAAACGTCCGGGATTGGGCATGGACACCACACGCACATTGACGCTTTGCGCTGATAGCTCATCTGCTGCCGACATGGCCAGTCCAACTTCCGACCCGGTCGCAATGATGATGGCATCAAACGGCCCCTCGGCCTCACGTAGTACATAGCCGCCACGGTCGATGGCGGTGACCTGATCCTCGTTGCGTTGCTGATGCGGTAAACTCTGGCGCGTAAATATCAACGCACTCGGGCCGGCACTTTCTTCAATTGCACACTTCCAGGCAACCGCTGATTCAACCGTATCACAAGGCCGCCAGACGCTGAGGTTAGGAATCAACCGCAAACTGGATACGTGCTCAACCGGTTGGTGCGTAGGCCCGTCTTCCCCCAAGCCGATGGAATCATGTGTGTAAACGTGAATATTATGGGCCGGGATCAGGGCCGACATGCGCACGGCGTTGCGTGCGTAGTCGGAAAACACCAGGAAAGTTGCATTGTACGGAATGAAGCCGCCATGTAAGCCCAGCCCGTTACAGATCGCGGCCATTCCAAACTCACGCACGCCGAAATAAATATAGTTACCGTCAGCAGTGCCATCTTTGACATCCACGCTGTGCTTCCAGATTGTGTTGTTTGACCCTGCCAGGTCAGCAGAGCCCCCGATCAACTCGGGCAACAACGGGCCAAATGCATTCAGCGCCATCTGTGATGCTTTCCTGGTTGCTACTGTGGCACCGCTTTCCTGTAGTTCAGCAACGACCGCTGTGGTCATCTGTTGCCAATTGTCCGGCAGGTCGCCACGCATTCTGCGGCTGAATTCAGCGGCCAGTTCCGGACAGGCTTGCTGATAAGATGAAAATCGGTCGTTCCATTCGGTTTCTGCTGTTGCGCCACTTGCCTGGGCATCCCAACCAGCATAAATCTCGTCCGGAATTTCGAACGCAGGGTAAGGCCAGCCTAAAGCTTCCCGCGTGGCTGCTATTTCGTCTGCCCCCAGCGGTGCACCATGGGTGGCCGAGGTACCCTGCTTGTTGGGTGAACCAAAACCGATGATAGTTCGGCAGCAAATCAGGGTCGGGCGTTCAGTTTCAGCGACCGCTGTATCTATGGCCTGTTTTATTTCATCCGGGTTGTGTCCGTCTACATCGCGTATGACCTGCCAGCCATAGGCATCGAAACGCGCCGGGGTATCATCGGTGAACCAACCCCGCACTTCACCGTCAATGGAAATTCCGTTGTCATCCCAAAAGGCAATCAATCTGCCTAAACCCAGAGTGCCTGCCAGTGAACAGGCCTCGTGGGAAATCCCTTCCATCAGGCAACCGTCACCCAGGAATGTCCATGTATGGTGATCGACGATCCGGTGGCCTTCCTGGTTAAACCGGTTGGCTAACACTTTCTCTGCCAGAGCCATCCCAACGGCATTGGCAATGCCCTGCCCCAACGGACCAGTGGTCGTCTCTGCTCCGGGTGTTTCACCATACTCCGGGTGCCCGGCAGTTTTTGAATGCATCTGCCGGAAGTTTTTTATCTCCGACATCGGTAAGTCGTAGCCGCTCAAATGCAAAGTCGAATACAACAACATGGAAGCATGTCCATTGGAAAGCACAAAACGATCCCGATCCCACCAACCAGGGTTGGCCGGATTATGTTTCAGATAGTCGTTCCAAAGGACTTCAGCAATATCCGCCATGCCCATGGGGGCACCGGGGTGGCCTGAATTGGCCTGCTGTATCGCATCCATGGACAAAGCGCGTATGGCATTGGCAAGTTCACGTCGGCTGGACATCGGGGTTCCCTGATCCTGAGTTATCGAATAGCCGGGCAGCGATGAAGAACCACCCAGCCAGCTAAAAAGTCAGTCTCTGATTCTCGCTGATGAAGCAGTGCATAAGCAAGAGCCAACGCAATAATGTTGGCCCTTGCCAGGATTTTATTGGCAGAAATCAGGCGGTCCTGGTCTTGATCAGCCTGCCGGCCTTGTAATCGGCCCAATATTCGTTCATCTCTTTTTTCACCACCGGCAACAGGAAATAACAACCCAGCAGGTTGGGGAAGGCCATTGCGAAAATCATCGCATCTGAAAAATCTATGACCGAACCCAGTTGCATGGAAGAACCTACGATCACAAAAAACAGAAATAGCAGTTTGAAAACCGCATCCGTTGCCTTGCTTTCACCGAACAGGAAAGTCCATGCCTTCAGGCCATAATAGGACCAGGAAATCATCGTTGAGAAGGCGAACAACAATACCGCAAGTGTCAACACCCACGGGAACCAGGAAAAAGCTGTCGCAAATGCCGTTGAAGTCAACTGAACGCCAGCACTGGGGTCAACCGATGGATCCCATGTGCCGGTGATAATAATGACCAATGCAGTAATGGTACAAACAACGATTGTATCCACAAACGGCTCGTATAGCGCAACAAAACCCTCGGTTACCGGACGCCTGGTTTTAACCGCCGAATGCGCGATGGCTGCAGAACCGACACCCGCTTCATTGGAAAACGCGGCCCGCTTGAAACCCTGGAAAAGCACACCGATCACACCACCCGCCATACCCTGTGCCGTAAACGCACCGTCAATGATCGCTTTAAACGCAGACGGGATCTCAGTGTAATTCATAAAGATGATAACCAGACCGGCTACCACGTAGATAATGGCCATAAAAGGTACAATTTTTGAAGTGACCTTGGCAATCCCCTTGATACCGCCAATAATAACCATGCCTACCAGGGCCGCAATAACAAGGCCAAATAACCAACCTTTGTCGGCCAGCCAACTGCTGTCCCCGCCGGTCACATTAACCAATTGTGAGAAGCTTTGGTTTGCCTGGAACATATTGCCGCCACCGAACGCACCACCTACAGCAAAAATGGCGAACATCACGGCCAGCACTTTGCCCAGCTTGGCAAAGCCGGCACCCTTCTCGGCCAGGCCCTTGGTCAGGTAATACATCGGACCGCCGGAAACGGTGCCGTCCACGTATTCATTGCGGTATTTCACACCCAGTGTGCACTCAGTGAACTTGGAGGACATACCCAGAAACCCGGCCACTATCAACCAGAATGTTGCACCCGGACCACCCAGCGATACGGCAATGGCGACGCCGGCAATATTGCCCAAACCCACCGTACCGGATAGTGCAGTAGCAAGGGCCTGGAAATGTGTCACCTCACCGGGGGCATCCGGATCATGGTAGTCACCACGCACCAGTTCAAAGCCGTGTTTGAAAGCCCGTATGTTAACGAAATTGAAATAAAACGTAAAAAATGTTGCGGCTGCGATCAACCACACCAACACGAATGGAATATTGACTCCACCGACGGGAAAGGAGAAAAAAACTGCTCCTGCAACTGCATCGGCAAAAGGCTTGACGGCGAGATTGATTTTTTCATCAATCCCGGTATCAGCGAATACAGAAAAACTGGTAAACAGGCCAATGAGCGTGGTCATACCCGCTCTAAATTTTGACATCATTATCTCCCGTCAGATGTAAGGATCTGGGTGCGACCACCACGGTGCAGTGCGCTAGTCTAACTCAGCAAACCACAATTTTGGCATCCGATTTACGGCAAATGTTGGTGACACGAGTTAAAACGATCAATAAAACCAGCTTTTAGCCTCCGGTTCGCCATTTGATCGAGCATCCCATCGATGGAATCTGGTGCTCAGGCCCTCTGCCTGTTTCAGCGACCTGCTTCATGGCACAAAATAACTCCCGCACCTGGGTATCATCATCAGACTTCGGGCCGGCGGCATCAAGCCGGCCACGATACTGCAGTTCCATATCCGCGTTATAGCCGAAAAAGTCCGGCGTGCAGACTGCCTCGTAGGCTCGGGCAACTTCCTGGCTTTCATCCAGCAGGTAGGGAAACGGGAAATTGAATTCTTCTGAAACCCGCAACATATTGGCAAATGAATCATCCGGGTAAGCGACCGTATCATTAGACATCACTGCGACACTGTTGATACCCAGTGCAATAAGCTCCGCCGTATCCCTGACCAGTTTCTTCCGTATCGCCTGCACATACGGACAATGATTGCTGATAAACATGACCAGCAATCCGTGCTCACCTCTGCACTTGTCTAGTGTCCACTGTTGCCGGTCTACACCGGGCAGAAAGAAATCAACCGCCTTTTTTCCGAATTCACATACCGGTGACTGCAAACTAACCATTAAACCACTCTCAATTTGGCGACCTGCTAACGTCTTAGCAGATCCTGTTGAAAGCGGCAGTATATCAGGCAATTGAAGTAATCAGGACCAGCAAAATGTTGCTGAATTTGCTATGCTATGGGTAAGAACTTTTTCGTTCGCGGGTACTCTATACAATGTAACCGCTGTGGGGTCGTGTTCGGTGAGGATAGAGTGAAACCACAATTGAATAGTATATTCAGATGCGCTGGCAGGCTGCTGGCTGGCTTGTCTGTTGTCCTGTGGCCCGTATTTTCCATCGCTTTCGGGCCCGTTGCCGACCCGGCCGATAACGGCCGGCCACCGCTGGTAATTTTTCCACTACGCAACAGCACACCAACACCTGCGGGCCTTACATTTGATCTTGGCGGCTCCGAAACCCGTAAGCTGGAGTTGCGTTTGTCCAGACCGTTGACCCTGAATATCAACAACAAACTGCAAAAATCGTCTTCCGGTGTCGGCTCCGTTTTCCTGGATAGCTCTGTTAACCTGAGCCTGACAGACAACATGGACATCACCGCCAGCCTCGGTGCAGGAAGGAGCCAGTCCTCATTTCAGTCATTGGGCAGCATCCATTGCCAAAACGGGGTGCTGGAACAAGGATCCTACCGGGCATCAGACTGCTATTTTATTAATCAGGCGAACGTATTAAAGCAGGATCAGGTTGCCATGGGACTGCGCTACGGTAAAGACAACTTCAATACTTCCGTCGGTATTTTCCAGCGTAAAGCCAGCGTACGCCAGCCAAGCCCCGGCAATACGGCAAGCCCGTTGTCCAGCATGGGAATGGGTATCGATTTATTGTCGCCGGTAGAGGGCAACCCCTTGCTTCCGGCTTTCAGCGTAAACCAACCACTGGACTATCTACGGGGTAAAACTGCTGGACTCGACATGGAGTTCCAGGTCGGCCTGACAATGGACAGGGCAGGCGCCGTAAGGCTTGGGCTTCAACTTACCCGCGTTCTTGATGCGTCCTATGAAGTGGGTTCTGCTTATTCCCGCGGTATTCAAAACTGGGCGATCGCCAGCCCCTTTGACAGCGCCCGGCTGGGTCTGGGCTGGAACAAGGGTAACTTTAGCGGCGGTATCCAGGGTTTTTACCGGGAACAGGTTGAATTCCTGAACCGTGAAAATCTGGACAGCGTAACGACATTTGATGTTCACTTCACCTGGCGTGCACCATGGAATGCCAATCTCAGTGTTGGCACTACCAATGTTCTCAACGCTGGCAGTGAAGACAAAAACAACGACAACCATCTTCGGGATCCGTTTGAATCTGTGTACGGGCGTATTCCTTACGTCCGTTACCAGCAAGATCTTTGAGGCGTCCAGGCAAATTAAACCTGTGACAACAACGTATCTCTGAATTCGTTCATGTTAAACTTGCGCTGTCGAAACCGCTTATATTTTCTTGAGACCGTTATATCCATCTGAGAAGCCAAATGAAAAAACTATTGTTTTTCGCCCTCTTCTTTTCAATACATATTGCAGCCCATGCCGAAGATGCGTTCTCGTCGCTGGAAGAAAGAATGTCTGGCAAAGAATTCCAGCAAACCGGCCTGGTCAAACTGACAGATGGGGAACTGGCCGCGCTGAATGACTGGATCCGCAGCCATTCGGTAGCTACGCTGGAAAAAGCGGTAGCGCACCCGGCTAGCGGTGCCGCCACAGGCACAGCATCTGCAGGTGCAGCTTCAAACCCACAAGGGGTAGACCAGCGGGGGTTCGAAGATCGACCCAAAAATGAAGGTGATGGCTTTGGCGATACTATTTACAGCAATATCGTGGGTACTTTTACCGGCTGGACTGGAAGCAACACAGTATTTACACTCGCGAACGGCATGATTTGGAAGCAGGTTGAAGGTGACACCTTCAATGTCAGAGCCACTGAAAATCCTGAGATCACCATTAAAAAGAGCATGCTGGGTGCCTGGCGTTTATCCATGGTGGGTTATAACAACACGGTAAGGGTCAAACGCATCCAGTAGTTCACCCCGGGCAACGGGGGTTTTACCGGCGTCTGGTTCTCCGCAAGGCCCGATCAAATTTGAACAGGTAAATACGGATTACAAGATAAGCTATGGCCCCGGCCGCAAAAAGCACATAGGGCCCCATAGGAGATTGATATTGAAAACTGTCTGTCTCTACCCAGTACCAGCCAAACGCTGCCAGCAACAGCGTCAGCACACCATAGCTGACCATTTTCAAATGATAGATCCGATCTCTGAGTTCACGGCGGTGAATTTCTCTTAGCGCCTCCTCGTTCGCCTCATCCCGCTGAAAACCGCACTGCGGACATACGCTGACCTGGCTTGAAATCCTGCTGTCACACTTGGGGCACTCAATGATCGCCATAATCTTCTGCTCCAAAATACTATTTGTAGCCACTATCAAAAAACTTCAGTTCTGCACGCAAACCACCACCCTTGCGGTTCTCAAATCGTATCGACCAACCATACAACTCGCACAGCCGTTTAACTATCGCCAATCCCAGCCCTGACCCCGTGCCTGAAACCTCTTCACCGCGATAGTGCCGGTCCATTACGTGAGACAATTCTGTCTCCGGTATACCCGGGCCGGTATCGTCCACAAGTATGCGGCCACTTCCGATGGTACATACCACTTCACCGGCCGCCGTATAGCGAATCGCGTTGCTGATCAGGTTACCAACGGTCACCGCAATCACGGACTCCGGAGCAATCACGCTAACCCTGTCCTCCTGGACTATTTTCAGTTCGAGCGGCTTGTTATCCAGCAAAGGCTTGTGCAAATGAATCAGTTTTTCAACGATCTGGCAAACACTGTGAGCCTGGCTGTCCTTGTTGGTGCCCTGCTCGGCACGGACCAGGTGCAGCAACGCAGTAGTGATATCTATTGACTGCCTGGCTGCCCGCGCAATGCGCAAGACCCGGGTACGGGTCTTCTCCGGCAGATCCCTTTGCGCCAATAACAATTCTGTGGCACCAGAAATCACTGCCAGTGGTGTCCGCAGCTCATGGCTGACATCGGCGTTGAACTCCCTGTCCCGTGCAACCAGTTGGTGCACACGTTCTGCATAGGCATCCAGGGCTGCGGCCAATTGCCCGACCTCATCATCCGGGAACCACTGGGCCAATTCAGGCGATGGCGTCTCCTCGCCCAATTGACTCAGGCGCTCTGCCAGGTCACTGACCGGCTTCATTATCCGGGAAGATGACCACAGGCCGAGTGCCAATGATAAAAGGGAAAAAACCAATACCGCAACCACCAGCGCCCAGACCAACTGGTTTGTCAGGCGCTGATTCTCAGTAATGTCATAAATCAGGAACGCCCACAGATCATCATCCTTGCGTACGGCTGCTTTGAAGTAGCCCTCGGCAGTTTCCACGTCATGTACGCCAGGCTCCAGGTTTCTTATTTGTGCTGAAACCCTTTGATGGGGGTCACCAGGTCGGGTAACGAACCCCTGGATACGGGTATGGAAAGGCTCAACCAGCGTCGGGTCACGGCGCAATTGAACCAGGTAGTCATCAAGCTCCTGCTTCAGCGTTGAGCCAATCAGTTCATCCTCAAGGCTGTCTTGCAGAAAAAGTGTGCTGATTGCAAACAAGCTGCTCAGCAGGGTTCCGAACAGCAGGAATGAAAATATGATCCGGCTGCGGAGCCTACGCCTGTACTGCATCTGACTCCACCAGACGGTAACCGATACCGTGGCGGGTCTGGATCATCTTGCTGCCGAAAGGTTTGTCGATGGCGGCACGTAAAGAGTGGATGTGAACCCGCAGGCTGTCGCTATCCGGCATCTCTTCACCCCAAACTTCTTTTTCCAGTTCAGTACGCGATACCACGTTCGGCGAAGCTTCCATCAAGCAGCGCAAAAGTTTCAGGCCAATGGGGTTAAGATCGACTTCGTGGCCGCAGCGTACAGTGATCAGCGTATCGAGGTTGAACACCAGGTCACCCACCTGTATCTCCTTGCTTGCACGCCGCATGCCGCGCGTTGCCAGCACCTCTAACCTGACTTCGACCTCCTGTAATTCGAATGGCTTAACCAGGTAATCATCTGCCCCGGTTTCAAAACCGGCCAGTTTATCTTCAAGGCGGTCCCTGGCCGTCAACATCAGCACGGGTGTATTCTTGCCGGCTTCCTGGCGTAACTTTCGACAAACCTCCAGCCCGTCCATGCCCGGTAGTGCCAGGTCAAGAACAATAGCATCAAAGTCATTGACGATCGCAAGATGTAACCCGGTAACGCCATCACCGGCAAAATCTACAGTGTGACCCTTCTCGTCCAGGTAATCGCCGATGTTGGCCGCAATATCCGGGTTATCTTCAATAATTAAAATGCGCAATGTATTACCTATATTTTATTAAGCCTGGAACAGAAAAGGCCCAGGCAGATGATGTTACCACCTCACCTGGGCCCCGAACGCCCTGTTAACCGTAATCACAACAGTTGTACCGAACTTGATAGCCACAATTGTCTTTAACCTAGTGCAATCAAGCTTTCGATAGTGTATGCCAAAAGACGTTAAAAAATAGTTAATCAAAATAAAATTTTCGTTAAGGACGCTACTGCTATTCCCATAACCCGGAGCACATCAGGGGCCCAGACTTACTGCTCGAGTATCTCCACATCCTTGAGGCCTTCTGCAAGTGTATTGGCGTCCCCACCCTCAGATAATTTCACTGCGAGGCGGACTTCGTTGGCTGAATCAGCGTGCCGTATGGCCTCGTCGTAAGTGATCCTGCCGTCTTTATACATACCAAACAGACACTGGTCAAACGTAACCATACCATGGTGGTTGGATTCAGCCATGGTTTTCTTCAGGCCGCCAATTTCACCGTTACGAATTCTCTCCTGCACCAATGGCGTGGCGAGCAAAACCTCCACCGCTGCCCAGCGCCGGGTCTGGTCTGCCGATGGGATCAATTGCTGGGCAATGATAGCCCGCATGTTAAATGAGAGATCAAGCAAGACCTGCTTTTTGGCGTCCTCAGGGAAGAAATGCAAAATCCGGTCGAGTGCCTGGTTGGCATTATTGGCATGTAAAGTACACAGCACCAGATGGCCCGTTTCGGCAAAGGTAATAGCGTGCTCCATGGTTTCGCGCGTACGTATTTCACCAATCATGATAACGTCCGGCGCCTGGCGCAGGGTATTTCTCAGCGCAATTTCAAAAGAATCCGTATCAATCCCAACTTCACGCTGGGTGATCAGGCTCTTGCCATGATAGTGGACATACTCAATCGGGTCTTCAATGGAAATGATGTGCCCACTCATTCTTTTGTTGCGATACCCGATCATCGCTGCAAGTGAAGTGGATTTACCGGTACCGGTAGCACCCACAAACAGTATGATGCCACGCTTGTAAAGTGAGAGATCAGTGAGTAGTTCAGGCAGACCCAAATCCTCAAAAGTCGGGATGACAGTTTCAATGCGACGACACACCATGCCTGCCTGTGCCTGCTGATAAAATGCACTGACGCGGAAACGTGCATCCTCATCAAGCGCGATTGCAAATTGGCATTCATGCGTTTCGTCATATTCCCTGGCTTGCTTCTTATTCATGATGCTATGAACAATCTCATCGACTTCTTCCGGCAGCAGGACCTCGGTTGAGATCGGGCGAATTTTACCGTTGACCTTGATGCACGGCGGTGCATCGGCCGTAATAAAAAGGTCAGAACCCTTTTCCTGATGAACTTCCCGTAACCAATCTTCAATTACACTCATCTTTGCAGTCCCGCTATGTCATGTCACATAAATAATTTACGATCCACGGCCTGTCTGGCCGCTTCCTGGCGAGGCACAATACCTCTTTTAACCAGGCCTTCCATGTATTGATCCAGCGTATGCATACCAAGATTCTGGCCGGTCTGGATGGCCGAATACATCTGTGCAACCTTGTCTTCACGAATCAGGTTCTTGATGGCGGGCGTTGCCAGCATTATCTCATGCGCGGCAATACGGCCGCCTCCAACGCGTTTCAACAGAGTCTGCGCAATGACTGCACGCAGTGATTCTGACAGCATGGAGCGCACCATGGATTTCTCACCGGCTGGAAACACGTCAATAATTCGGTCGATGGTCTTGGCTGCCGAAGAAGTATGCAATGTTGCAAAAACCAGGTGGCCGGTCTCAGCTGCTGTCAACGCAAGCCGGATAGTCTCAATATCACGCATCTCACCCACCAGGATGATATCCGGATCCTCGCGCAGGGCGGAACGCAACGCCTCGTTGAAACCGTGGGTATCCCGGTGTACTTCACGCTGGTTGATCAGGCATTTGCGCGAAGTATGCACGAATTCAATGGGGTCTTCGATGGTCAGAATATGGCCGGACACCGTGTCGTTGAGGTAGTCAATCATCGCTGCCAGCGTGGTGGATTTGCCCGAACCTGTAGGACCGGTTACCAGCACCAGGCCGCGTGGAACGTTAATGATATCTTTGAAAGATGGTGGTGCGCCAAGGTCCTCCAGCGTCCATACCGCAACTGGAATGGTTCTGAATGCACCACCGACACCCCGGTCGTTATGGAAACAGTTAACACGGAATCGGGCAAGGCCTGGAACAGCGTAAGAAAAATCAATTTCCAGGTTGGCTTCGAAATCACGTCGTTGAGTATCGTTCATCGTGCTGTAGAGCAACTCCGTGAGTTGCTGGTTTTCCAGTGCAGGCACATTCAAACGCCGCAAATCACCATCCACTCTTATCATGGGGGGTAGCCCGGATGACATGTGAAGATCAGAAGCCTTTTTTTTGACTGCAAAGGCAAGCAACTCAGCAATATCCATTGAACCCTCCTTGCAGGGGTACTGATCGCGTTACAATACATTATGACCTAATATCAGAAAAATGCTTGAAACCGACTCCCTGGTTCTTACTGCAACATCTGTAACAATAGAACAATGCGTATGCCTGCTGCAACATGAATAAGCTACCCAGTAAATTGGAAATCATCCGGCAAAGGATAGAAAAGGCCTGTATCGCCGCAGGAAGACAGGTAAGTGAAGTCTCCCTGCTCGCAGTCAGTAAAAGACATCCGGCAAATAAAATATTTATTTTGAACGAGTTAGGTGTTTCTGATTTTGGTGAGAACCAGCTGCAGGAAGCGTTGCCCAAGCTGGAGGAGTTGGAGTACCTGGATTTACAATGGCACTTCATTGGCACCATTCAGTCAAACAAAACGCAGGACATTGCGAGGCATTTCCAATGGGTACAGAGTGTCGACAGGGAAAAAATCCTGCGTCGCCTGGACCGGCAGCGCCCGGTTTCCTCAGGCTCCCTTAACGTATGCTTGCAGGTCAATATCGATCAGGAACCACAAAAAGCCGGCGCCACTTCGGAACAAATTTTGCAATTGGCAGCGCTTGCAGAGGGTCTTGACAATATCAGGCTGCGAGGTTTAATGGCGATACCGCAATTGACAGATAACCGGCAGCAACAACACGACAGCTTCCGCAAAGTACGTAGCCTGTTTGAAGAACTTAAAAACTTCGGCCACGATATTGACACGCTATCCATGGGCATGTCGGCTGACCTGGAAATTGCCATCGCCGAAGGCAGCACAATGGTACGCGTAGGGACAGACCTGCTGGGTAGCCGGGATATATGACAGCCACTGCACACCCACAACATACACAGGGACAAGGCATGAGAATCGCGTTTATAGGTGGCGGGAACATGGCTACGGCCTTAATTAGCGGCTTGTTTGCCGCGCAAGGCAAAGCTCAAGAGGTCCGGATTGCCGACCCGAATCCAGAAGCAAGAGAGCGGCTTGAAGAAAAGTGGCCGGTAATCTGCTTCAACCACGCTGCTGAGGCAATCGAGGGAATGGATGCCATCGTGCTGGCTGTCAAGCCACAGGTTTTGCCACGGGTTCTTGAAGAAATCGGTGCCCAAGTCACGGCTGATCAGTTGTTAATTTCTATCGTCGCCGGGATTCCAATCGACCAGATAGCCGCACCACATAAATCTTCGCCAGCGATTGTCCGCACCATGCCCAATACACCGGCCTTGATCGGCCTGGGCATCACAGCGCTGTATGCCAGTGAGAACTGTAGTCCCGCGCAGCGTCGGATGGCCCAGGAATTGATGCAGGCCGCCGGAGAAGTGGTGTGGCTGGACCAGGAAAACCTGCTGGATGTGGTGACAGCAGTGTCCGGCAGCGGGCCCGCCTACTTTTTTTACCTGATTGAAGCCATGCGAAAAGCTGCGACTCGATTGGGGCTGCCGGCAGACATTGCAGGGAAACTCGCCTTGCATACTGCCTATGGCGCCAGTGCCATGGCCGTGCAAAGTGATGTTGATGTGGCCGAGTTGCGCCGGCGCGTTACCTCCAGGGGGGGTACCACCCAGGTTGCATTGGAGCAACTGGACGCAGGGCATTTTGAAGATCTGGTGGATGCAGCGATTGTCGCTGCAACCCGGCGGGGGCAGCAATTGGCCGGTGGGGGAAATCACAGATGAACCTATCCGGCGCACTCATTTACCTGGTCGGTACAACCATCGATCTTTACATCACAGCCATCATGCTGCGCTTGCTGTTGCAATGGGTAAGAGCCGATTTTTACAACCCCCTTTGCCAGTTCCTGGTCAAGGCTACCAACCCGGTACTGGTTCCCGCCCGGCGCATCGTACCTTCGGTCGGAAGACTGGACGCGGCATCTGTCGTAGTCATGTTGTTGCTGGAACTGATACAACTGGCCATCATCAACCAATTACGCCATGGCGCGACCGAACTACCCACTTTGCTGCTGTTCGCAGTCCAAAAACTGTTGGTCACGCTGTTAATGACTTACTTTGTGCTGATTATAGCCAGGGTAATTGTCAGCTGGGTTGGCGGTCGGTCGCGCCATCCGCTGATTCCCCTGATTTACCAACTGACGGAGCCGGTTTTGCGACCGATCAGCAGGCTGGTTCCGCCTTTGGGCGGTGTCGATCTTTCACCATTGTTCGCCCTGATTGCACTGCGTTTTCTTTTACTTCTGCTAGGATGGTAGATAATGGGAAATTACCGTGAGCAGTTATCCGGCGTGATCGTTGTCTTTACTCCCATCTTTGCTGTCGTTGGTAAATTATATGTTTAAAGAAAGGATCTGAAGAATGAAAAGATTGATGAAAATACTAATCCTGCTGGTTGCTCTGACCTCCCTGCCCGCCCTCGCGCAACAGGCCATGGAGTTTGATCATTACATCGTTCACTACAATGCTTTTAGTTCCAGCATGATCGCACCGGAAGTCGCAAAAGCGTACGGTATTCGTCGCTCCGACAGCCGTGCCCTGATCAATATAGCAGTCATGATGAAAGACGATGATGAGACAACCAGCCCCGTAAAAGCCAAGGTTACCGCCACCGGTCGAAACCTGACTGGCCAGACGCGCAACATCGACATGAGAGAGATCGATGAAGGCGACGAGGCGGTTTACTATATCGGTGAACTGTCTGTCAGGAACAGGGAGACTTTCGATTTCACGGTACTGGTTACGCCCAAAGGCAATAACAAACCCTACACCCTGAAATTCAGGCAGCAGTTTTTCACTCAATAGAGCCGTCGTGCAATAGGGTGGACATTTATATCCGCCGTAACCATGGTCATGTAAACACCCAAATTGAATTTAGAGCGCAACGGTGGACATAAATGTCCACCCTACGGATAGAGGCGCTGGCGCTCCCATTCGTCACCGACTAAGGTAAACCGGAAGCGGTTTAGAGCGCAACGGTGGACATAAATGTCCACCCTACGGATAGAGGCGCTGGCGCACCCATTCGTCACCGACTAAGGTAAACCGGAAGCGGTCGTGCAATCGGCTTTCCTTCCCGTACCAGAATTCAATCATTTCCGGCACCAGTCGGTAACCGGACCAGTGTGGTGGTCTCGGTACATCCCCACCCATAAATTTTTGCTCAAATTCCCCCACCCGCTGTTCCAGCACCTCGCGATTCTCCAGAATCTGTGACTGTGCGGAGGCCCACGCACCAATCTGGCTGCCCCGGGGACGGGTTGAGAAATAAGCGTCCGCTTCTGCGTCTGTCACCGGCTCAACCATACCTTCCACCAATACCTGACGGTAAATGGCTTTCCAGAATATACACAGTGCAGCATGCGGGTTTTTTGCAAGTTGCTTGCCCTTGTTGCTCTGCGTGTTGGTATAAAATACGAATCCTTTCGCGTCAAAATCTTTCAGCAAAACGGTGCGCACAGATACCCCCCCATCCATGCTGGAAGTGGCCAGGGACATCGCAGTAGGCTCCGGTTCACGTGCGACCTGCGCAGCTTGCATTGCCGTTTCAAATCGACTGATAACTTCACTTGGTATGTTCATTTGTTTTCCTCTGCTCAAGGATAGCGCCATATCCTGCTCGGTAATCAGGAAAGTTCAGCCGTAAACCGCTGCACCGTAGTCTTTGGTTATCCACCCGCTTGCCGCGGCGACCCTGCACAACACTCAGACCCTTTGGCACTGCGTTTCCCAGGGTCTTTGCCATCCATGCCAGCACCGTATACCTGGCAACCGGGTGATCGTCAGAAACCAGGTATAAGGCTCGCGGATCGTCCAGCAGTAGCAGGTGCAACAACGCGGCCGCCGCATCATCACGATGTATACGATTAGTAAAATAGGGTGGGGACCGCTGAATCTCAAGCCCTTTCGACGCGGCAAGCTTGATCAGGCCTTCGCGCCCCGGCCCGTAAATACCCGAAATCCGTGCAACCACCAGGTTATTTGTACAGTTGGCTGCGAGTCGCTCCATTTTTAGCAAAACTTCACCGTTAAAATGGACAGGCTCAGGCACAGTCTCCTCATTCACAATGCAGCCATTCGACTGCCCAAAAACCGCTGTACTTGAAACCAGCAAGGTGCGCTCAGGTGGTTGTTGCAGGCTGTGCCAGAGGTTTTCCCAGCCATCGAGGAACACGGACTCATAAGCTGCCTGGTCACGGCTGGCAGGTGTCGGCATAAATACCATACGATCGAATTTTGCCGGCAGGTTCGTGAGCGTAGCACGGTCTGTCAGGTCGGCCTGGACCCCTTTCACACCTTGTGGCAAAGTCGAAATATCCCGCTTCAGTCCGTAGACTACGTGACCTTTTTGCAACAACAAAGTGGCCAGCAGGTTCCCGACATCACCGCAACCGGCTATCAGCACACGCATCAGGCTGGTGCGGATTCCGGGTCGTCCGGGCCGTGGCGGGAATTTGGCAGGGTTCGCAGCCAGATTATCCACACCACGAGAGCGTCAAGGATGATCAATGCCTGCCACAGGTAAAGGTGAAACCAATCAAATGCCGTTCTGTTCCACTGCCCCAGGTAGTAAAGGCTTATGATTCTTACCAGGTTGAGGAACTGGATGGCAAAAAACCCGGCTGTAAAGCCAATCAGCTTATTTTTAAAAGGGGCTGGAAAGGCAAAGATGGCTGAAAATAAGATAATCACCGCCTCAAGACCGTTACAGCCACGCTCAATACTCACACCGAACCCGGAGATCCTGTCGCGAATAACATTGCCGGTAGCAATGACGTTTTCATCAAAAGTTTGCACCATCCACACACTGATATCTGCAATCATCGATGTAAATGGGATAATGAAGAACTTTTCTACCGGTTGTAAAATCTCAAGTGTGAACAGCCCGATTAGCAGAACTGAGAAGATGATAAAAAAACGAAGCATAAAAACTACTGCCATTCCTGTCAGACGGGACGGAGTAATTTTACCGAATGCCATGTGGACTTGCACGCCGTTTATGCAAACTGCAGACGCCGGATGAGCAAGTCAATCCAGAATGTATTCCTGATTGGCCCGATGGGATCAGGTAAAACAACGATTGGAAAGCACCTGGCGAAGCTGCTTAAGCTTGGCTTTTATGACTGTGACCATGAACTTGAGCGTCAGACAGGTGCCAGCATCAACCTGATATTCGATGTTGAAGGTGAAGCAGGGTTTCGTAAACGGGAGAGCCGGTTGCTAGAGCAGCTTACAGCAAGGAAAGCTGTATTGATTTCAACCGGAGGTGGCGTAATCTGCCAGGAGGAAAATCGCAGCCTGCTCCGTACACGTGGGTTTGTTGTCTACCTGAAGACCAGTATCGAGAACCAGCTCAAACGGCTGAGCCAGGACAAGAGCCGGCCCATGCTGCAGGCAGAGGACCGTGTACAACGGTTGCTGGACCTGGCCAGGGTACGTAACCCGCTTTATGATGCCACTGCGGACATGGTTTTTAACACCCGGGACCAAAGCGTGCATAGCACCGCAAAACAACTTTACTCCGCTATCCGGCAACAGGTAGACCCACTCAATGCAGACAATTAGAGTTGAACTGGCCGAACGAAGCTATACCGTGACCGTCGGCTCCGGCATGCTGGGTGCCGCCAACGCTGCAATCACGCTCCCTGCAGGAGGCGCTGCACTGATCGTCAGCAATGAAACAGTCGCACCCCTGTACCTGCAAGCCCTTAAAGATTCATTCGCGAATACACAAGTAGACACGCTGATCCTGCCGGATGGCGAGCAGTTCAAAACACTTGAGTACTGGTCACGGATCATCGACAAGCTTGTGGATATCCGTGCGACCCGGGATATTACACTGGTCACCCTGGGCGGTGGTGTCATCGGCGATTTGGGTGGGTTTGCCGCAGCTTGCTATATGCGGGGTATACGGTTCATTCAGGTGCCCACCAGCCTGTTGGCGCAGGTGGATGCATCAGTCGGGGGTAAAACAGGCTTTAATCACACACAAGGGAAGAACCTGGTCGGTGCATTTCATCAACCGGTATCAGTATTGATTGATATTGAGACTTTGAAAACACTGCCTGAACGTGATTTTTCTGCGGGCATGGCAGAGGTCGTCAAGATTGCGGCCGTGCGTGATGCGGAGTTTTTAAATTGGCTCGAGAGCAATAATAAAGCCATCAATGCAAGGGAACCTGAAGTGCTTATCAGCCTGATCAGGCGCAGCATTGTCAATAAGGCCGAGGTCGTCGCCAGGGACGAACGCGAATCAGGCGTCCGCGCCCTGCTGAATTTTGGCCATAGTTTTGCACACGCGCTGGAATCGCTGACCGGCTATACAAAATACCTGCATGGAGAAGCTGTCGCCATTGGCATGTTGGTGGCAACCAGGCTCAGTGAGCAGAGAAACCTGTGCGCACCCGGCTTAAGTGATCGCCTGGGTAAATTACTGCGTTCATTTGGTCTTCCAGTCGATATGCCGGACGATGCACTGCCTGATGAAATCCTCGAACTGATGAAACTGGATAAAAAGGTCATTGCCGGTTCATACCGGTTGATATTGCTGAACGCTGCCGGCCAGGGGTTTATTGATAGCAACTCAAACAACAAACAAATTGCGGCTGCCATAGTTGCCAGCCAACCTCGCTAGTCAAAATGGGGGAAATATGAATTCACCTTTAAAAAATGATTTGTATATCAGGGCTTTACTGAGACAGCCGACAGAGCGGACACCCCTATGGTTGATGCGACAGGCGGGGCGTTACCTGCCTGAATACCGGCGGCTACGCGGTGAAGCCGGTAGCTTTATGAACCTGTGCACCAACCCGGAACTCGCCTGTGAAGTCACCCTGCAGCCGCTACGCAGGTTTCCGCTTGATGCTGCAATTTTATTCTCTGACATCCTGACCATACCCGATGCCATGGGTCTCGGGCTGTATTTTAATGAGGGCGAAGGACCAAAATTTGAGAACGTCATTGATTCTGTTAGTGACGTCAAACAACTGCAACGCCCCGACCCTGCAACATCGCTCGCTTACGTGATGGATGCGATTGCGCTGATTCGCAAAGAACTCAACGGTGACGTTCCCTTGATCGGTTTTAGCGGCAGCCCATGGACACTGGCCACCTACATGGTCGAAGGTGGATCCAGTAAAACTTTTTCCAAGATAAAAAATATGCTCTACAGTGATCCGCAAACAACACACCTGTTACTCGATAAATTGGCAGATTCAGTCACCGACTATCTCAATGCGCAAATCGAAAGCGGTGCGCAAGCCGTGCAACTTTTCGATACCTGGGGTGGTGTGCTGGCGCCGGATTTGTTCAGAGAGTTTTCTCTGCACTACCTGGAAAAAATTGTGGCCGGGCTGAATCAATCTCATGCCGGGCAACGCATACCCGTCGTATTATTTTGCAAGGGTTGCAATGCCCATCTCGAGGCACAGGCTGAAACAGGTTGCGACGGATTGGGACTGGACTGGACAATAACCCTGTCTGAGGCACGTGCCAGGGTGGGTGACCGTGTTGCCCTGCAAGGCAACCTGGATCCCGCCATCATGCTGACAAACCCCGGAGTTATTGAAAGTCAGGTGAAGGAAGCTCTCGCAAGCTTCGGCAACGGCACGGGCCATGTATTTAACCTGGGGCACGGTATCACTCCCGAGGTAGACCCTCTGCACGTGTCTGTTCTCGCCCGGAGCGTCCGCCAATTCAGCCCGCACTGGCATTAATACTGGCACTAGTGTGGTGTCAACCCTGTAACGTAATATCAGGGCTATCCGGTGCCGTCAGCCAACAGTTAAAAGCCACCACGACCCGCGGTTTCTCACCATGGTAGGGAAATATCTCATGCATCAGGTAGGATGGAAATATCCACAGTTTGCCTGCCTCATGCTGGATTTCCATGCTGGAAAGACTATAAGGACTTTGCAGGTTTTCACAACCTGGGTCCATGTACATATTGGCGTTGGTACGCGGATCATACATGCGCACTTTGCCCTCGCGCGAGTCCTCGGCCGGCTCACCGGGATCAACACAAAAAATACCCGACCAACTGGCATTGGGGTGGTTATGCATGGACTGAAACCCACCTTTGCGGGTGACGTGAAACCACGCGTGGTAATTGAAGCGCAGTGCACTCATTTGCTCGGCATTGTAGTGGTTCAGCTCAGCCACAACCCTGGCCAATGAACGGTGGATAAATTTCACCATTGGCTGAATTTCACGATCCTTCCAGTAGAACAAGTCAAAGCGGCTCTCAAACAACGCGCCTGCCTGGGTATCGCGGTTGACATCATCGCGGTACCGATCCGTTTCGCGTGTCAGCAACAAGGACAGTAATTGCGGGCACAAGGAATCGGCATCCGGATGTTTGAATTCCAGTAGCGGCACAGAAAAAAGTGAGTGTATTTTCATACTTGTTTGATGTCTAAAGAAAAACGGCCCGCATTACTGCGGGCCGTCTTGTCTTGCACATAAACTTCAGGTGATCAAATAATCAGAAGTTCTGCTTGTAACGCAGGTAAGTAATACGACCCTGGGCATCATACAAAGCGAAGTCCATTGGTTGCCAGCCGTACACGAAGCCATTGAAAGGCGGAGCCGTGTTAAAGACATTTCTGGCACCCACTGAAATTTCTGCATTCCACGGCAGGTTATAGCCTACCTGCAGGTCATGTACAGTATTAGCCTTGTTGAAAGCCACCTTGCCATCGGGCTTGACGAAATCATCCGCCTTACCATTGGCACCAATGTAACGGGTTAACCAGCCAACCTGGAAGTTACCCATGGTCCAGTTCGCATTAAGTGTGATCCGAACTTCTGGAACGCCGGTGGTGTTAAGAATATCAACGAAACCATCACCCCGCACTGCTTCCTGCTTATAGGTAAGAACCTTGGTTCCGCGCAGGTTGAAGTTGAACAAGCCTATGTTGTCCGTGTTCAGGCTATAGTTGACTGAGACGTCAACACCATCGGTTTTAATACCCGACAGATTCAACTGTGTCAGCTGTACAAAGTTAACCGTTCCATCCGGATTACGGTTAACAGTATTGGTTGAGCCAGCCGCCTCCAGATTGAACATACGTTGCAGACTCAGCGTTGAAATCTGATTCGTGAACTGAATATTGTAATAGCTCACTTCCAGGCTCAGATCATCTGTCGCATTCCAGACCCCACCCAGCGTCCAGGAATCAGATGTTTCCGGCCCCAGATTCGGGTTACCGCCGAAGAATGAGCGGTACTGTGCAGAATTACACGGTGCTACACCATTGGCACAACCCACAACGTCGATCGCCGACGGGAAGGACTCTGACTGGTTGCCGTACAGTTCCTGCATATCAGGAGCACGGAAACCTGTGCCGTAACTGGCACGCAGCAACAGGCTATCCAGCGGACGCCATGCAATGGAGCCCTTGGGATTGGTGGTGCCACCAAAATCTGAATAGTCATCGTAACGCACAGCCAGATCGATCTCTAATGAGCTGAGCAGAGGAATAACGGTTTCAGCGTAAAAAGAGGTGATATCACGACCAACATTATCAATGTTGTCACCACCGGACGTACCGGCAATGATCAAACGGTTGGATTCCGGATCGTTCAACTGGCTCCAGGTTAAATTAAACACCTGGAAGCCGACGACGATCGGTACCGGTCCGTTGTTCATCTGGAACAGATCCCAGCTTGCAGAACCATCGTACTGAATGGTTGTGGAATCAGCCACAAAAGTACCCGTGTGGTTAAATTGCCGTAAGACGTCCTCGGTGTTTGCCAACCACTCAGCGTGCGGCAACTGCTGGACGTTGAAGTAATCCAGCGAACCATCGTCAACCGCATTCTGGATTTCAATCTTGTTGGCCAGGTTACGGGTTTCGGCATTGGTGAGGTTACGGATGTACTCAAAACCAATATCCCAGTCCACGCCGCCAAAGAAGTCAGCCGTACCTTCAAAACCGGCAAACAGTGATGACTGGGTGAATTTCTGGAAGCCTTTACGGTTGCCGTTAGGCACGGTACGCATCAGCAACAATACGTCACCGACGTCAGCCGGCGTTATACCGTCAATACCTGCATTAGCCAAGGCCAATATCGGGTTATTCGGATTGTCAGCACTATAAATCGGGAACGGGGCAGTTACCGGAGCACCTGCGAAACGCGACTCAGACTCGTTGATTGAATACAGTGCACGCGCAACAAACTGCGTGCTGGGCGTTACGTCAAAACGAGCATTAACAAAAGCACTGTTGCGCTCAACCCGCGGTATGTAAATCGTATCTGCAGCGAAGTTATAACCACAACGGGTACGGTCGGAACCGAAACCACCATCATTAGTTGAACCAGCAACAAAACCGCTGAAGCTCCAACGATAGGAATTCGGGAACAACTCAGAATCACCAACGTTTGCGGGACAACGTGGATCAGGATAGTTGGCGCCGGCGAGATTACCGCTAAGGATAAAGGCTGTGCCCGGGAAACCAAAGCTTGAAATAGTGTCCACGCCAGGCGCAACCGCATTGGCAAACTCAGGTACGTCACGATCAAAAACCATGTCGCGTCTGAAGTGTTCCAGGGAGAATGTAATATTGCCCCTGTCACTGCTCATACCGCCAGCAACAGAATAACGCTGAGAGTCGCCGCCCGGTACATCAGGGCTATCAGTCTGCACGGTGACAATCGCACCATCCATATCCTTGCGGGAAATGATGTTGATTACGCCAGCGATTGCATCGGAACCATAAATAGCGGACGCGCCATCGCGGAGTATTTCGATACGTTCAATCATGTCAAGCGGCAGAACGTTCAGGTTAACGGCACCGGTGCCGCCACCACCCGGGAAGGCTGACAGCCGACGTCCATCCAACAGGATCAGGGTACGTTGTGAACCCAGACCGCGGAGGCTGACGAATGCTGCACCAGAGAAGCCATTACCGAAGCCGGACTGGTCTCTGAAAGAACCGAAGCTGTTAAACGTTGATGAACGCAGCAGGTCCATAACGGTTGAATTACCTGAGAAATCGATCTCCTCACGTGAAATTACGGTGACCGGCGTTGAACCCTCAATATCCACGCGTTTAATACGTGAACCGGTTACCTGCACTCGATCCAGCTCGACGCCTTCCTGGTCATCAGCTTTATCTTGTGCAAAGGCAACATTTGTAGCCAGAGCCATACTCAGTACAGCGCCGGCGCCAAGGGTATTCTGGATCGCCCGTGACAATGGATTACGGTTGTATTTCATCTTCAAAATTCTCCCAATTGGTTTGGAATGTAGTTTCGATCGAAGT
>QIKV01000150.1 GCA_003233115.1 Oceanospirillales bacterium
ATTCCGAAGCTGGGGTGGCAGCAGTTTTGTATCGCCGGTGCCCCCCTATGGAACAATGCTGAAACTCAGCCAGCTTAGGCTGGCAAGTCTGTACGACTCAGGTTTGCCTGCAGAATTCCTTGCACAACTGGCCGTCGATATACGATTTTGGAGGATGCTGCTGGAACAGGGTTCTGGGCTGCTGGATAAAATGGTAGGTGTTGCTGGAATTTGGACGGATGTGCAATATCTATCTGAATATCTGACCGCTCGTGAACTGTCCCAGGATGAGACCCGGCTTGCAATGTCCCTGCTCAAGCCGCTGACAGGGAATGAGTTAAACATTGGCGATGCATTCGAATCCGAGCAACGCACACTATTCCAGGTACTCACCACGACCTATGGGAAGGATTCACTGCGGGCCTTTGGCCCGCTGGTGACCCACTGGTTGATACAAACCAATGCGACTCAAAACAGCTATTACCAAAATATCACCAGGCCCATGTTACGTTTGAGCGGGCTTTCTGAAACAGGATTTACAGCGCAAGAGCGAACCCGTGAGCAGCAAAACAAGGGTATTAGAAAGCCCTACGGTCGCGATGCCATAGCTGCCAACTGGCCAACCGGCCTTTACAACCTCAGCGGCAAAATTCTGCTGGCGAAAATGTTGGGCTATCCTGAGAACTATATTGCCCGCGTCCATGATGTGAACAGTATGATCAGCTTAGTCAGATTACAGCTGTCTTTACAATCAGAAGGTGTGGCAGAAAACTTACAATCTATTGAAGACGTTTTAAGTCACCTGGATACTGCCGGTTCGCTCTCAAGTGAAACACTGGTAAGCAAAGCACTGACATTCGAACCTGACGGGGGTTGGTTACAATTTGACTGCCTGGATAAATCTTCGTTATGCCAGATCAAGCTTTATAGTGAAAAGACAGACTAAAAACGAGGGTGTTCGGGAAACTTTAAGCCTGTTGCAGGTCAGCGGTCACTCCGGGGTCGGACTCAAATGCACGGACCATGGAATATTTACTGATAGGTGTATGCCGCATTTGAATCTGACCCCTGACTTGCGGCAATTCTTTACTCTTCCTGCCACCGCTGCTCTTCCAGGTACGCCATTTTTTTAGCACCTGAATAGGCTAACCACAACATGCTGGCTAGAAACGGCACTTGCGTAGCGATGAACCAGAACCTGCCTGGGTAACCATGTACAAGGATAAAAATAATGCCCAGCGCAGATATCAAATAGGCAATTTGTGCAACCAGGAAGGATTGCATTCTCCCCTTCACAAATTGCCGCGTTTTTTCTGCAAATTCAGCGGGGACGGAACTTCGCAGATCAATTGGGTCTTTAACAAGCTTTTGCATTTGCCAGTGCAAAAACAACGTAACGCATATGGCAACCAGGTATTGGACAAACACCAATAACCCTCCCCAGCCGGGAGCTGACAGGCCATGTGAAGTGGCCCAGTACAGCAGATAAATTCCTGCACCGAGCAATATAAAATAGGGAATCGAAAGCGCCGCTCCCGATAGGTGGTTGCGCAGGCGACGCACCTTCAGTTCTGCAACGCGGTCACCTTTGAGACCCAGTTGCTCGGACCTTGCCTGGTTTGCCCGTTCTCTAATTTTGTTCCAGCGCGGAATGCGGACCAGATACACCCACAGAAGATAACCGCCTATGCCGAAAAGGCCTCCGGTCGTATTCCACTTGAAACCAAAATAATCAGGGATAAGAAAAATCGCAATGCCGGCGACGGAAATTGCTATAAGTATGTTTTTAACACTGGATTGTGCTTTCAGATGCTGCGCAATGTCTAAATTATCCTTTTTCTCCAGTCGTGCCAGTGCGATTGCTTCAAACACCCATAGCAATAACCACAAGCCCATGGCATAGATGAACTCGAAATTCATTGGTATCCCCCAATTGCTCATGTTTTCCAGCTCAGTATTTCATTCTGAAAAACCGATTCAGTCACCTGTTTGTACATGCCATACAGGCGCGCCTGCGTCAGGCCTTCGCGAAATATCCGCCTGACATCTTCAATCTGATCAGCGGTTGGGCCACCCGCTGCGGTTGCCCTTTCCCTGACGAAGGCTTTGCGGCCCCGTGCTACGAAAATAATATCGTTTTCAGCGAGTTGCCGGTAAGCCCGCGATACCGTGTTCCAGTGAATGCCCAGGTCGCCTCCCAGTTGCCTGGCCGATGGCAGTTCGTCCCCCGGGCGCAACGTTCCCGATGCGATTTCCTGCTTGAGCGCCTTGCAGATTTGCACGACCAGTGACTCGCGGCTTTGCATATCAATTTTGATCATAGTATCACTGTATCATATAGTGATACAGATGATAAGGAAATTAATCCCAACGTGTCAGGGCGGGTAAATATCACCCAGTAAAACAGGATGCTCAGCACCCGTAATGGGCATCGTATGCTGCCTGCGCCCTGCCTGGCGATAGCAGCTCTGGCTATGTGGCGCTATACCGCCACGCAGTAAAGATCGATTTGGTATATGTACTTGCCTTTCGGCACCAAAAAGAGGCAGGTTATCTTCAAAACCAGTGATTCAGGCACTCGGCACGCCAGGCTCCGTTGTATCCTTGTCCCAGCTCCCATTCAGGTTTTCTTCGATACGATCGCGGCGCAAGCGCATGCTGTACGCCACCCACATGATCAGGGCTGAGAACACGGCAATCGTCGGCATCGCGGTGGGCATATCGAGAATACCGAGATTGCCCTTGCCCATGGATGGATCCGGATACGAGCCCAGCCAGCTAATCAGGGTCAGTCCACCCAACCACGGGATTACCCAGAAGCCCGAACGCAGGTCCAGACGCGGTGTGCGCTTATGATAAAAGGCCTCGTGGATGATCAGTATGCTGAATCCCAGCAGTACGGCAATAGCCAGCTTCCAGTCAACGTCCCAACCCGACCAGTAGACAATCAGGTTAGAGGACAGGAACGCGAGATAAGGAATAATGATACCGCCGGGTAAGCGGAACGGGCGCTCGTATCCGGGTAGTTCCTTGCGCAGTGTCATCAACACCAGGGGGCCGGATCCGAATGACAGCACGGTGGCTGAGGTCACAAAACCGACCAGTTTCTGCCAACTTGGAAACGGCAAAAAGAAGATCAGGCCAACGACGAATGCCACGATCACGCTGACCCAGGGTACGCCGTGATCATTGACCCTGGCTAGCGATGCCGGGGCATTGCCATTGCGACCCATGGCGTAGGACAAGCGCGCCGTGACGGTGGTGTAGATCAGCCCGGTGTCGGCGGGGGAGATGAAGGCATCGATGTACAACAGTAGTGCCAGCCAGGTCATGCCAAGGGTCATTGACAGGGTGGCTAGCGGTCCGAAAGCCATGGCCTTGTTCTCAATGCCACCGGAAAAGGTGGTGCCGATATTGGCCCAGCCATTGGCGAGGGCCACATCGGGCAGGGCCCCGATGAAAGCTATTTGCAGGCCGATGTAGATCACAGCGCAGCCCAGCACCGAGCCGATAATGGCAATTGGCACATTGCGGCTGGGGTTGTCGGTTTCACCGGCCAATTCCACACCTTGTCGGAAGCCAAGGTAGGAAAAGATGATACCGGCGGTGGCGATGGACGAGAACACACCGTGCCATCCAAATGGCATGAACCCGCCATGCTTGGCGTAGGTGAAATGACTGCTGTTGAATTCGGCGCTGAAGAAAGCGACGACCACCAGCATGATGATGGCGATCTTCCACCACACCAGGGCATTGTTGAGTCGCGCAAACCAGCGGATACCCACCACGTTGACCAGGCTAAACAGAAACATCAATGCGGCTGCGGCGATATAGCCCACTGGGGTCAGTACGGCAACGCCATCAACGAGCACCTGCAGATTGGGGATGTAGTTGTTGGCGTATTGCAACGCGGCCAGTACCTCAATCGGTGCTGTAGATGCGGCCGCCAGCCAGGTGATCCAACCGGTGGTGTAACTGGCGAATGAGCCGAATGCGAAATGGGGAAAGCGCACGACGCCACCCGACAACGGAAACATGGTACCGAGTTCGGCGTAGGTGAGGCCGATGAACAGGATCATGACCGCGCCGAGCAGCCACGAAATGATTGAGGCCGGGCCGGCCTGCTGGGCTGCGTTCAAGGCGCCGAACAGCCAGCCCGAGCCAATGATCGAGCCCACCGCAGTAAACAGCAGGCCGACCAGGCCAACATGGCGCTTCAGTCGTTTGTCATCGCTGCCACTGGCAAGAGTCGAGGGCGTTTGCATCGGATTTCCCTTCCTTAATATAAAGTCAATGAATCAGGCGTCAGGGCATCGTCTGAAGCCGAGCCCGGCATCAATATAGAACATGATGGGCTGGGAGTCCCAGAGAATGCGGGCATTGCACCAGTAATTACAATGCAATATACCAGGGTCTGGCATGCCAACTGTATCCGTAATTATTCTGTTGAAGGCGTACTGGTGTTACAAGGGTGTTCACGAGTATAGGTAATGAAAAACCCCTGTAAATCACCATCTTCTATGTAGACCGACATTTCATCAAAACTCCAGCCCTGCGCCTCGGCAACTTTGTGTGCTTCGCTGATTTTTTTGGCGCTGCCTTTTTTCCGGTTAAACGACTTGTCTGGGACAAATATAGTTGATGCCTGTAGTTTGGGGCACTTTTTCGGGCCCGGTGTAGCCGCATCCCTGTCATCTTGCCCAGCAAAAGACAGGTTTGCAGCCAGGGCCAATGTCATAACGACTAAAGTCAATTTACGCATTTGAATCTGTCTCCGTTTAAGTGAATCAGCATTGTCACATTAAGCAGTTGGCTGGACAACAACGAGATGAGCAATCAAATAATGGATGGATATCAAGTTATGTTCACTGTTGTTCGTAACAACCTGGACCCAAATATCAGCATGGCAAGTCGAGCTCAAACTACAGAATGATTGAGTAAAGTTGCTATATTAATAGGTCAGGGCTCATGAATTTCACCGAGCAAAACCGGCACACCAGCACCGGTAATTGGCCGTGTGTTCTGAACACGGTTATTTAGCCGCTCACGTGCCAGCCACGCAAACAACAAGCCTTCCACCCAATCGGGGTCTGCGCCGCAGCGGGCGGTGGATTCAACGATCACGTCCGGCAGAGCGGCCGCCAGCCTGCGCATCAGAAAGGTGTTGTGTATCCCGCCGCCGCACACCAGCAGGCGGTCGGGCTGGCCGGGTTTGCACAGGCAATCTGCAACACTGACAGCGGTGAGTTCTGCCAGTGTGGTTTGCACGTCCACTTCCTTCCGGTTGGCATCACCCAGTAAGTTTTCCAGCCAGGGCGCATTGAAGGTTTCCAGGCCGGTGCTTTTGGGTGATGGCAGGCTGAAGTAAGGGTCTGCAAGCAGGCTGTGCAGCAATTCTTTATCCACCTGGCCTTTGCTTGCCCAGCGGCCATGGTCGTCATAGTCCTTTTGCAGGTGGCGGCGGGTCCAGGCATCCAGCAGGCAATTGCCGGGACCGCAGTCAAAGCCGGTGACGGCACCCGCTTTATTGGCTGGTAACAATGTGAGGTTGGCGATACCACCGAGGTTAAGGATGGCGCGGTCTTCGGTGTCATCGCGGAATAACGCCTGGTGCAGCAAGGGTGCCAGTGGTGCGCCCTGACCGCCTGCCTGCACATCCGCGCTACGGAAATTGGCGACCACGGTACACTGTGTGCCGCTGGCAATCAGCGCTGGCTTACCGAGTTGGATGGTGACGGGGGGATCGCCTTCAGGTGCATGCCATACCGTCTGCCCGTGTGAGCCTATGGCGTGAATATCGCGCATTTCCATACCGGCTTCTCGCACCAGGTTTTGCGCGATGCGGGCAAAAAAGCGGCCCAGGTTTTCATCCAGCAGGTTCGCTACGCCCCTGTCGGGTGGCCGGCCCGTTGCCAGCAATTGGTCGAGGGTCAGTTTGATGGCGGTTGGGTAGGGTGTACATATCGCGTGTAACAGGTTCATTGAGCCGTGGCTGAAATTCACCAGTACCGCATCTACGCCATCACGGCTGGTGCCGGATAGCATGCCGATGACATATTCATCACTACCGGGTGCATCGTTACCGGGCCCATCTTTGCCGGGTTGGTCTTTGCCGGGTTGGCGAGTATTGGTTGCGTCGCTCATTGGCTGGCGTACAGGGAAGCAGACTCCAGGCGATTGAGCTGGGACAGTACCGGTGCTGCTGCGAGCCGGAAATCAGCCAGTTGCGTGGCCGCGAGGGCATCCGCCTTTGGCAAAGGAACCGTGCGGGGATTGCGGTGCACGCCGTTGACGACGAATTCATAGTGCAGGTGGGGCGCCTGCGCCAGCCCGGTTGCTCCGACATAGCCGATGACCTGGCCCTGTTTGACCCGCTGACCTTTTTTGACCGCACGTTTGCTGAAGTGCAGGTACTTCGTGACGATGTTGTTGGCATGTTGGATAAACACGTAGTTGCCGTTGTACTTGCTGTAGCTGGCCTTGATGACCTTGCCATCACCGGCCGCGTATACAGGTGTTCCCTTGGGCGCTTTGTAGTCAATGCCGTTGTGCGGTCTGACCGTTTTGAGAATCGGGTGGAAGCGCTTGGGGTTGAAGTTCGAACTGATGTAGGAAAAATTCAGTGGTGCGCGCAGGAAGGCCTTGCGCATATTGCGCCCGTCCGGTGCAAAATACTGTGTGCGCCCATCAATCACAAAGCGGATGGCCTGAAATTTTTCACCCTGGTTGACGAAGGTTGCGCCGATGATTTCACCATCGCGCAGGAAGCTGCCGTCCCGGTAAATCTTTTCATAAATGAGTATAAAGCGGTCACCCGCACGGATATCGAGTACAAAATCGATATCCCAGCCGAACAGGCTTGCGAGTTTCATCACCATGCCATCGCTAAGGCCAGCCTGTTTACCCGCCAGGAAAAGGGAAGAGCTTATGGTACCGCTGGTCTCCTCAATGCGGGTGATGATGTCGCGTGCTTCGGTGCTGGCAAAGGCCTGTCGCCCGTCGTAATCGACGATCAGGTAGTGGGCTTCATCCACAGCGTAGCGCATGCGCTTGAGTGAGCCATCTTCATGATACTGGAACTCAAACAGGTCGCCGGGGCGAATTTTCTTGAGTTGGCGGGTTTCCTTATTAAGCGCCATGATCCTGAACAGGGTGGTTGCGCTGAAGCCCTGTTGACGGAAAATGGCGTCCAGGGACTGGCCGTCGCGCACGGTAACTGCATCCCAGGGTTCAGTTCTGACCGGGTCCACGGTGCTGCCAACAGCCTGGCCGGTATGGAACGCGTGCCGGTTGGGTAAACTCAGGCTGACGACCTTGCTGGCCGCAGTAGCATCATTCGGGCTGCTTCCCAGCCCACCCAGCGCGAGACCAACGGCAATCAGGGTAAAGGCGAACAGCAGCAGTTTGGTGCGGGTCAGCCTGAAATTGATTTGCTGTATTTTTCCCATCAGGTCGGGAAAGGATTTCTTATTGTGCATGCTGAGTAAAGACCAGTAACAGGGCCCCAGGTTCAAGCAGTGTTAAAGATAACATAAGAAGGCGTAATTTTGAGTGTGAATTTGCTGCGCCTTGGTGCAATATGCGGGTTTGGCCAGACGGATTTAAAACGGACCGGAATATGATCGATGTCAAACAAGCCCTCGAGCTGATCGCACGGGGCACTGAGGAAATCATCAAGGTCGAAGACCTGCAGCAGAAACTCGAGTCCGGCAAGCCGCTGCAGATCAAGGTTGGATTTGATCCAACGGCGCCTGACCTGCACATAGGCCATACCGTGGTCATCAACAAGATGCGCCAGTTTCAGGACCTGGGCCACGAGGTTACCTTCCTGATTGGTGATTTTACCGGCATGATCGGTGACCCGACCGGTAAAAGTGTGACCCGCAAGCCGCTGACAGCGGAGCAGATCAAGGACAACGCGGATACCTATGCGACCCAGGTATTCAAGGTGCTGGACCGCGACAAGACCAGGATCCGCTTCAATTCGGAGTGGATGAGTCAACTGGGTTCTGAAGGTATGATCCGGTTGGCAGCGAAATATACACTTGCGCGCATGCTCGAGCGGGATGATTTCGAGAACCGTTATCGCAAAGGCCAGCCGATCGGCATGCACGAACTCCTTTACCCACTGGTGCAGGGCTACGATTCGGTCATGTTGAAATCCGACGTGGAAATGGGCGGCACTGACCAGAAGTTCAATCTGCTGGTCGGGCGTCACCTGCAACAACATTACGGCCAGCAGCCACAGGTCATCATCACCCTGCCATTGCTGGAGGGGCTGGACGGTGTGCAGAAAATGTCCAAGTCGCTCAACAATTATGTCGGCATTACCGAGGCGCCGGATGAGATGTTCGGCAAGCTGATGTCGATCTCTGATGAGATGATGTGGCGCTACTTTGAGCTGCTGAGTTTTCGCAGTAATGCCGAGCTGGCCGGGCTTAAACAACAGGTTGCAGACGGTAGCAACCCCAGGGATATCAAGTTCCTGTTGTGCGAGGAAATCGTTGCGCGATTTCATGACCGTGCCGTCGCCGATGCCGCCAGAGACACCTTTATTGCCCGCTTCAGCGGCGGGGCAATGCCCGCAGACATCCCGGACAGAACCCTGGCGACCGGCGGGCAGGGTATTGGCATCGCTGCAGCATTGACCCAGTGTGGCCTGACCGCCAGTCATTCCGATGCTTTCCGTATGCTCAAGCAGGGTGGCGTGCGCATAGATGGCGAGAAAATCTCCGACCGCTCATTGCAACTTGAAGTTGGCTTCGAGGGTATCCTGCAGGTTGGCAAGCGCAGGTTCTGCAAAGCACATGTCGAATGACTCAACACTAACGGCAGCCGAGCTGCTCGAACTGCGCCAGCGGCTGGACGCGATCGATACGGGTATCATCGACCTGATTGCCGAACGCCAGGCGGTCGTAACAACCATTGCCGAACACAAATTGAAGACCGGCCTGCCGCTGCGCCACTATGAACGTGAACGTGAAGTCATTGACCGCGGTATGGCACGTGCCGAATCCCTGGGCCTGCCCGGTTCGGTGGCGCGCGACATACTGGAGACACTGATCCACCATTCGCTCAGCAACCAGGAAACACACAAACTGGTCCAGTCGGATCATGGCCAGGGCCAGCGGGCACTGGTCATTGGCGGCCTGGGCAGAATGGGTGTGTGGATGTCGCGCTACCTGGATATGGTGGGTTACGGCGTGGATGTTGCAGACCAGGTGGACGTTGAGTCGCCCTATGCGCGGGTGGATGACTGGCAAAGTGCAGTGCATGACTACGACTTGATCGTTGTCGCCGTGCCGCTGAGGCCCAGCAACGACATTCTTTTGCAGTTGGCTGAAATACGCCCGCAATGCCTTGTATTCGACATTGGTTCACTAAAAAGCCCGATGCGTGAAGGGCTGGACGCCATGCGCAGGAGTGGTTGCCGCGTGTGCTCGGTGCACCCCATGTTCGGCCCCGATGAAATCGGCCTTTCAGGGCGCCACATTCTTTTCGTTGATGTGGGCGACCCGCAGGCCGTGAGTGAAGCCCGTGCGCTGTTCTCCCACACGGCGGCTGATTGTGTTGAATTGAGCCTTGAAGAACACGATGAGGTCATGGCCTGGGTGCTGGGGCTGTCGCATCTGGTCAATATTGCTTTTGCCGGTGCTTTGGCGGGCAGCGGGGAAGCGGTACCACTGCTGAAGCAGATATCCAGTTCTACTTTCAGTGCGCAGTTGAATGTGGCCACCCAGGTCGTTAACGAGAACCCGCACCTGTACTATGAAATCCAGCAGGGCAACGAGAACACCACCGCAGTGAGCAACCAGTTTCGCAAGGTTCTGGATGAGCTGGTGAGTTCAGTTGTTGAGAATGACGAAGCCGTATTTACCCGTCATATGGGGGCTGCACAAGAGCGACTGGCAGCGAAAAAAGATGGCAAGGGTATCGGCCAGCCATGAAAATACCGTTATGAAAATACTGGCGGATGTTGACTGGGAAACCTGGCAGGCTACCGATCCGGCGACGCTGGTGTTTGTCATACGGGACGGCAATATATTGCTGATCAATAAAAAAACCGGCCTCGGCAAAGGCAAGGTCAACGCGCCCGGCGGCAAAGTTGAAAAGGGTGAAACCCCGCAGGCCGGTGCGGTCAGGGAGTGCCAGGAAGAATTGGGGATTACGGTTTCCAACCTGGAGTACTGCGGCCAGCACCGTTTCCAGTTCGTCGATGGTTACGCCATCCACGTGTGGGTGTACCGCACGGCTGACTATGAGGGGGTGCCGACGGAATCGGCAGAGGCAGCGCCGTTGTGGGTGCCGCTTGACGAGATTCCCTATGAGCAGATGTGGGAGGATGACCGGCTCTGGATACCGATGATGCTGCGTGGCGAGCGCTTCCAGAGCCGCTGGATTTTTGATGGCGACAGGATGCTTGATTACGAGTTGTTGCCTGAAACCGGGAAGGCATAAATGAATTTACTGAAAATATCCATGGCCATGAGCCTTGTGCGGGAATTCAACCAAGTGCGGGATCGTGCGGCAAGTTATCGTCCAGGTCGGCGCACAGCGCGGCGCGCGCAGCGGGCTCGACTTCGGTACTGTGGGTATAGAATTTGTGGCTAGAGCCCAGCACCAGTTTGGCACCGGATCGCAAAGCTCTGATCATGTCCGCTGCAAGCTCAAAACGCATAAAATGCACGGCTGAGGTTTTGTCTTCATTGCTGCGTTCCAGGTCCTCGTTTGCAATGGCATAGACCGGTTCGAACCCTCCCACCTGTATCCAAACCAGATCCTCAATGCCCCGGAGCAGGGCCAGTTGCTGTTTGCGCTCCTCAACATCCTGGTATTCCAGCATGGCGGTTGCTTTCAGGTTCCTGCCGTTCGGGATCAGCGGGTTATATGCGCTGAGTTCATCTTCGATACCGTCGGCCGCGAAGATCTTTTCAATACGCAGCATTTCCTGGATTTGATACTGGACCGTCAGGCGGTCTTCAAAATACAGGTGCAAATACCGGCCGATGGATATACGGCGGTTTTTCTTGTGTGCAATGACACGGGCCCTGAAGCTTTCACGCTCGCTGGCGTATTGCTCCAGGCTCATCAGGTCTGACCGTGCCAAAGGTGTTGTCATATTCATATTCCGTATGCTTTTCTTAGCAGCGACAGCGGATTGGTCTCGCCATGTTTCAGCTCCAACCCAGCGGCAATCTGCGTGGCGGCCATGGGGCAATCGGAGACCAGGTAGTCTGCCTCCATTTTTTTGGCACGGGTGATCACCGGGCGGGCAATTTTTTGGGACTTGGCGTACGTGCTGTTGCGCACACCGTAGGTGCCGTCATGACCGGAGCAACGCTCAATGGCGTTGATTTCTGTGCCGGGTATCAGTGACAGGACCTGTTTGGTCTTGGGACCGATGTTTTGCACGCGCTGATGGCAGGGCACATGCCAGGCCACGGTTCCCAGTGACTGGTGGAAATCGGTGCGCAACAATTTTGCCTTGTGGCGGTGCAGCAGGTATTCAAACGGGTCAAAAATATGTTTTTTGACCTTTAACACGTCCGTGTCTGTGGGAAACATCAATGGCAGTTCCTGCTTGAACATCAGTACGCAGGAAGGTACGGCTGCGACGATGTCCCAGCCCGCATCAATCAGCCTGATCAGTTGTGGAATATTCCTTTCCTTGTATTTCTGCACGGTTTTGAGATCACCCTGTTCGAGTTTGGGCATACCGCAGCAGGTCTCCTTATCGACCAACCTCACAGGGATGCTATTGTGTTCAAATACCGCGACCAGGTCTTCGCCGATGCCCGGCTCATTGAAATTGCAGTAGCAGGTGGCAAACAGCGCCGCCTGGCCCCGTGTCGGGCCGGCCTCAGTGGCTTCAATGGCGCGTGGTTGATGGTTTCTGAGGCGTTTCCTGAGCGTATGTGTATGGAATTCCGGCAAGTGGGCCTGGGGATGGATATCCAGCATCCTGGCGGTCATTTTGCGCATGGCAGGGCTCTTGCTGGCTGCATTGACCACCTGGTTAATGACCGGCAGGCTTGCAACACGACCGTTGAGGGTCGTACTGCTGATCAGCTTGTGGCTGATTTTGCGCTCACCCCGGTTAAACTGAACGGCCTTGGCTCTGAGCATCAGGTGCGGAAAATCCACATTCCATTCATGCGGTGGCACATACGGGCATTTGACCTGGTAGCACAGATCACAGAGAAAGCACTCATCAACCACTTTCCAGTAGTCGGTTTTGGCAACACCATCAACCTCAAAGGTGTCAGATTCGTCGACCAGGTCAAACAGAGTCGGAAAAGCGTCACATAAAGATACACACCGCCGGCACCCGTGGCAGATGTCGTAGACCCGCTCCAGTTCTTCCAGCAACGGTGCTTCGTTGTAGAATTCCGGATCTTGCCAGTTTAGCGGATGCCGGGTGGGTGCTTCGAGGCTGCCCTCGCGCGATGCTGTTGGCGATTTACTCATATTCCCTGGCCTTCCGGAACAAATAAAGAGGGGCGCCAATGCGCCCCATCAATTATGAAAGCAAATGGGGTGGTTGCTTTTTAGTCTAGTTCGTCCAGGGCTTTCTGGAAGCGGTTAGCATGCGAGCGTTCCGCCTTACCCAGGGTTTCAAACCAGTCAGCGATCTCATCAAAGCCTTCCTCACGCGCTGAACTTGCCATACCCGGGTACATATCCGTGTATTCGTGCGTCTCACCTGCAATCGCTGCCTTGAGGTTGTCCCCGGTGCTGCCGATGGGTAAGCCGGTGGCCGGGTCGCCGGTCTCTTCAAGGTACTCGAGGTGGCCGTGTGCATGGCCGGTTTCGCCTTCCGCAGTTGAGCGGAACACCGTTGCTACATCGTTATATCCCTCGATGTCAGCACGCTGTGCGAAGTAGAGATAACGCCGGTTTGCCTGGGATTCACCGGCAAAAGCGTCTTTCAGATTCTGTTCGGTTTTGCTGCCTTTCAATGACATTTTGATGTGTCCTCTGTTGTTTCGTTGGAAATCTGGTGAGTAGGCTCAAAGCATAGTCGCTCAAAGGCAATTGGTGAAATTGATTTTTACAATCGTTTCGATAGGCAACGCCAATAGAGTGGGGTAGCATAGGTTTTTCCTCCGGGTTCTCAGAAATTTTATGAATCGACTGGTTTCGCTTGCTGTATTTCTATTGATCGTGGTGGCGGTTGCTGCCGTGAGTGGCCAGTTTGTCGGCGGCGAGTGGTATCAGGCCATGAACCAGCCCGCGTGGAACCCGCCTGCGATGGTGATGGCCTTTGTGTGGGCAGTCGTGTATGTACTGCTGGCGGTGTCTGCATGGTTGGTGTGGGACACCGTGCGTAGCCTGGCGCAGGTTGCCCTCGGTTGGTGGGGTTTGCAATTACTGCTGGGTGTCATGTGGTCCTGGACTTTTTTTGGACTGAACCGAATTGGCTGGTCACTGGGGGTGATGGGCCTGTGGTTGCTGGTAGTTTTAGCAACCCTGGTTTCTTTCAGGTCAATCAGACTTGGGGCCTCCAGCCTGATGATGCCGGTAGTGGTATGGCTGCTGTTTGTATTGCTACTGAATTTCGCTCAATGGCTTATGAATGGCGGCGGGGTGGGCTCTATCCTGTCATGACCTGGTTCTTTTTCTATCAATAACCCGCTGTACCCCAATAATTAAAACTCGCCGGTCTCCAGCCAGGCAGATACATGGTCTGCATATCACTGGATTTAAAGCCGGATTGCTCGAGCAGTCCGGGAATGGGACGGTTGAGATGGCAGCCACCACCTATCTTGCCCCACAGTGGATTGATACGATTCTGCCAGCGCTGAACACTTTCATCAGGCGCTTTGCCGTGCTCGCAGAAAACCAGCTTGCCGCCGGGTTTCAGGACACGCCTGATTTCATCCAGGGCTGCGCGGACGTCGGGAATCGTACACATGGTGTAAGTCATCATGACCGTGTCAGCGCAATGGTTATCCAGTGGAATGGATTCGGCGCCGGACTGGATAAACTCTGCGTTGATTCGATGCCGGTCGGCATTTTTCTGCGCAATCGCCCACATTTCTGCTGATGGGTCCAGACCCCACAGATGCTGCACCTTGTGTGGATCATAAAACGGGATATTGAGCCCGGAACCAATGCCGATCTCCAGTACCCGGCCTTCAGCCAGTGGCACGACCTTTTCACGCTGCCTGGCGGCCGGCTTCAGGCCACAGGCGAAGTGCACGACTTTCGGTAGCAGGTATTTAGCGTAAATGCCCATGGCTGCAAGCGTATCACTATATTTACAAGTTTGCCCCTGCGCAGGAGGCGAAGGTGAGAGTGGCAACCCATCGCGAGATTGGCCCGGGTCGCTAACTTTACCGGTCAGACTACATCGGGTTCACAGACATGGATAATTAGTTTAGACTTAAACTAATTATCCAGGCTGGTTGTAAAAAATGAAAATTGCTTGTGTCGGGGGTGGGCCTGCAGGTCTGTATTTCGCTATTTCCATGAAACTGCGTTCACAGGAGCATCAACTGACAGTGTTTGAGCGCAACCGGCCTGATGACACTTTTGGCTGGGGCGTGGTTTTCTCGGATGGCGTACTGGCCAACCTGGCAAAGAATGATGTGCCATCAGCCGACATGATAACCGATGGTTTCATTCACTGGGATGATATAGACGTTCACTACCGGGGCGAGGTCATGTCGTCCGGGGGGCATGGATTTTGTGGTATCGGTCGTCAGCATTTGTTGAATATCCTCTATCAGCGGGCGGCCGAGCTGGGTGTGGAACTGGTATTTGAAACCGAGGTGGAACCGGATATTGAGCAGTTTTCTGATTATGACCTGGTGATTGCTTCCGATGGAATTAACAGTCGTTTCCGGGAGGCTTACAAGGCGCACCTGGATGTAGATATCGATATGCGGCCCAACAAGTTTATCTGGCTGGGTACGCACAAGTTGTTCGATGCGTTTACCTTTATCTTCAAGGAGACACCGGCAGGCTGGATATGGGTGCATGCCTATCGCTTCGACCAGGATACCTCAACCTTCATTGTCGAATGCCAGCAATCAACCTGGCAGGCACTGGGCCTTGGCGAAATGAGCCAGCAGGAATGTTCACGCTACCTGGGGGATCTGTTCAGTGAGTGCCTGGACGGCAATGCCCTGATGAGCAACGCCAAACACATTCGCGGCTCAGCCTGGATCAGTTTTCCACGCGTGTTGTGTGGTCAATGGCGCTACCGGAATCTGGTGCTGATCGGTGATGCTGCCCACACGGCACATTTTTCGATTGGTTCAGGTACCCGGCTTGGGTTTGAGGATGCTGTTCACCTGGCCAATGCTTTGAATTCGAATACGGATATTGACCAGGCGCTGGAGGATTATCGCGCGACCCGCACGATTGAAGTTTTGCGCTTGCAGAGTGCTGCACGCAACTCGATGGGGTGGTTCGAAAACCTGCCTCGTTATACGCACCTTGAGCCGATGCAGTTCAACTATGCGTTGCTGACCCGCAGCCAGCGTGTCAGTCATGAGAACCTCCGCTTACGTGATGCCGGCTGGCTGGGGCGCATGGAGTTGTGGTTTGCCAACCAGGCTGCCGATAAAAGCAGCGAAAGCACAGTAACGGATGGTGCTGCTGCGCCACCCATGTTCACGCCATTCAAGCTGCGGGATATGCTGCTGAAGAACCGCGTCGTCGTCTCGCCGATGGCCATGTACAGCGCAGTTGATGGTACGCCCAATGATTTCCACCTGGTACACCTGGGTGCGAGGGCGCAGGGTGGAGCCGGGCTGATCATTACCGAGATGATCGGTGTTTCAGCCAATGGCCGCATCACGCCCGCCTGCGCGGGCCTGTACCATGACGGGCATATCGGACCGTGGCAAAGGGTGGTTGATTTTGTTCACGGCATCGACGGGGCCATGATTTGCGCACAACTGGGCCATTCCGGCCCAAAAGGCGCGACCAAAATACTTTCAGAAGGCGCGGACAAGCCCCTGGATGAGGGGGCCTGGGAAGTCATGGCGCCGTCCCCGCTTGCCTGGTCACCTGAAAACCAGGTGCCCAGGGAAATGACGCGCGAGGATATGCGCCAGGTACGTGACGCGTTTGTGGCCGCGGCTGAGCGGGCGGAAACCTGCGGTTTCGACATGCTTGAAATGCATTTTGCGCATGGTTACCTGATGTCCTCATTCATCTCGCCACTGACGAATAAACGCGGCGATGAATATGGTGGGAGCCTCGACAACAGGCTGCGTTTCCCACTGGAAGTTTTTACGGCAGTACGTGAGATATGGCCGCAGGCTAAACCAATGGCCGTTCGCATTTCCGCGACAGACTGGGTCGAAGGCGCGCTGGATGGGAATGACGCCGTGCACATTGCGCGCGCATTTTCTGACGCAGGTGTTGATATCATGGATATCTCTGCAGGCGGGACCAGCACCGCTGCCCGGCCGGTGTACGGACGCATGTTCCAGACACCGTTGAGCGACCAGGTTCGACTGGAGGCAGGTGTGGCCACCATGGCGGTGGGAAATATTTACGAGACCGATCATGTCAACAGCATCATCGCAGCGGGACGTGCTGACCTGTGCTGTCTGGCCCGGCCACACCTGGCCGATCCGTACTGGACGCTGCATGCTGCTGCGCAGCTTGGCTATAAAGGTCAAACCTGGCCGGTGCAATATCTGTCCGGGCGTAGCCAGTACGAACGTAATCTCGCCCGTGCGGCAGAAATGGTTCTCAATGCATAGGGCTATCGCAAAGGGAGTAGAAAGATGCCGGGTAAAGCACAAACAGCGATAGACAAACTGGAACAAACGCCGCGCAGAAAGATGGCTTTGCGTATCTGGCTGCGCTTGCTCACTTCGTCGCAGTTGATTGAAAAGCGGGTACGGGGACGTTTCCGGATCGAGTTTGATACCACCCTGCCCCGCTTTGATGTAATGGCGGCGCTGGCACGTGAACCGACCGGCCAGACCATGGGCGACGTGTCCCGCTGGTTACTGGTATCAAGTGGCAATATCACAGGCATCATCTCGCGGCTTGAAGAGGATGGGTTGGTAACACGCGCCCGCAGTACCGATGACCGGCGTTCACATTTGGTCAGGCTCAGCCGCAAAGGCGCACATGAGTTCGAAAGTTTGTCTCTGGCACATGAGAAATGGATAAGAAATATGCTGTCCGGGATGACAAGACAGGAAATGGCAACGCTCGATGAATTGCTGACCAAGGTCAAGGTTTCGCTGGCCAAAGAGGAAGCCTCATGACTGTCAGGGCCGAGCACTTTGACTGGCAGCAGGATGGTGACGTTGGCCTGGTCACGCTCAACCGGCCGGACCGGAAAAACCCGCTGACATTCGAGTCTTATGCAGAGTTACGTGATACTTTCCGGAGCCTCTGCGGGACTGGTTCAGTCAAGGCGATCGTTATTTCCGGTCAGGGCGGTAATTTCTGCTCCGGCGGCGATGTGCACGAAATAATCGGGCCGTTAACAAAGATGGATATGGGGGGGTTATTGGATTTTACCCGCCTGACGGGTGACCTGGTCAAAGCAATTCGCCATTGCCCGCAGCCGGTTATTGCAGCCATTGATGGTGTCTGTGTTGGTGCAGGTGCGGCGGTCGCAATGGCGGCAGATATGCGTTTTGGTACAGCCCAAAGCAAGACGGCGTTCTTGTTCACCCGGGTCGGCCTGGCAGGCTGTGATATGGGTGCCTGCGCAATGCTGCCACGGCTGATCGGACAGGGCCGGGCGTCGGAACTGTTGTTTACCGGTCGTTCGATGTCCGGTGATGAGGCGTTTGACTGGGGTTTCTTTAACCGGCTATGTGAGCCGGAAGAGGTGAATGCACAAGCGCTTGCCATGGCGCGCCGGCTGGCAGGCGGCCCTAATTTTGCGCATGGAATAACCAAGAACCAGCTAAATATCGAGTGGGATATGCCGCTGGATACCGCGATTGAAGCGGAAGCACAGGCACAGGCGATGTGTATGCAGACCGAGGACTTCAAGCGTGCCTACCGCGCATTCGTTGCCAGGCAAAGACCGGAATTCAAGGGTAACTGATGCCAGATCTGAGTTATCTTGAGTGGCCGTTCCTGGGCGAGTCACACCGCCGACTCAAGGGTGAACTTGACCGCTGGTGCAAGGCAAATTCTGCCGCGCTGGAATCGATGCCTGGACGGGGAGAAGCAGGTCTTGATGCAAGCTGTCACAAGCTGGTCAGGCTGCTGGGTGAAGGTGGCTGGCTGACCCATGCCGTTGCGGCTACGGTGAGTGAGGCAGATCAGCAACTGGAAGTGCGCAATCTGTGCCTGCTCCGGGAAGCACTCGCCTACCATTCTGGTCTGGCTGATTTCTGTTTTGCAATGCAGGGGCTTGGAAGTGGCCCGATCAGCTTGTTCGGTAGCCTGGCACAAAGGTCGGAGTGGCTCCCCGGCGTTGCGTCTGGTGCTAGCATCGCCGCGTTTGCTTTGTCTGAGAAGCAGGCCGGTTCTGATGTCAGTGCAATAAGAACGAGGGCCGAGCGTGACGGTGGGCACTACATTCTCAATGGCCAAAAGTGCTGGATTTCCAATGCCGGGATTGCCGATTTCTACACGGTTTTTGTACGCACCGGTGAAGCGCCAGGTACCAGGGGCCTGAGTGCTTTTGTGCTGGCAGCCGACACCCCCGGACTCACTGTCAGTGAGCGCATCGACATCATTGCACCGCATCCGCTGGGAACGCTTGAGTTTGAAAATTGCCGGATTCCTGCCAGCCAGATGCTGGGTGAACCGGCACAGGGATTCCAGGTTGCGATGGCAACGCTGGACGTGTTCCGCACGACCGTTGCCGCTGCCGCATTGGGTTTTGCCCGGCGCGCCTGTGATGCGGTTTTGGGCCACGTGCTGAACCGGGAGTTGTTTGGTGCGCCATTGGCGGAGTTACAGATGACGCAGGCGTCCGTTGCGGCTATGGCACTGGATATTGATACCAGCGCGCTGCTGGTTTATCGTTCGGCCTGGGCTAAAGACGGAGGCCAGCAACGGGTCACGCGGGAAGCGGCGATGGCCAAATTGCACGCCACCGAACAGGCACAGCAGGTTATTGATCGTACCGTGCAATTATTTGGTGGACTGGGCGTGACCTCCGGCCATGTGGCAGAGCGTCTGTATCGTGAAATACGCGCGCTAAGAATCTACGAAGGTGCCAGCGAAGTTCAGAAAGTGATCATCGCCCGCAATGAATACAAACGCTTTGCAAAATAGCCTGATTTTGAAAAATATCAAGGGCGATTGGAGGTAGCAATATGTCCCAGAAAATTCTCTTGCCACCCGGCTGGCCGCGGCCGCATGGTTATTCCAACGGCATAGCTGCCGAAGGCCGGATGGTATTCGTTGCAGGACAAATCGGCTGGGATGAATCCCAGGTAATTCGTGACCACAGCATGGCTGGTCAGGTGGAGCAAACGCTGAAAAACACCGTTGCCGTGCTGGCTGAAGCAGGTGCCGAACCCCGGCATATTGTCAGGATGACCTGGTATATCACCAGCCGCTCCGGGTATCTTGATGAAGTTAAGGAGATTGGCAGGGTCTGGCGGGAAGTTATGGGGAAGCACTATCCAGCCATGGCAGTTGTGCAGGTATCCGCACTGATTGAAAGCTCAGCCAGGGTCGAGATTGAAACCACCGCAGTGGTTCCTGAAAACGGCTAATTGAGAACGCCCCCGGGTAGTCAGTGTAGATGTTCAGGCCATCGCAGCGAATCAAATACCAGCCCGACCCCGGGAAATCACCTTCTGCTGGCCGGGCGGAGGCTTCCAGGCTCTTCAGCCCGGTCAGCTATCACAACCTGCACCTGGAGCAGAGAACCTGGGTGCCGGCGATGGTGCCCTGGCGCGCCAGTGAAGAGGGCTGCGTCACCGATGATATTCTGGATTGGTATGAGCGCATGGCGTACGGCCGGCCAGGTGCGCTGGTTGTCGAGGCGACCGGAATACGTGATATCGCAAGCGGTCCATTGCTGCGCATGGGTCATGACCGCTATATCCCCGGCTTGAAGGAGCTGGCAGATGTTGTGCGCCACGCCAGTGAAGGGCACACACGACTGTTTATCCAGATCATTGATTTCCTTTCAATCCGGCGGCGCCCACAACGCGGTAAGTTTCTGGGCCGTTTTCTTGAGATCACGCCGTCACATTGTCGGCTGCTGCGTGCACAGGGCTGTGACGAGGCTGAAATCCGGGCACAGCTATTGGCTCTTTCAGACCAGGAATTGCAGGACATTCTCACAGCAAGGGAGTTTGAAAGCCTTACCCGGGGTTACCGCGAGCGTGTAACCGATACACACCTGCCGCATATCCGGGCGTTGCCTGGCATACTGCCGGATTTATTTGCTGCTGCGGCAGGGCGCGCACAACAAGCCGGTATGGACGGGGTGGAATTGCACTATGCCCATGCCTATACCATGGCGTCATTCCTGTCCGCACGAAACCGGCGTGATGATGGCTACGGTGGCGCGAAGGAGCAGCGTATACGGTTGCCGCTGGAAGTTTATCGGCAGGTCAGGCAAGTGGTTGGTGATGATTACACCGTTGGCTGTCGCTATCTCAGTGATGATTGTATTGATAATGGCAGTGATGTTGAGGATGCGAAATTTTTTGGTATTGAATTTGCACGTGCCGGCATGGACTTTCTGTCGCTTTCACGCGGCGGTAAATTCGAAGATGCAGCACAGCCAAAACCGGGTTGGTCAGCTTACCCGTACACGGGCTTGAGCGGTTATGAATGCATGCCGTCGTATATTTCTGATGAGCAGGGTCCATTTGGCCGTAACTTCGAACCGGCCTCGGCCGTACGTGCAGCGATCCGCCAGGCAGGCTTCGCAACACCGCTTGTTGTTGCCGGCGGTATCCACGGGTTTGAACAGGCCGAAGCGGTACTCGCAAACGGCATAGCCGATATCGTTGGCGCGGCGCGGCAAAGCCTCGCAGACCCGGATTGGTTTCTGAAGCTGTATCTTGGCTGTGGTGATGAAATTAACGTGTGCCAATACACCAATTCCTGTGAAGGACTGGATCAGAAACACAAGCAGGTTACCTGCAAATTATGGGATCGTACCTGCCTTGATCAAGCCGGCGTTAAGCTGAGCAAGGATGGCCGGCGACGGCTTACCGCCCCTGTTTGGAAGCGAACCCCCCGGCGAACTTGAATCGGTCAAAGTATCCGCTATGCTAAACTCTGCCAAATGCTGGAAATGAACCCTCAGATGGCTCAGTTATTTTTGTATTTAATCATTCTTGTCACCTCCACTCAGATCATAATCTGGACAACCATCAGGTTGACATATATAGGCGTCAGTCCAGTGAGTGCTGGCCTTTGACAGGGTAAAAGCATGAGTGATTGGGAGTTATCAAGCCTGCGAATCCAGCTTCACGGTGCAACAAGCGGCACTTTGGTAGTTTGAGAACAAGAGACCAAATATATGAAAAGTTTAAATTTATATAATACAGATGAAATAGATGAGCTGGCACAGCCGACAGAAACCAGGGAGATAACAACAGACTCTCCTGCCATGGAGGTTTTTACTGACTTTAATGAGCACAGGCCATTGGTCCTGGACGCCACAACATTAGCCGTTGAAGCGGAAAGATTGATGCAAATGGCGCATGTCCGGCTCAAGTTTGTGGTTGACAAGAATAATCATTTCCTGGGCGTTGTCAGTCTTGATGATTTGAATAATCAGGAGATTGTTAAAAAGACCTCCCAGGGATTTAACCGGGATGAGCTGTCGATAACAGATTTCATGAGGTCAAGGCATGAACTGAAAGCATTTGACTACGCCGAGGTATCCAGGGTGAAGATCAACGATATTGTTAAAGCACTCAAGGATAGCGGGCATCAACATTGCCTGGTTATTGATCATGAAAAACATAAAATCCGGGGTATTTTTTCTGCCAGCGATATGGCGAGAAAGCTGCGCTTGCCGATCAATATTGAAAATCGATCCAGCTTTGCACATGTATTCAAAGTGCTAAACCAGTAACGTAACCTGCGGGCGTCCCTATCTGTATCCCGGCTGTTTGTCTTCGGTCTGTGCGGCCGGCTATTTTAAGGACTAAAATATGAAAATTGGTGTGTATTTCCTGACCTGTATGTTATTGGGTATCGCAACCATTCCAACTGCATTGGCAGCCGACCCGGAGCTGCAGACAACTGCGGGCGGGACGGATTCCGCCCGACAGCCCGGGAGACAGACCGAGACAACCATCCGCGGCCTGCAAGAGGAACTGTCGGCGGCAAAAGACAAGGTGACCGAATTGGAAGCCGCGCTTACCGAGGCGCAGAACACCATCGACAAACTGCAGAATTCACCCGCTGTTCCGGCGACCGGCAGTACCCAGGCGGTTGCCCAAACGGTCTACGGCCAAGCCCTTTACGATAGTAAAAACCAGCGCTTGCCGATAAAACAGCGTACTGTCATTACCCAAAAATTCACACCGGCAACGCAAACACAAGCGAATGCAGTGACACGCTTACTGGCGGACGATATCGAACGCGGTGGCATCAGGAATATTCGGCGGATTTCTGACCTGGTTCCCGGTATGCAATATGGCCAGTCAGGCAATGAAGCCAGAATCTCCATGCGCGGTGCGCGTACCAACCGCACCGGGCCGGAAGCAGAGCAGGTCGTCGGCATATTCGAAGACGGCATCAGCGTCCCGACCACCACCCAGGCACTGGGGCCCTACGTGGATATCAAACAGATCGAAGTACTGCGTGGCCCGCAGGGTGTCATGTATGGCCGCAACGCATTTGGTGGAGTGATCAATATCATCAGTAACGAACCCGATTTACGTGGCTGGGACGCGTCTGTGGAAGGCACCCTCGGCTACTCGGATCGCACGCGTTTCGAAGGTATGCTGAATATGCCCATACTGGACACGCTTGCCATACGCCTGGCGGCCAGATCTGATGTGCATTCCGGTTATGTCAACAACCATGTCCTGGAAGGCGATGCAGACGATCTGCGTGACCGTAAACAGCAGTACGCACGCCTGATGGTCAAGTGGCAGCCGGCAGATAATTTCAACATGATGCTGAGCCTGGCTTCATTCGACCAGAACCAGACCGGCTCGGGTATGTGGGGTTACCAGCAAATCGGCGCCTATATTGACGGCCAATACCGCCTGGGACACCAGTTTGCGCCGCCTGGCGCGGTAACAGATTTTGGCCCGCTGAACGTGGCCAGGAACTTTGCCTCGCTTGAAGACCAGGAAAACCTGAGTGGTACGCTCACGGTGAACTGGGACATGGGCTTTGCCAAACTGAAATGGCTTGCCAATGCGTCAAGATTTGAAAGCCAGGAAGTTTTCGACAGCGATTTCAGCAGCGGCGGCGACCCGTTTAACAGCGATTTTAATGGCTGGAACTCGTTCAGGGATACCCTGTCAAGTGAAGTCCGTCTCAGTTCCAACCGCAACGGTCGTTTTGACTGGATGGCCGGTCTGTCCATATTCGATATGGAATCGGATTGGGGCTGGCTGGAAACCAGGGATGGTAACTATCAGCAGCCTGCCTGGGACGCTACCGGCCTGTACACGACCGATTCGACCGCGGCATTTGCCAGTGCAGGTTTCAGGGTCAGTGACAAACTGCGTGTGTTCGGCGGCTTGCGCTGGTATGACGACAGCAAGCAACTCAGGGATGGCAGCAAGGACAGTTGGAGCGGAACGCTGTGGAAAGCCGGAATTGAATATGCGTTCAGTGAAACACTGAACTCGTACTTCAAGGCCTCGACCGGGTACCGCCCAGGCGGTATCAATGAACGCAAGCTCACGGCCAGACCCGGCATACCTGTCAGCTATGGCCAGGAAAATGTCACTGCATATGAAGTTGGGCTGAAAAGCATGCTGGCAGACGATACCCTGGTCATTAACCTGTCTGCTTTCTACAATGACTATTCCGATGTCCAGGCACAATCATTTACGCTGCTGCCTTTGCCAGGTACCGCGGGGCTGATGGAGTATATGGGCACCGCGGGTGATATGGAATCCAAAGGTGTCGAGGCTGAAATGCAGTGGTTGCCGGGTTCCCGCTGGAATATCTCCGCCAACCTGGCCTGGCTGGATGCGCAATTTACCCGTTACCAGGTTCCGGCCATCGACGGACTGGGCGACCTCGAGGGTCGTAATACCGGCAACGGCCTGTCCCTTGACGGCTGGCGGCCGGCCCTGTCGCCCGAGTGGTCATTCGGCTTGCAGGCCAGCTATATCGCCAATATGGGTCGTTGGGGTACGCTAACACCGATGCTGCAAACAACCTATACCAGTGCGTACTACGCTAATGACCTGAACCTGTCGGGTGCCTTGCAGGCCGCGCAGAGCAAAATCGACCTGCGGTTCTTCTGGGACCTGCCTGGCGACAAAATCCGGATGCAGGGTTATATAGAAAATGTCAGTGATCAGAACACGCTGAATAACGTCACGATCTACAACCCGCAGGAACGGCCGGAGATTGCGACCTTGCTGGCGAACTGGGGTAATCCACGCACTTACGGAGTGATTTTTTCGTACCGTTATTAGACTTCCATAGTGATGCTGCCAGCAGCGTCAGCTTGGTGAAATGTTCGGGTTAGCCCGTCACTTTCCTGATTAAAGCGCGGCCGATAAACCTGGCTTTGTTGCCGATGCTAAAGCGCTCCAGGTTAGTTTTCACGACGCCTTTGGTGAAGCGGGTGCGTTTTGAGTAGTCAATTTTAACTTCTACGATCACAGGTTTGTTCCGCGCAGCAAATGCAAGGGCGCTTTTTATACCTGCCTCAATGGCGGTGTCATCCGCGATGGCAACGAATTCACAGCCGGTCGCCTCAGCAATACCCTTGATTCTCAGCGGGTGTAAAACTGAGCAGGTCTTTCGGTTATAGGGGATTTCCTGAGCCTGGGAAATTTGCGACAACTCACCGTCGTTAAACACAAAGTAGACGCCGCCGACCTGGAGCGAGGAGGCTGTCAGTGTTTCCATGCAGGTCATCAAAAAGGCACCATCGCCGACAATACCCACGACCTGCCTGCCTGGGTTAACGAGCTTGCTGGCAGTCACGGCAGGCACGCAATACCCCATGCAGTTAAAGTCGGTGGGAGAGATGAAGCCTTGCGCATTATGGATGGGCATCAGCTCGGCCGCCAGGAAGGTATGATTCCCATCGTCGGCCACCACGATGGCGTCATCGTCCAGTTGATTACGCAGTGCCACAAAAAACCGGGCCGGATTGACGCGGCCCTTGCTGTCATGCCTGAACCACTCTTCCAGGTAGGCCCGCTTGTCTTTCGCAATGGCAGCCTTGAGCGTGCCATTGTCAGGTTTTGGCCCACCCAGTGCTTCAAGTTCTTTGCGGAGTTCCGCCAGTACAACCCTGGAATCACCCTCAATGGCAATCCTGGCCGCGTAATTGGCACTGAAGACAGCAGGATTTATATCGATATGGATCAGGTTAGCCGGCGGCTTGACAGCAAAACTACCGGTGGCGATTTCGCTGAAGCGAGTACCCACAGCCAGCATGCAATCACAGCCTTTGAAAGCATTTTCTGCAGCCGGAACGGCTGCCTGGCCAAAACCCATGCCGGTATGTAACGGGTTGTTGGCCGGAAATGCACTTAGCCCCTGCAAGGTGGTTGCCACCGGCGCATTCAGAAACCGGGCTATTTGTACGGATTCATCGCTGGCATGAACGGCACCCCAGCCCAGAAACAGCACCGGTTTGCTGGCCGCATACAGCGTTTTGGCTGCCTGCTGAATCATGCCGGGGTCAGTCCCGGCATCTTTGCTGGTGGCACTAAAGGGCCTGAGCTCTGAAACATCCCCCGGGAACAACTGTAAATTGACAGGCACTTCTACAAAAACCGGTCCCGGTTCACCTTCTGTAGCGATATGGTAAGCCTCGTAAATGGCGGGGACCAGTTCCTCATGCGTTTCAATTTTGTAGGTCTTCTTGGTGATTGGTGCCAGCAGGGCATGCTGGTCAATCTCATGTAATTGATAGGTTTTATCGCTGTCAGTACGGATGCCACCAGAGATTATCAGCATTGCGATACCATCGAGAAATGCTTCGCCAATGCCGCTCGCGGCATGGGTGACACCGGCTGCCGGGACAATCAGTATGGTGCCAATGCTGCTGGATGTCCGGCTGATCGCATCGGCCATAAAAGCTGCGCCCCCCTCATGGGTAACAAGAACAGGGCGAATTAACTCAGATTTATTGAGTTCATCGTATATTTCAGTGTTGTGAACACCGGGAATGCCGAAAGTATATTTAACGCCTATTTGCTCAAGAGCGTAGCGTACTAACCATGCGCCTGTCTTTTTCATTTCTGTCCTCGCAGGTAGCCATTGTGGCCTGGATATTTAGTGCTGCAGATCATTTTCCCGGACCCTGAAATCGTCCATAATAAAGGTATCGATTTACCACCATAGTATTGTTAGCAGGAATTGTATCTGATGAGTGACTACCGTTTCCCCTATAAAGACGCTGCGTTTATATTGAATGAGGTACTTGGCTTCGAGCAAATGTGCTCGGATGCCGGGCTGGAAGAGGTAAACGCCGAGTTGGCTACTGCCATTTTGGAAGAGGCCGGCCGGCTGGGCAGCGAAGTGTTTGCCCCTTTAAATGCCGTTGGTGATCGTGAGGGTGCCACGCTTGGTGAGAATGGTGTGCAGGAGTCCCCGGGGTTTGCCGATGCCTACCGCCAGTATGTGGACAATGGCTGGGCGTCGCTTGCAGCCGACCAGCAGTATGGTGGTCAGGATATGCCAAAGATGCTGGCGGCGGCTGTGGTGGAGATCTGGGACAGTTCCAATCTCGGCTTGTCGCTGTGTCCCTTGTTGACCACCGGGGCCGTCACGGCCCTTGCGGCGCATGGTTCGGATGAACTGAAAAACACCTATTTGCCGGCTATGGTGAGTGGTCAATGGTCTGGTTCGATGTGCCTGACAGAACCTGCTGCGGGTTCTGACCTCGCTGCCGTGACGTCTAAAGCGGTGCCGGAAGGAGATCATTTCCTGGTGACCGGTCAGAAAATATTCATCACCTGGGGCGACCACCAGATGACGGAAAATATCATTCACCTGGTGCTGGCTCGTCTGCCGGATGCGCCGGCGGGGGTCAAGGGGATCTCCCTGTTCCTGGTACCCAAGTTTCTGCTGGATGAAAATGGTCAACCGGGTGAGCGCAATGATGTGTACTGCGTGGGGATCGAACACAAGCTGGGTATTCACGGCAGCCCGACCTGCAGCATGAACTTTGGTGACAACGGTGGTGCCATCGGTTATCTCGTTGGTAAGCCACACAATGGCCTGATGGCCATGTTTACCATGATGAATGAGGCTCGCCAGGGCGTTGGCATACAGGGCCTGGGTGTCTCAGAGCGTTCCTATCAGCAGGCTTTGACTTATGCCAAAGAGCGCCTGCAGGGCACCCGCAGCGATGGCTCCCGCTTTCCAATCATTGAATTTCCGAACGTACGGCGGATGCTGATGCTGATGAAATCGGTGACCGAAGCGATGCGTGGTTTGATCTATATTGCCGCGGCGCAGGCTGACCGCACACGTTGGGCGAAGCGTCCGGAAGAAGCGCACAGACAGGCTGCGCGAACTGCCTTATATACGCCGATCGTCAAGGGCTGGATTTCGGAGTTGTCACAGGAAATTACCTCTTATGGCATTCAGGTTCATGGCGGCATGGGCTACGTTGAAGAAACCGGCAGTGCCCAGCACTACCGCGATGCGCGCATTCTGACCATATATGAAGGCACAACCGGTATCCAGGGCCTGGATCTGGCTGGACGTAAAATCCTCGCGGACAAGGGTATGGCCTTGCAGGAACTGCTGGATGAGATCCAGGCGACGGCTGACGACCTGTCGAGTGTGACGGGCCTGGCCGGCATGGCTGCCGCTTTGCGGGAGGCCGTGCAGACCGGCGGGGAGGCGCGGGCATGGTTGCTCGAATACGCCTCGCGGGACCGCGATGCCGTCGGTGGCGCCAGTGTCAATTTCCTGATGCTGCTGGGTTATGTTTGTGGCGGTTGGGTCATGGGGCAATCTGCACTCAAGGCAGCCCGCCTGTTGGAGGCCGGTGGTGGTGATGAGGCATTTTTATGTACCAAACAGGTGACGGCACAATTTTACTTTGATCATGTACTGCCGCGTGCCGGTAGCTGCCTGGCAACGATCAAGTCAGGCAGCGACAGCATGATGGCACTGGCAGCGGAGCAGTTCTGAATCAGAGTTAGTCATTGCGCTAAGAATTTCCTGCTACTTTGGTGCCCCGCTTGAGGAAGTTTTGTCCGTGGAGGAAACACCGGGATCAGTCATTGGCGCCTTGAACACCAGGCCCCCTTTCACCACTACTTTGACGTCTTCGAGTATCGAAATATCATCCAGCGGATTACCCTTGACCGCTATCAGATCACCCAGCAGACCAGGCTCGATGGCGCCGACACGGTGCTCCCAACCCAGGTAGTGTGCCGCCACCGAGGTGGCAGCCTGGATGGCTTCCATGGGGGTCATGCCCCACTCCACCATGTAGGGGAACTGGATGGCGTTCATGCCGTGGGGGAAAATCGAAACATCGGTGCCGAAGCCAAGCGCTACGCCGGCTGCATGCGCGCGCTTGAAATTTTCGCGCTGTACCTGGGTGGTTTCGATGGTTTTGCGCAGGAATTCTTCAACCCATCCCTGCTTCCGGCCCTGCTCAATCATCCAGTCGCCTGCCCCGATGTCCATGACGAGCGCAACATCATGCTCAATCGCCAGCGCAATACCTTCATCATCGATATAGGTTGCGTGCTCAATGGTGTCCACACCGGCCCGAATCGCATCCTTGATGGACTGGGCACCGTGCGCATGTGCGGCTACTTTCAGTCCCGCTGCATGTGCCACTTCCACCACCGCCGCGATCTCCGCAAAGGTCATCTCAGGATCCCCGGGCACACCGCCATAGGCCAGTACTGCACCCGAGGCGATTACTTTCAGCACGTCCGCTCCCCCGTCAACCAGGGCTTGAGCATTTTTTCGGAACTCATCGACAGAGCGGGACACGCCCATGCGCAGATGTGCCGGAATGGCATCCTCGTCGCCACCGGGTTCCAGCAGATCACCACCGCCGCCAGGAATCGTCAGATAGAAGCCTGAAACCAGTAACCGCGGGCCAACCGTGTCACCACGATTGATTTCATCGCGCAGGTCGCGATCCACCCAGCCATAGTAATTGCCGAGATTTCGCACAGTCGTAAAGCCTGCGTTGATAGCCAGTTGTGAATATTTTCGACCGGCCTGCATGAAGTCTTCATGGGTATAGTCGAAATACAAGGTCAGATCGACCAGTTCTTCAAAACTTTCCAGCATGTGGGCATGCATTTCGATCAAGCCGGGCAGACAGGTGTATGCAGACAGGTCGAGAACCCTGACACCGGGTGGCGTTTCAATCCGGGTGCCAATCCTGCTGAACCGACCTGCTTCAATCAGCACGGACATATTTTTCAATACGTCGTCGGAACGACCATCAATAAGTGTACCGCAACGAATCAGGACGTTACCGCTATCGACCTGGTTTGGAGTGCTGGCTAACCCGGGCTGTGGCGAATTATCAACCGCGGGACTGGAGCAGGCCACCAGCAGGATCGACGCCAGGCCATAGAGTAGTTTATTTCCAATCATGCTATTTTTCCCAGTAGGTGTTGCAGTTGTTTGTCTGCTTTTTCAGCATGACGTAGCTTGACGTGACCGTACCCGCGAATGGTCGTGGCCAGTGCTGCAATCTGTGTCGCAGTGTCCAGTTTGTCGATGGCAAGCGCAGCACAAATTTCAGTGATAATTTGCTCGTACTGATCAATGCGTGCACGTTCATCACGGCGTTCGCGGGTATAGCCAAACATATCAAAAGGGGTTCCACGCAGAAATTTAAAGCGCGCGAGCAGGCGCATAAATGGCCTGATCCAGGAACCAAAAGCAAGCTTGCGTATGTGTCCCGTTTTACTGTCGCGGCGGGTTAAAAAGGGTGGTGCCAGATGGTAGGTGATTTTATATTTTCCAGAGATCGTCGCCTGCAGTTGGCGTGTGAACGCTTCGCTCGTGTGCAGTCTCGCTACTTCATATTCGTCTTTATATGCCATGGTGTGAAAAAAACCTTCGGCCACCGCGCGGCAGAATACTTCACTGTTGGCGTTAACCCGCTGCTCTGCTTGCCGGGCCGTATCAACCAGTGACCGGTAACGCCTCGCGTAGGCGGAATCCTGATAATCGATCAGGTAGTTTTCATGTAAAACAATGCTGTCATCCAGTGAAATGTGTGCAGGCAAAGCTGCTGATTTACCCATTCCGGTAAGCTCCTGCATCAGAGCAGGGTCGTGTGCAGCCAGGCGTCCGTAGGTAAAACAACGGGTATTGGTGTCAGAGCCGGCACCGTTGAGGCGTATGGCCTGGTTGATGGCCTCGGCACTGATGGGAATGGTGCCTGCCTGCCAGGCAAAACCCAGCAGCAGCATATTGGCCGTAATGGTATCCCCGGCAAGTTTTTCACTTAGCCTGGTGGCATTTACAAACAGCGGTCCGGGCTCGCCAATGGCAGCCGAGATGCCGCTTTTGAGTTGTGCTGCGTCGATCAGGCTGTTTGGATCCAGCACGTTGCTGCCGGTTGGAGAAACATGGGTGTTGACGACCGCGCGGGTGACATTTTTACTAATCCGGCCAATGGTTTCAGTAGCCAGTGCGGTCACCATGTCACCGGCCAGCAACAGGTCGGCCTTCCCCATCGGGACACGCGATGCCTGCACCTTTTCCTGGTGCCCGCTAACTCGCACATAGGACATAACACCGCCGCCTTTTTGTGCCAACCCCGGAAAATCGAGGACCGAACAACCCAGGCCCTGCAGGTGAGCGGCCATGCCAACAATGCGGCCGATGGTAACGACACCCTGGCCGCCGATACCGGTGATAACCATATCGAATGAATCCTGCAGATCCGGCAGTTGAGGTTGGGGCAGGCCGGCGATTGCCTGTTCCAGGTGGCTGCTCTCGTTGGCCAGGATGGTGGCCGGCCTGGCCCCGGTAATGCTGACAAAACTGGGGCAAAATCCCAGCAGGCATGACCTGTCGATATTGCATGAAGACTGGTCAATCTGGCGCTTTATGCCGAACGCTGTTTGCCTGGGAACGACGGACAGGCAATTAGACTGCTCTACACAATCACCGCAACCCTCACACACCGCCTCGTTAATAAACAGGCGGGTCTCTACACCAGGTAATTTCTGGCGCCGTTTACGGCGGCGCTTTTCTGCGGCGCAAAGCTGGTCGTAAATCAGCGCGGTTACACCACTGATGCTACTCAGCTCCCTTTCAACTGACTCCAGTTCATCGCGGTGATGCGTGGTGACGCCGGGTGCAAATCCGGTCACCTGCGAATATTTACCCGGCTCATCCGACAGTACCGCGATGCGCCTTACCCCCTCGGCATGCAGTTGTCGAGTGACCTGGGGTACAGTGAAATGGCCGTCTACCAATTGGCCGCCGGTCATGGCCACGGCATCGTTATGCAAGATCCGGTAGGTAATGTTGACATCGGCGGCCACCGCCTGGCGTATCGCGAGTGAGCCGGAATGTGTGTAAGTACCATCGCCCAGGTTCTGGAACATGTGCGTCGTTCTACAAAAGGGTGCCTGGCCAACCCAGTTGGCACCTTCAGCACCCATGTGCAGAAATCCGGAGGTATCCCGATCCATGAAAACCGCCATCAGGTGACAGCCAGTGCCTGCGAGCACACGACTGCCATCTGGTGGCACCGTTGAACGGTTGTGCGGACAACCGGAGCAGAAAAAGGGCGTGCGCGGGGTGCCAGCCAGGGCGATCACACTTTCCTGCTGTGCAATGCGGGCAAAATACTCCTGGCTACGTTGTTGCGGCGCGACTCCGGGCCACTGCTGGGTGATGACCCTTGCAATTAATTCGGGTGAAAGTATGCCGGTTCCCGGTAACAGTGGCTGGCCTTGTGCACCTGCTTTCCCAGACACCCTGGGTCGGCTTGACTCGGGTAAGCCGTAAAGTGCTTCCTTTAGCTGGCTTTCGATGAAACTGCGTTTTTCCTCGATGACCAGTACTTCTTCAAGACCGCTAGCAAAATCGATGGCACCGCTGCTTTCAAGCGGCCATGGCATGCCAACCTTGTAAATGCCCAGGCCGGTTTCAGCGGCGCGAGCTTCATCTATGCCCAGGTCAGCCAGGGCCTGACGGACCGAAAGATAGGCCTTGCCGCTGGTGATGATGCCAAAGCGCCTGTTTTTCGTACCCCATACCACCTGGTCTACCGCATTTGCAGCCGCAAACGCCAGCGCGGCGGGGAGCTTGAAATTCTGCAATCTGGCTTCCGCTTCAAGTTGCTGGTAGGGCCAGCGGTAGTGAAGGCCTCCCGGCGGGCTGTCAAAATCAGGCAGGAAGATTTTCGGCCGCTCACTGTCGATTAGTACAGATGCTGCTGACTCAATGATTTCACTTTCAATCTTCAGACCAACATAACAGCCCGAGAAGCGTGACATGGCCCAACCAAGCAGGCCGAAATCCAGTATTTCGGCAATGTTGGATGCATGCAGAACCGGCATCATCCAGGAGGCAAACAGTTGCTCGCTCTGGTGGGCCATGGCGGATGATATGGCATTGTGATCATCCCCGACGACAATGAGTGCACCACCATTGGGTGTCGAGCCCATGGAGTTCGCATGTTTCAGCGCATCGCCAGCGCGATCAAGACCGGGGCCCTTGCCGTACCACAGGGAGAAGACACCATCACAGGCAGCATCGGTCTGGGCCGCGACCTGCTGTGTGCCAATAATGGCTGTGGCCGCCAGTTCCTCGTTTATCGCTGGCACGAAGGTGATTTGCCGGGCGTCGAGCAAATGCCTTATCCTGGCCAGGATCATGTCGTAGCCGGCTATAGGTGAGCCGCGATAGCCTGAGATAAACCCGCCCGTGTTCAATCCTGCCTGGATATCCCGCAGCCGCTGCTGCAGGGGCAGGCGGGCCAGCGCCTGGGTGCCGCTCATGAAGACGCGACCGTGGTTCAGAGTGAAGGTATCTTCAAGCGTGGCTTGCTGTTGCAATTTCATTCTTTTGCCTGGTAACTGGTTCCAGGCAGGCCCTGCCCAGGGTTTTGCGTGGTCAAAATTTATCGTAAATATTATATGGCAGTGCTGGCAGATGGTAAATGCCGCGTGAGGAAACTACTGTCCTCCTTTATGTTGACAATGAGAAATAACGCTATGCACTAGTATTGGAGGGCGTGCGAAGTACCTTGAGTTTTGCATAAATTAGTTTATGCTTAAACTAGTTTGTATCAATCTTATTTTGTAGACAGTGTGGGAGTAGCACAAAATGAAAACCAGCGTATTTTTTACTGCCAGGAGTACCCCCGGGGTTTTACTGGCTGTAACACTGATCGTGACTGGCGGCAGCGTATTCAGTACGCCGCTGCTGGCCCGATCCGAAAATGTACTCGAAGAGATTATCGTTACCGCACAAAAACGCGAGCAAAGCCTGCAGGAGACACCGGTTTCCGTCACCGCGTTTTCCGGTGAAGCGCTACGGCAACTAAACCTGACCAACAGTGTGGATGTCGCTTCGCAAACACCCAATTTCAGTATTGGTACACCGGTTGGCGCCGGCAATAACCCTTCGATTGTAATACGCGGTGTTGGTCTGAATGATTTCAATGACAACAACGAGAGCAATATCGCCGTGTATATCGACGATGTTTATCAGAGCGCAATGGCCGGCCTGACGTTCCAGTTATATGACATCGAGCGCGTTGAGGTATTGCGGGGGCCGCAGGGGACACTCTATGGACGCAATGCAACCGGTGGACTGGTCCACTATGTGACCAAAAGACCAACGGCGGGTTTCGATGCTTATGGTGATCTGACGTATGGAAGCTATAACCAGGTCAAGTTTGAAGGCGCGATAGGCGGTGGCACGGAGAAGGTCTCGGCCCGTTTGTCGGTCGCCTCCAACCGGGCGGATGGCTACGTGCACAACCGTGTGGGCAAGAATCCGAATAATGCGGACAATATCGCAGTTCGCGGGCAGGTTCTGTTGCAACTAGCCGACGACTGGTCGCTGCTGGTCAACGGGCATTATTCCGACTCCGATGCACGGGCCGCAGCCTATCAGCATCAGGGTACGGCCGGAGACGGTTTCGACTTTTTTGGTTACCGGGATACCGATGGCAACCCATGGGCCGGTGACTATGACCGGGTCGGGCCACTGAAAATTAAAAACAAGGGCGGTTTTTTTGACCTGACTTATCAGGGAGATGACTTTGCCATGAAGTGGATCACCGGCGTGGAAAACGTCAAAAAGTTCCACCAGGAAGATACCGACATGGGCAATGTGGACTTCGGTGCGGGTTCACTGGTGCGTCCTGACTTTGCCGCTGAGACCGACCAACTGACCAGTGAACTGAGATTTTCTGGTGAAGGCGACAAGACCAATTGGGTGGCCGGTCTTTACTATTTTGACAATGAAGTTGATGGCACCGGAACCCGGCTTGATCTGAGCGGGCTCTTCGATATCAATTTCGATGTTACCTACTTGCAGAAGACGAAATCGTACGCTGCATTCGGCCAGGTAGAATATGCAATGACTGATCGTTGGGACCTGATTGGCGGTATTCGCTATACCAGCGAGAAAAAGGACTATACCTATACCAACACAGAGACGAATTTTAACGCGTTTGTGTATGAATTTTCCCCCAGAACAGCGGGGGACCTGACCCATCAGAGCGAAGATGTCGTAACCGGCAAGGTGGGGATTAATTTTCACGCCAATGATGACCTGCTGTTTTTCGGCAGCATCTCCTCGTCTTTCAAAAGCGGTGGTTTCAACGCGGGTTTTCTCGACCCGTCGCTGGCGCTGAAGAACCTGCCCTTTGGCAGGGAGCAACTCATTTCCTATGAAACTGGCATGAAATTAACTTTTGCCGGTGGCCGGGCGCGCTTCAACACCACGGCATTTTATTATAACTACACCGATTTGCAGGCGCTGACTTTCGAGGGTGTCAGTTCGTTCATCAGCAATGCTTCAGATGCCAGCATTAAGGGTATAGAGTTTGAGTTGTTTGCCAACCCTACCGATGCCCTGGAGCTTGGGCTTGGTATGGGCCTGCTGGATGCAACCGCCGACGGCATCGCATTGCCGGATGGAACGGTGCTCCAGAACCGCAACCTGGTGCTGGCTCCGGATGTCCAGTTCAACGGCCTTGGCCGTTATACGATTCCGATGGGCACGGGTGCGCTGACCTTCCAGGTGGATACGAATTATTCCAGCAAGGTATTTTTCGACATCGTCAACCAACCCGTGGCGAGCCAGAAGCCATACTGGGTCTGGAATGGTGCAATTACTTACCGGTTTAACGACAAATTCCAGATATCGGCTTGGGGCAAGAACCTGCTGGAGGAAGAATATAAAGTTTATACCTTTGATTTCTCGAGTTTCTTTGGGTTTAATCAGCAGATGTATGGTCCACCCCGCTGGTGGGGCGTGACTTTCCGCTACCAGTACTAGTGTAGTGTCAACCCTGTAACGTAGGATCAGCGAGCACACAAGTAGGGTGGGCATTTATGCCCACCGGGTCGCTGTTCGTTCTGAGAGGATTACTACATAATAGGCTGATGGGCAATCCCGCCAACTCAATCTCCTACGCATACGATTTTCAACCGGAAATCAGTGCTGCCATTGAAATTTTTCCAGGCCTGAAGTGGCTGCGTTTACCTTTGCCGTTCCTGCTGGGGCACATCAATGTCTGGCTGTTGCGCGACGGTGATGGCTGGGTCATAGCAGATACCGGTATTTTTACCTCTACGACGCGCGAAGTATGGGAAACAGTATTCAGGCGCTACCTGGATAACGCCCCGGTCACGCGGGTGATTGTTACCCACCTGCACCCCGATCACGTGGGTTGCGCGGGTTGGCTGTGTGAGCGGTTCGGTGTTGAGTTGTTGATGTCCCGTGATGAATACCTGTTGTGCCGCTTGCTGGTGTCCGATACCGGCTTGCCAGCGCCGGCCGAAGGACAGCGTTTTTATCGCGGGGCCGGGTTCTGTGAAGATCGTCTGTTTCGTTACATCGAGATGTTTGGTTCATTTGGCAAGGTGGTGGCGCCATTGCCACAATCCTACCATCGTCTTTTTGAAGGGCTCACACTCACTATTGGTGACCACGAATGGCAGGTGATCGTCGGCTATGGCCACTCCCCCGAGCACGCCTGTCTGTACTGCCCGGCACAAAATGTGCTGATCTCAGGGGACCAGATACTGCCCACTATTTCATCCAATGTCAGTGTCTTCCCCACCGAACCGGCCGCCGACCCGCTCACTGGCTGGTTTGAATCACTGCACCGTCTGAAAGATGTTTTGCCGGATGATGTGCTGGTCCTGCCGGCCCATGGAAAGCCTTTTCGCGGTGTCAAAACACGCCTGGATGCACTGATCGCGGAACATGAAAGCGGGCTGGAGAAACTCAAAGAATGCTGCCGGGAGCCACAGCGTGCGGTGGATGTATTTCCCGCATTGTTCAAAAGCAGGATTACCGACAGCAACGTCCTGATGGCAACCGGCGAGGCCATTGCACACCTGAACTACCTCCTGTACAAGGGTGAACTGCAAGTCGCCAGGGTTGAAAGTGGCGTTCGCTGGTACCAGGCTAGATAACACTGCTACTGGCATTTCACCGATATTAACCCACTGAATTACTGGGCCTCAAAACATGGATTAGCATACTGGCCAGGCTGATTGCAGTACCCACCAGTAACAGTCCGGTCAGCCTCGCCAGCGAGTCTGTTTGTGTAACAATTGCGGCAGCGCCGGCAATAACCGAACTTGTATGCAATATAAACCCGGCCTGTATGCGTTTTTGTGGTAGCAGGCTGCGCATCGAGGGCACCGGTTGCAGCCCAACCTGTGCTGCAAAGCGGTGAAACCAGACCAGGAACGGCAGGATGCGGCTTAGCATGCCGTGAATGATCACTCCCGCCCATCCCCAGATAGCGACCCAGCCAAACAGAACCTGCCAGCGCGGGTCCGGTAGCGCCAGGGCGGCGATCGCGAGGGGAACCAACAGCAAAGCGGTGCCAAGGCCGGTATTCCAGAACAACAATGAGGCGTCACTCCGCTTGCGCTTACGGCGTGAGATATTTTGCAGCACGAGGGCAGGGTGCAATACCCAGATCACCAACGCTGCCGGCAGTGCGCTGATGGCGATGACTGTGCCGGGTGACAACAGTTCACCGGTTTCCGCGGCCGTAAACAGCGCCACAAAAGGCAGGACCAGGCCCAGCATCAGCGTACCAAACAGCCAGCGCTTTGTCGTTTGACCAACTGCAGGCGCCAGGTAAAACATGGGTATCACCTGCCAGGACACGGCCATAATCAGCCCGCCCACCCAGCCGAGCAGGGCCAGCGTCAGGTGAATTTGCATCCACAGGGTCCGGTTTTGCGAAAATGTTTCACCGGCATACCCCGCTGCCATCAGCAGGCCGATCAGTGTAATGGCTGCCAGGCTCAGCACGGCCAACCGCATGCCCTGGACCGTTTCACTATGCGTAGCCGGGCGTAGCAAGGCCCAGCCCAGCGGCAACAGGAAGGCGGCCAGGGCCAGCTTGAAACTGGTAATCGCCCACAGCATTGCTGCCAACGGCCCCCCCAGCAAGCGCCAGATAAACCCGGCCAGGCCAGCCAGTAACAATAGGTGTACAAGGTGGGCAATGCGGATAAACGGCACCGGTGTCCCGGCGATTACAGGTGTCATCTGGTAGAGCGCACCGACCATCGCCATGGCAAGAACACCCAGCGTTCCGGCATGCACCAACGCCAAAGTCTCACTGGCCCAGGGGGAGGCCAGTGCCATTGTGCCATAGATGAGCAGGATCAAGGCTGCGGCCAGGATACCAAGCGGTATGGTCAGAAAAAAGCTGGCGGGGATGGATAATGGCGGTGCCTGGTCAAGGCTCAGACCGCTGGTCTTCAAGAGCCGGCCCTGATCAGCAGCAAGGCGCTCTGGTCAGCCTCTTCATGCACCCACCAACGCAGCCCACGGGATTCCAGGTGTGGAAACAGCATAACGGGCACGCGGGGCAGGTGCGCCAGGAAAAACTCACCATTATCCAACTGTGCGCAGGCCAGCAGCACTTTTTCCATGGGGCCGGGTGCTTCCAGATCCCGAAGATCGACGATTTCCGGTATTTGGCCACCCAGTACAGCAAATTTATCTGATACAGTTTTAGCCATTAAGTCTGCAAATTTTGTAACATTTCGTTAAAATAAGCTATCCGACATAAATTTACCAGAGTCCGCCTGAATCGTGTGCGGAATCTGTACAGGAGACAGCTATGACAGTCATAGACATTGAAGCCGGTCTGGCGGGCTTTTTCACCCAGGATCACCAGGATTGTGATGGCCGCTGGGCTGATGTTGAAGAATTGCTCGACGGTGCAGATACAGCCCTGGCCACGCAAGCCTGGCAGCAGTTCGAAAGTGGCATGCGCAGGCATTTTGCGATGGAGGAAGACGTCCTGTTTCCGGCCTTTGAATCCCGCAGCGGGATGGCTGGTGGTGGACCGACCGCAATGATGAGAATAGAGCACCAGCAGATGCGCGGTCTGCTCGACCAGATCAGCGCCTCAATTGATGCCGGTGAACTCGAGGATGCACTCGATACCGGCGATACCCTGCTGATGTTGATTCAACAGCACAACATCAAAGAGGAAGGTATGCTGTACCCGATGGCTCAGAATATGCTGTCCGGGGAGTGGGCTGAATTGGCCAGCCAGCTCGAAAAGTACTGACCCGAATATCGGTACGCGCTGTAGTGCGGTATGAAAAATCCTGACGTAAACCCCGACTATGACAATTTACCGGATAGAAAGGTCGCCGTGCGTGACCTGTTCGGTATCGATTCAGATATGCAGGTGCCGATGTTTTCATCGGCCAATGACTATGTGCCGGTGACGGACGAAACCTACCGGTTCGATCCGGAGACCACACTTGCGATCCTGGCCGGCTTCGCCTACAACGCCCGGGTGATGGTGCAGGGCTATCACGGCAGCGGCAAAACCACACACATTGAGCAGGTGGCAGCACGGTTGAACTGGGCTTGTGTGCGTATCAACCTCGACAGCTATATCAGCCGGGTAGACCTGATTGGCCGCGATGCCATTGTGCTGCAGGATGGAAAACAGGTTACCGAATTTCGCGAAGGTATTCTGCCCTGGTCTTTGCAAACACCGACTGCACTGGTGTTTGATGAGTATGATGCCGGCCGCCCCGATGTGATGTTTGTCATCCAGCGGGTACTGGAGGCTGAAGGTCGATTAACGCTGCTGGACCAAAACCGCATCATCCAGCCACACCCGGCATTTCGATTATTCGCTACCAGCAACACCATCGGGCTCGGTGATACTACCGGCCTTTACCACGGCACACAGCAGATCAACCAGGGCCAGTTGGATCGCTGGAACATCATCGCCACGCTGAATTATCTGCCGCACGACGAAGAACTCGACATCGCACTGGCCAAGGCACCCGGCTATCAGAATGAAGAAGGCCGTGCGCTATTGAGCAGGATGGTGCAGGTCGCCAACCTCACGCGGCAGGGTTTTATGCAGGGTGACCTGTCTACCGTCATGTCGTTACGTACCATTATCAACTGGTCCCGCAACGCGGAAATATTTATCGATGTCGGCTACGCATTCAAAGTGACCTTTGTGAACCGTTGCGACGAACTCGAGCGGCCTGTCGTGGCTGAATATTACCAGCGCTGTTTCGGTCAGGATCTGCCGGGGTCGGTTAGCGCCATTGACCCGGATGTGGCGGGCCGGTGATTCTTCCTGCGGCGTGCCCATCACCTGAACAGTTTCAGCGTGCGCTTGCATGCAGCAGTCGCGCATTGGCACGTGATCCAGGTTTGCGGCTCAACTTCTCTGCACAGCAGGATAGTGGGGGCAGCATACCAATTCAGTGGCCAGCGGAAGCCGAAAACATGGCCGCAGAGCAGCTGGCAACTGTTCGTGGCAGGTGTGACGCGGTTGCTATGAAAGTTCGCTTCCACGACGCCGGTTTGCACCGTGCAATGGCGCCGGCGGGGCCTGTATCGCACGCGCTTTATGATGCACTAGAGGATTTGCGCGTCGAGGCCTGTGCTGCCCGGTCCATGCTCGGCGTTGCCGGCAACCTGTTGGCAGTGTTTGCCTATAAATTCCAGTTATGTGGCACCAATGTGCTTGAGATGGATGCCGCTACATCACTCGCAAATGCAGTTGTGCTGGCAGTTCGGGCCCGCCTGCTGGGTAAACCGTTGCCAGCGCCCGCGAAACGCCTGGTCAGTCGTTGGCAGGACGAAATTATACGGCTTAGCGGCAATGGCATTGACTTGCTTGGCGCGGTAGCCGGCAACCAGGCAGCCTATGCCCGGCAGTCGCGGCGCCTGATTGAAGACCTGGAACTGGTTGATGACCCGCAGCAAGGGCCACAGGCGAAACCGGTGGAGGTGGCGGCGGAGCATGCGGAGGAAGCGCCCGCACTTGACCACAGTGGCGGTGAGGGCAGTGGTGATGATGGGCCGGAAAGCCTGGACGCAGGTCCGGCGACATCTGACCACGGCGAGGGCGATGACCAGCAAGCAGCGGGCCATGGGGATCACGACCCCGAAGCGGGTGCGTCCGGCCAGGTCATTCCTTTCCCGCCAATGCGTGATTCAGAACCACCCGCATCCCCTCCTGATTTCATGGCGGATCCAACGGAAGGCTCCCCAGAGCCGCCGGAAGACGCAGAGTACAGCCCGGCACATGTATCGGCTTACCACGTATACACAAAACGTTTTGACGAGGTGGTGCATGCCCGCGATATGATCGGCAAGGGCCAGTTGGTGCATCTGCGCCGGCAGCTTGACCAGGAAATTTCCGAACACCGGCGGGTCGCAATGAAACTTGCCAACCGCTTACAAAACAGCCTCAGGGTGTTACAGAAGAGAGCGTGGACCTTTGACCTGGATGATGGTTTGTTGAATACCACCCGCCTGTCCCGCCTGGTCATTGACCCCACCAGTCCGTTGGTCTACAAGCAGGAGCGGGACAGCCAGACCCGCGACACGGTGGTCTCCTTCCTGGTAGACAATTCCGGCTCAATGCGTGGCCGACCGATTGCGCTGGCCGCAATGTTTACCAGTATTCTCGCCCAGGCTCTGGAGCGATGCCAGGTTAGCACCGAGATACTGGGTTTTACTACCCGTCAATGGCGCGGTGGCCAATCCGGTAAACGCTGGCGCTCGAGCGGCAGGCCGGACAGCCCGGGGAGACTGAGTGATTTACGCCACGTTATTTACAAGACGGCGGACGAGCCATGGCGCAGAGCCCGGCAATCGCTGGCTACCATGCTATGGCCGGATCTGCTCAAGGAAAACGTCGACGGTGAGGCGCTGCTGTGGGCACACAGCCGTTTGGCCGGGCGGGTGGAACAACGACGCATACTGTTGGTCATTTCAGACGGTGTGCCGGCAGACGATGCGACCCTGACAGCCAATACCCGCGACTACCTGGAAAAGCACCTGCACCTGGTCGTCGACTGGATTGAAGCAAGATCATCTGTGGAATTGCTCGCTATTGGTATCGGCCATGACGTCGGGGCAATATATGCACGCAGTGTCACCATTGCCGACAGTGAGCAGCTTGGTGAGGCAATGGCGCACGAACTCATTGAATTATTGGCCACGCGGCAGGTTAACCGTCCGCCGGCAACCACCGGACAGCAACGACTGAACATCAACTATTAGCAGGAAAAACACATGAGCTATCAATTCAAGGATATATGCCTTTCCAAAATTACCATTATTGGTGCCGGCAATATCGGCCCGGATATCTGCCTTCATTTCGCCAAGGTTTTCGCCGCTGATGGCGTAAAAATGGTGCTCGTGGATATTGCAGAGGCTGCCCTGGAAAGTGCCAGGGCGCGTATTGATAAGAAAATCGACAGCGGTGTTAAAGCGCACGCCTTCCGGGCTGATCACGCGGAATTGATGCGCGCCAGCATCAGCTACACAGGCAACTATGACGATATCGCAGGTTCCGCGCTGGTGCTTGAAGCAGCTACCGAGGATGAGAACATCAAAGATGCCATCTTCAGGCAAGTCGATGAGAT